>JALZBH010000130.1 GCA_030947625.1 Actinomycetota bacterium
GGGCGGTGTCGAGATCGAGGAGGTCGCAAAGACCAATCCCGACGCGGTCAAGCAGATCCCGATCGACCCGGGCACCGGCGTCGACGACGCGTTGGCGGCGGAGATCGTCGCCGAGGCCGGCTTTCCAGCAGAGCTGAGGGAGCAGGCGCTCACCGTCGTCAAGACCCTGTGGCAGACCTTTGTCGAGGAGGACGCCACCCTGGTCGAGGTCAACCCGCTCGCCCGGCTCGAGGGCGACCGCCTCGAGGCGCTGGACGGCAAGGTCTCCCTGGACGCCAACGCCGAGTTCCGGCACCCGGACCACGCTCAGTTCGAGGACCAGGGCGCGGCCGACCCGCTGGAGGCCAAGGCCAAGGACAAGGGCCTGAACTACGTCAAGCTCGACGGCTCGGTCGGCATCATCGGCAACGGAGCGGGTCTGGTCATGTCCACGCTCGACGTGGTCGCGTACGCCGGGGAGAAACACGGCGGACAGAGGCCGGCCAACTTCCTCGATATCGGCGGCGGAGCCTCGGCAGAGGTGATGGCCGACGGCCTCGAAGTGATCCTCGGGGACGAGCAGGTGAAGGCAGTGTTCGTCAACGTGTTCGGTGGCATCACCGCGTGCGACGCGGTTGCCAACGGGATCGTGCAGGCGCTGAAGATCATCGGTGACGAGGCGGACAAGCCGCTCGTCGTACGCCTGGATGGCAACAACGTGGAGGAGGGCAGGCGCATTCTCGACGCGGCGAACCACCCGCTGGTCACCCAGGTCGACACGATGGATGGCGCGGCCGACAAGGCCGCCGAGCTGGCCAGCCTGAGTGGCTCGGGCCAGGAAGGGAGCTGAGGAGATGTCGATCTTCGTCAACTCCGCCTCCAAGGTCATCGTCCAGGGCATCACCGGCGGCGAGGGCACCAAGCACACCGCGCTGATGCTGAAGGCCGGCACCAACGTGGTCGGCGGCGTGAACGCCAAGAAGGCGGGTACGACGGTCAGCCACATCGGCTCCGACGGGGAGAGCATCGAGCTGCCGGTGTTCGGCTCGGTTGCCGAGGCGGTCAAGGGGACCGGTGCCGACGTGTCGATCGTGTTCGTCCCAGCGCCCTTCACCAAGGACGCTGTGGTCGAGTCGATCGACGCCGAGGTCCCGCTGGTGGTGGTGATCACCGAGGGCGTGCCGGTGCAGGACACGGCGGAGCTCTGGGCCTACGCGCAGGGGAAACGGACCCGGATCATCGGGCCGAACTGTCCGGGCGTCATCACCCCCGAGGAGTGTCTGGTCGGGATCACCCCGGCGAACATCGCCGGGAAGGGCCCGGTCGGCCTGGTGTCGAAGTCCGGCACGCTGACCTACCAGATGATGTTCGAGCTGCGCGACCACGGCTTCTCCACCGCGATCGGCATCGGTGGCGACCCGATCATCGGGACCACCCATATCGACGCTCTGGAGGCGTTCGAGGCCGATCCCGAGACGCTGGCCGTCGTGATGATCGGCGAGATCGGCGGCGACGCAGAAGAGCGGGCAGCCGACTACATCAACGAGCACGTCACCAAGCCGGTGGTCGGCTACGTCGCCGGATTCACCGCCCCCGAGGGCAAGACGATGGGTCACGCCGGTGCGATCGTGTCCGGGTCCTCGGGCACCGCGCAGGCGAAGAAGGAGGCCCTCGAGGCGGCCGGCGTCAGGGTGGGCAAGACCCCATCGGAGACCGCCCAGCTGATGCGGGAGATCCTGCAAGGCGCTTCATAGGACGCTCTACGAGGGGGTGGCCGACTGCTACGGATGGCCGAGCTCGGTGACCAGGTCTGCCAACAGCCGATCCGCCGACTGGGTGAGCTCAACCGGGAGATCACCGAGACAGGGGTACCCAAGTCGCGACTCGCCGCACCTGAGCCCTGGCTCGCCGGATTTCAGGCCGGGGTCGCGGAGGCGGTGACGAAGTCGGCGAGGTCCTTGGACTGCTGGACCCGGCTCGGCTGGTGCACGTAGGTCATGTGGCCGGACGGGTAGTAGCGGTGCTCGATGTTGGCGATCAGCTCCGGCGGTAGCGAGAGGTGGGCGAGGGTTTCCTCCGCGCAGGAGTACGGCGTGGCGCCGTCGTAGTAGCCGTAGGCGAAGTGCACGCGCAGATGGGGGTTCTGCCGCATCGCACGCTCCAGCTTGTCCACCACGTAGACCGGTTTGGCCTCGAACTCCTTGAAGCTCCAGGGGTTCACCGCATCGGTGATGATCCGGAACGGGCCGTCGTCGGTGAACCCAAGCTCGGCGTGCAGGTAGTGCTGGAAGGCCGCGGCGAAGGGCCCCAGGATCGCGTCCATCGACGGGTCGGCGTCCATGTGCTCGGCAATCGCACTCGCGGCCGGACCGGTGAAGCGGGAGTCCAGCCGGCCGACCGTGAGGCGGCGGTCGCGAAGCAGCTCCCCGAAGTAGCGCCAGTGCTCGATGCGCAGGTCGGCACGGTCGACGTAGTCCTCGCTCAGGCCGGTCAGCCGCGCGATCGTGGCCACCGCCTCGGCTCGTTCGGCGCTGGTGAGGCGGTTGCCACGCGCCAGCACCCACGGGTAGTCGCGGGAAGCGTAGGTCGCCGCCTCGTCGAGCACCGTCTTCTGGGACTTGCGTCCATGCAGACCGTGGAAGTGCGCGGTAGCCGCGTAGAACGGCAGGTACGCCGCGAACGCCCGGTCGTTGCGGTGCATCTCGAAGTCGGCGGTACCGAAGTCCAGAATGCTGGAGATCAGCACCAGGCCGTTGAGGTACATCCCGTAGCGCGCTTGCAGGTGTTCGGCCAGAGCGGCGGCGCGGGTGGTCCCGTAGGACTCGCCGGCGACGAACTTCGGCGAGAGCCAGCGACCCTCGCGCGTGGTCCACTGCCGGATGATCTCGCCGACCGACTCGATGTCGCCCTTGTAACCGTGGTAGGGGTCCGGCTTCTCGCCCTCGACGGCGCGCGAGATGCCAGTGGACACCGGGTCGATGAAGACCAGGTCGCTGACCTTGAGCAGGGTCTCCTTGTTGTCCGCGATGTCGTACGGCGGCGGCGCCAGCTCGCCAACGTCCCCCATCAGCACTCGACGTGGTCCGAGCAGGCCCAGGTGCAGCCACAGGCTGGAGCTGCCGGGGCCGCCGTTGAAGGCGAACGTCACCGGCCGGGTGTGCGGCTCGGCGCCGTCCAGGGTGTAGGAGGTGATCGCGACCCGCGCCTTGGCCTTGCGACCCTCCCAGACGCCGTCCTTGAGGCTCTCCTCGCGCAGCACCACCGTGCCCGTGGTGGCGGTGTAGCTCAGGCTCGTCCGCCCAATCCTCAGCGTGTGTGGGGTGCTCACCAGGGAGTCGGTCAGCTCCACCTCGGAGGCAGCGGGTGACGTGGCCGGCCGCCCTGCCTCGGAGTCCTTGGCGGGGTCATGGGTGGTGTCCTTGCGGGTGTCATCATTGGTCACCTCGGCAGGCTATCGCCGGACTGCCGCTGCCCATCTGGTCCGGTGGCGTCAGGTGACCGCGTTGCGGCTGGCGTACGCCCGATCGCGGTGCTCGCCCTTGTCGAGCACGGCCACGAGGTGTCCGACCGCGTCGTACACGTCGACGTGGCGCACATAGAGGGGCGCGAAGCCGAACCTGGCGATGTCGGGGACGCGGAAGTCACCAACCACGCCGCGATCGACCAGCGCAGCAGCGATGCCGTAGGCGTCCGGATGGGCAAGCGAGACCTGGCTGCCGCGCCTGGCGTGGTCGCGGGGGGTGACGATCCGGACCGCGTCACCGACCCTGTCGTCGACGAGGTCGATGAACAGGTCGGTCAGCGACAGCGACGCTCGGCGTACGTCGGCCAGGTCGAGGTCGTCGAAGACGCTCAGCGCGGCCTCGAGCGCCGACAGCGCGAGCACCGGGGGGGTGCCCGAAGCCATCGACGCGGCGCCGTCCCTGGGAGCCCATTCGCGTGTCATCGCGAACGGCTCGGCATGTCCCATCCAGCCGGTGATCGGTGGCCGCAGCCCGGCTTGGTGCCGTGGAGCGACCCACAAGAAGGCCGGCGAACCAGGGCCACCGTTGAGGTACTTGTAGGTGCATCCGACGGCGAAGTCGGCGCCGCTTCCGGTCAGGTCCACCGGCATTGCGCCCACCGAATGGCACAGGTCCCACTGCACCAACGCACCTCGGTCCTGGGCAGCAGCGGTGATCGCCGCCATGTCGAACCGGGCCCCGGTGCGGAAGTCCACCTGGGTCAGCGAGAGCATCGCGACATCGTCGTCGACCGCTGCGACCGGGTCGGCGGGGTCACACCAGCGCAGCTCCAGGCCGAGCAGGTCGGCCACCCCGGCAGCGACGTAGCCGTCCGTGGGAAACGTGCTCTGCTCGACGACCAGCGCCCGTCGGTCGGGGCGCATCCGGGTGGCAGCGACCATCGTCTTGAACAAGCTCACACTGGTGGAGTCGCCGACATGGATGTCGGCACCGTCGGCGCCGACCAACGCACCGAGTCGCCCGGCAACCCGCGCACCGAGCTCCATCCAGTGAGCCTCGTTCCACGAGCCGATCAGCCCGGTTCCCCACTCGCTTTCGACCACCTTCCGCATCCGTGCCGGGACTGCCGAGGGAAGCGCACCGAGCGAGTTGCCGTCGAGGTAGATCAGGTTGCCCGGAAGCCGGAAGCGCTCCCGGGCGAAGGCCAGCGGGGACTCGGCATCGAGTCGCTGTGCCTGGTCGCGGTCCATCACTCGTCGAGGCTACCCGCGTGGCATGCCGCGAGTGACCGGCTGCTCGGTCAAGATGGGCCGGTGACTGACCTGCTGACCCGGCCGACGACGACGGCCACTACGCCCCAGCCACCGGTCGCCCGACCGCTCACGGTCTCGGCAGTGATCGCCGGCGTGGGATCCGCGGGCGCAACGTTGCTGACCTGCATGGCGGTCGCGGTGGCGGGCTGGTTCATTGCCGATGCCGGCGCCCACGGCCAGACCAACGGCGCCCTGCGCACCGGTGCCTACATCTGGCTGCTCGGCCACGGCGCCCGGCTGGACCTGAACGGCGTGCCCATCGGGATCGTGCCGCTGGGGCTTACGGCCGTGTTCGCCTTGGCGGCGTACCGCAGTGGCCGCTGGGCGGGCACCACGTCCCAGCCGGTCACTGACGACAAATCGTGGGCGATCGGCGCGACGGTCAGCACCGGGATCTACGTGATCATCGCGGTCCTCACCTGTGTGCTGGCCGGCCAGGGCCCCGCCACAGCGAGCCTGGGGCGGGCCCTGGTCGGCTCACTGCTGGTCGGCGGCTTGGCTGGCAGTGCCGGAATGGCAGTCGGCGCCGGTCGGTTCGGGGTCTGGATGGGGCGGATACCCGGCTGGGTCCGGGCGGTCGCCGGCGGCGCGATGGCGGCAGTGCTCGCGCTGTTCGCCGTCTCGGCGGGACTGGTCGCGGTGTCGCTGGCGCTGTCGTGGAACGACGCCGCCACAGTGCTCTCCGCGCTGCATCTGCACACCGGCGACGCGCTGATGTACACACTGGTAGCGCTCGTGGTGACGCCGAACGCCGCCCTGCTCGGTACGTCGTACATCCTCGGGCCGGGCTTCGTCGTCGGTGCCGGCACGCTGGTCTCGCCCTCAGCGGTCGCCCTGGGTCCGATGCCGGCGTTCCCGCTGCTGGCCGCCCTTCCCAACGCCGGCCAGCAGCCGTGGTGGTTCCAGCTGGTGCTGGCGCTGCCGGTGCTGGCGGGCGCGGTCGGTGGCGGTCTGGCGCAACGGCACTATGCGGTCACCGCGTGGGACTCCGCGGCGTTGCGAGGGTTCGGCGTCGGGCTGGCTGCGGCGCTGGTGACCACGGCTCTGGTGGCGTTGGCAGGTGGTCCGATGGGCACCGGCGAGCTGACCCACGTCGGGGCGCCCCTCGGACAGGTGTTCGTGATCGCAGTCGGCGCGATGAGCATCGGAGGACTGCTCGGGGGGCTCGCGGTGACCTGGTGGCAGCGCCGGCACTGAGGGTTTGTAGCCTGCTGCCCGTGCCTCTTGCCGACCCCTACCGCCCTGCTCGGCTGGTCGTGCTGGTCTCCGGCGAGGGCACCAACCTGCAAGCGTTGCTAGAGGCCTCTGCCGACCCGTCGTACGGCGCGATCGTGGTCGCCGTGGGCGCCGACCGCGAGGGCATCGAGGGGCTGGCCCGCGGCGAGCGGGCCGGCATTCCCACCTTCGTGCATCGGGTCAAGGACTTCACCGATCGCGAGGAGTGGGACGCTGCGTTCACCCGCACGGTGGCCGCATACGAGCCGGACCTGGTGGTGCTGGCCGGCTTCATGAAGCTGTTCGGGCCGACGTACCTCGCCGCGTTCGGCAGCCGCACCGTCAACACCCACCCGGCGTTGTCGCCGTCGTTCCCGGGGATGCACGGGGCCGCGGACGCGCTGGCCTACGGCGTCAAGATGACCGGCTGCACACTGTTCGTCGTCGACGCCGGGGTCGACACCGGCCCGATCGTCGCGCAACGCGCGGTAGCCGTGTCCGAGGACGACGACGAGCACTCGCTGCACGAGCGGATCAAGGTCGCCGAGCGGGCGATGCTGGTCGAGAGTGTCGGGCGGATGGCCCGCGAGGGCTTCACGGCCTGCGACAGGAAGGTCCGGTTCGGCCGATGAGCGAGCTGCGCATCCCCGTCAGACGGGCGCTGGTCTCCGTCTACGACAAGGCGGCCCTGGACGGTCTCGCGCGCGGTCTTCATGCGGCTGGCGTCGAGATCGTCTCCACCGGAGGCTCCGCTGCCCTGGTGGAGAGCCTCGGCATCCCGGTGACGAGGGTCGAGGACCTGACCGGCTTTCCGGAGTGCCTGGATGGCCGGGTCAAGACGCTGCACCCGAAGGTGCATGCCGGCATCCTCGCCG
>JALZBH010000131.1 GCA_030947625.1 Actinomycetota bacterium
GCGTGATGGTGCCCGCCCAGAAGATTCTCGACAAGGCCAGGGAGATCGACGCAGACCTGATCGGCCTGTCCGGGCTGATCACCCCCTCGCTCGACGAGATGGTCAACCTGGCGGCTGAGATGCAGCGGCAGGGCTTCCAGATCCCGCTGCTCATCGGCGGCGCAACCACCTCGCGGGCACATACGGCGGTCAAGGTGGACCCCAAGTACGACGGTCCGGTCGTCTGGGTGAAGGACGCCTCCCGCTCGGTGCCTGTTGCCGCGGCGCTGCTCTCGCCCGAACGAAGAGACGCCCTGCTTGCCGACGTGAGCGCGGACTACGTCTCGCTCAGGGAGCGTCATGCCGCCAGACACGACCGGCCGATGGTCTCGCTGGCGCAGGCGCGCAACAACGCGCCCGAGGTCGACTGGAGCATGGAGATCCCGGCGCCGGAGTTCACCGGGGTTCGGGCCTTCAGCGACTACGACCTCGCCGAGCTGCGCGAGTACATCGACTGGCAGCCGTTCTTCAACGCCTGGGAGATGAAGGGCGCATTCCCCGACATCCTCAACTCACCGACCAGCGGAGACGCGGCCCGTCGGCTTTACGACGACGCGCAGGACATGCTCGACGAGCTGGTCAAGGACAAGTGGCTGACCGCCAACGGTGTCATCGGCCTCTTCCCGGCCAACGCCGATGGTGACGACACCATCGTCTGGTCCGACGACAGCCGGACCGACGTACTTTGCGTGCTGCATCACCTGCGTCAGCAGGGTCAGCACCGAGACGGCGTCCCCAACAAGTCGCTGGGCGACTTCGTGGCTCCGAAAGGCAGCGGGTTGAACGACCACATCGGCGCGTTCGCAGTCACCGCCGGACTCGGCAGCCAGGACAAGATCGCGGAGTTCAAGGAGGGACTGGACGACTACTCGGCGATCTTGCTGGAGTCCCTCGCCGACCGGCTGGCCGAAGCCTTCGCCGAGCGCCTGCACCAGCGCGTCCGCACCGAGCTGTGGGGGTACGCCGCTGACGAGAGCCTGGACCACGAAGGGCTGATCCGCGAGTCCTACACCGGCATCCGTCCGGCGCCTGGCTATCCCGCATGTCCGGACCACACCGAGAAGCAGACCTTGTGGCAGTTGCTCGATGTCGAGGAAAACACCGGCATCACCTTGACCGAGTCGATGGCGATGTGGCCCGGCGCATCGGTGAGCGGGTGGTACTTCGCCCACCCGCAGGCGCAGTACTTCGTCGTCGGGCGGCTCGGGCGGGACCAGGTCGCGGACTACGCCAAGCGCAAGGGCTGGTCGCTAGCCGAGACCGAGCGCTGGCTCTCCTCGAGCCTTGGCTACGAACCCGAGGACTAGTGGAACCCCCCGCGGCCGTCCTCTGGGACATGGACGGGACTTTGGTGGACACCGAGCCCTACTGGATGGAGGCGGAGTTCGAGCTCGTCGAGCAGCACGGTGGCAGCTGGACCCACGAGCATGCTCTCAGCCTGGTCGGAAACGACCTGCTCGTCTCTGGCCGCTACATCCAGGAACACTCGGGGATAAGCCTCGAACCAGCGGAGATCGTCGAGCAGCTGCTCGACCGGGTGATCGACCGGGTCCGCCTTCGGGTGCCGTGGCGTCCCGGTGCCCGGGAGCTGCTGGCCGACCTGTGCAGACGTGCGGTCCCGTGTGCACTGGTGACGATGTCCTACCAGCGGTTCGTCGACCCGGTGCTCGACGTGCTTGGGCCGGCGACGTTTGCCGCCGTCGTCACCGGCGACGTCGTGAGCCAGGGCAAGCCGCACCCCGGGCCCTACCTGGAGGCCGCCCGCAGGCTGGAGGTGGCCCCACAGCGGTGCGTGGCCATCGAGGACAGCAACACCGGAGCCGAGTCTGCGGAGGCCGCCGGCTGCCGGGTGCTGGTGGTGCCCAACCATGTCAGCGTGCTTGCCGGGCCCCGCAGAGCGTTCGCAAGCGAGCTGCCGGCGACCCTCGCCGGCCTCTGCGCCGCCGTCGGGGAGCTCTAGCGTCGGGTGAGCAAAGAACCTTCACGGCCCGCGGCAACGGACATCCGCGCCCGACGCTAGAGCGTCGGCTCGATCGTGAGCGGCTGCGGCAAGGGTGGGGGAATTCCGCCGTACGCCGGGCACAACGCCTGGTGGGCACACCAGCCGCAGAGCTTGCTCGGGCTCGGTCGCCAGTCACCGGAGATCCTGGCCCGCTCGACGGCCTGCCACACCGCCTGCACAAGGCGCTCGGTCGCCCGCAGGTCGGCTTCGTCGGGGATGTAGCTGACCATCTCGCCGTTGCCCAGATAGATCAACCGGAGCATGCCCGGGATCACCCCTCGGCTGCGCCAGATCACCAGTGCGTAGAACCGCATCTGGAACAACGCCTTGGCTTCGAAGCCCTCTCCGGGAGAGCGTCCGGTCTTGTAGTCGACGACCCGGATCGCGCCGTTCGGCGCAATGTCGATACGGTCGACGAAACCGCGCAGCAGCAGCCGCGAGTCGAGCAGCGCCTCGACGTACAGCTCACGCTCGGCGGGCTCCAACAGACGCGGATCCTCGAGTGTGAAGTAGCGACGCAGCACCTCCCGGCACGAGGCCAGCCAGGCACCGATCTCGGGACCGCCCTCGCCGAACATCTCAGCGGTCGCGGGCTCGGCGTCCAACACGAACTCCCAGGCGGCCTGGATCATCTCCTCGGCTCGCGCGGGGGTGCGTTCCGCGGCGTCGAGGTCGAAGAGGTCCTCGAGCACCTTGTGAACCACCGTGCCGCGCACTGCGTCCGGGGAGGGCGGCTCGGGCAGGTGGTCGATCGTGCGGAAGCGAAACAGCAGCGGGCAGGTCTTGAAGTCGCCGGCCCGGCTGGGCGAGAGCGAGCCCACCACCTGCACCCCGTCGACGGGGGTGCCGATGCGGCCACGCGGAGTGTCGACGGCGCTCTGGGTCACCTGGCCACTCTAGGCGCCGCCGCCGACAGCCTTCGGATGCGCACGGGAGCGGCGAATTTGCCAGGGGGATAGCGTTGGGGGGTGAGCGAGCAGCCGCCTGGGCGACCGGCATACCCGCCGGGGACCCTGCGGATCGGGTCGATCGGCGGCGTCGACGTCCTCGTTCGGGCATCCTGGCTGGTGATCGCGCTGTTGATCGCCTATCTGGTCGCCCCCCAGGTCGAGGTCGTGCAGCCCGGGCTGGGTTCGCTGAAGTACGTCGCCGGGCTGGCGTTCGCAGTCCTGCTCTATCTCTCCGTCCTGCTACACGAGATGTCCCACGCCCTGGCCGCCCAGGCTTTCGGGCTGCCGGTCCGGTCGATCAGCCTGCACTTCCTCGGTGGGGCGACCGAGATCGAAGGCGAGCCGCGGACCCCGGGGCAGGAGTTCGTCATCGCCGTAGTCGGCCCGCTCACCTCGATCGCAATCGGCCTGGTGTGCCTGGGGCTGCTCCAGCTCCGTCCACCCGGGTTGCTCGGGATGGCCACTACCAGCCTTGCGGGGGTGAACCTGGTCGTCGGCGTGCTCAACCTGGTGCCGGGGCTGCCGCTCGACGGCGGCCGGGTGCTTCGGGCGCTGGTGTGGAAGGTCGGGCACAACCCCCACCGCGGCACGGTCGTGGCCGCCTGGGGCGGTCGGGTGGCTGCCGTCTTGGCACTGGCGTGGCCGTTCGTGATCGAGCGCATCCTGCACACCAAGCCCGACATCTTCGACTACCTGGTCGGCTTCTGCATCGCGGCGTTCTTGTGGTCGGGGGCCAACGCCTCCCTGCTCTCCGCGCGGGTGCGGGAAGGGCTGGTGGGTTTCGCCGCGCGTCCCCTGGCCCGCCGGGCGATAGCGGTGCCCGAGGAGCTGTCCGTAGCCGAGGCGGTGCGTCGGGCCCAGGAGGCAGGTGCGGGGGGGATCGTCGTGCACACCGGAGACGACCGGCTGAGTGCGGTCGTCGACGAACAGGCGCTGCTAGCCGCTCCCGACGAACGTCGCCCGTGGATGCCGATCAGCACGGTGGCCCGCTCGCTGGAGACCGGGCTTGTGCTCCCTGCTGACATTGCCGGAGAGGAGCTGCTCCGGGCGATGGCCAAGACCCCGGCCCCGGAGTACGTCCTGGTCGAGGGCGATGGCAGCGTCTACGGCGTGCTCAGCACCAACGACGTCGACCGCGCGTTCAACGCGCGAGCCGGCCGGTGAGCGATGCTGCCTGGTCCGGAGTGCGCCGCGGTCCGCTAGCCGCTGGCGAATGGGTGCGGCTGACCGACGCCAAGGGCAGACGTCACAACATCTGTCTCGAGCCCGACAAGTCGTTCCACACCAACCGCGGGGCGATCGAGCACGACGACCTGATCGGACGCGAGGAGGGCTTCTGCATCTCGTCCACGGCCGGCGGGGAGTATCTCGTGTTCCGGCCGCTGCTCAGCGAGTTCGTCGTTTCGATGCCGCGCGGCGCTGCGGTGGTGTACCCCAAGGATGCTGCCCAGATCATCGCCATGGCCGACATCTTCCCCGGCGCTCGGGTGGTGGAAGCGGGCGCCGGATCGGGCGCGTTGACCTGCTCCCTCCTGCGGGCGGTGGGGCCCAGCGGCCGGGTGTCGTCGTACGAGCGTCGTGAGGAGTTCGCCGAGGTCGCTCGACGCAACGTGGGCCAGTACTTCGGTGGGAAGCACCCCGCCTGGCACCTCACCGTCGGCGACCTGGTCGAGGCACTGCCGGCAGGGGATCAACGCGGTTCGGTCGACCGGGTGGTGCTCGACATGCTCGCCCCCTGGGAGTGCGTTGACGTCGTTTCTGAAGCGCTTTCGCCCGGCGGCATCGTGGTCGCGTACGTCGCCACCACCACCCAGCTCGGCCGGGTGGTGGAGAGCATGCGTGCGCACGGCGAGTTCACCGAGCCGCAGCCGTGGGAGACGCTGGTGCGCGACTGGCACGTGGAAGGGTTGGCAATCAGGCCCGGTCACAAGATGAACGGGCACACCGGGTTCCTCGTCACCGCCCGACGGATGGCCCCGGGGGAGCAGGCGCCGCGCAAGAAGCGGCGGCCGGCCCCGGGCGCCTACGGTGTCGACTACACCGGCCCTCGTCCATTGGGCCTGCCGCCCGAGCTCGCCGAGGAGCAGCCGGACTGACGCGGCCGGCACAACGTGACCAGACGGTGATCGACACCCGGCGAGATGCGCTTTGCTGAGGCCATCAGCGCAGTAGGGTCGAAACAGCCGGTGCTATCCGGCGCCTGACGGAGGTGACGTGCTCATGCCAGCTTCCTCAGCAGATCGCGAGAGCGAGGCTGCGCTGGCCAACCAGGTCTCGTTCCTGGAAGCCGAGGTTGCCGACCTGCGCCGTAGGTTGGCCGATGCGCCCGGCGGCTCCCGGCTGCTCGACCAGCGGCTGACCGACACCCAGCGCTCACTGGCCGCCCTGACCTCGCAGAACGAGCGTCTCAGCCAGACCCTGCGGGAGGCGCGCGAGCAGATCCTCACCCTTAAGGAGGAGGTCGACCGGCTTGCCCAGCCGCCCACCGGATTCGGGACGTTCCTGGCCCGGAACGAGGACGACTCGATCGACGTGTTCACCGGTGGTCGCAAGCTGCGGGTGAACGTCTCCCCTGCCGTCGAGCTCGACGAGCTCCGCAAGGGCCAGGAAGTGATGCTCAACGAGGCGCTCAACGTCGTTGCCGCCCTGCGGTACGAAGAGGTCGGCGAGGTGGTGATGTTCAAGGAGATGCTCGTCGACGGCCAGCGGGCGCTGATCATCGCCAACGCTGACGAGGAGCGCGTAGTAAGGCTGGCTGAGCCGCTTCGCGAGCTGACCCTTCGGGCCGGCGACTCGCTGCTGCTGGACACCAAGTCCAACTACGCCTACGAGCGGGTGCCCAAGTCCGAGGTCGAGGAGCTCGTCCTTGAAGAGGTGCCCGATATCGACTACCAGTCCATCGGTGGCCTCACCGGCCAGATCGAGCAGATTCGCGATGCAGTGGAGCTGCCGTACCTCTATCCCGACCTGTTCAAGGAGCACCAGCTCAAGCCACCCAAGGGCGTGCTGCTCTACGGGCCGCCGGGCTGCGGCAAGACCCTGATCGCGAAGGCGGTCGCGAACTCGCTCGCCAAGAAGGTCGCCGCCAAGACCGGCCGCGAGGGCAAGAGCTACTTCTTGAACATCAAGGGTCCCGAGCTGCTGAACAAGTACGTCGGCGAGACCGAGCGTCACATCCGGCTGGTCTTCCAGCGTGCTCGCGAGAAGGCCACCGGCGGCACGCCCGTCATCGTGTTCTTCGACGAGATGGACTCGCTGTTCCGCACCCGCGGGTCCGGTGTCTCCTCCGACGTGGAGAACACCATCGTGCCGCAGCTGCTCAGCGAGATCGACGGCGTCGAGGGTCTGGAGAACGTCATCGTCATCGGTGCCTCCAACCGTGAGGACATGATCGACCCGGCGATCCTGCGGCCGGGCCGGCTCGACGTGAAGATCAAGATCGAGCGACCCGACGCGGAGTCTGCGCGCGACATCTTCACCAAGTACCTCACTCCCGACTTGCCGCTCCATGCCGAGGACCTCGCCGAGTTCGGCGGCAACGCTCACGCCACGGTGGCCGGCATGATCACCGCAACCGTCGAGCGGATGTACACCGAGTCCGAGGAGAACCGGTTCCTGGAGGTCACCTACGCCAACGGGGACAAGGAGATCCTGTACTTCAAGGACTTCAACTCCGGTGCGATGATCCAGAACATCGTCGACCGGGCCAAGAAGATGGCCATCAAGGAGCTCATCGACAACTCCCAGCGCGGCCTGCGCGTGCAACATCTGCTGCAGGCGTGCGTGGACGAGTTCAAGGAGAACGAGGA
>JALZBH010000132.1 GCA_030947625.1 Actinomycetota bacterium
CAGGTCGAGCCGCTCCGCGAGCATGGCGGGTACGACGGACATGGCGGCGTCGGTCGATGCCATCCCGCAGATGACGAGGTCGACGGGAGACTCGCTGCCGACCTTCTCGATCGCCGCGGCAAGCACCCTCGAGGTGGCCAGGGCGTCTGAGCCGGCGATCGCGTCGTCGACAACGTGGACTCCGCTGTCGGCGCCCATCTGCAGCGCCTTGCGCACGGCGTCGACCGCGTCCTGGGGCCCGACGCACAGCGCGGTCACCTCGGTGTCCGAGTCGCCCTCTCGCTCCTTGACCTGCAGCGCCTGCTCGACGGCGTACTCGTCGAGCTCGGAGAGCAACCCGGGCGTCCCGGTGCGGTCCACGGTGTTGTCGGACTCGAAATGCCGGTCGGCGGTGGCGTCGGGGACATACTTCACACAGACGACGATCTTCATGCTGGCTTGGCCCCTGAGGGCCCCCTCCTCGCGTTGGGATGAGTGTCCCCGAGGCTACTAGGGAGTTCGGGCGCAGACGGCCCGGAGATGCGTGGGCTCAGTCACAGGAGTCGGCGGTGGTTGCCCGACGGCCTCGGATCAGTGCTTGGACCTCGGTGCGATCAACCGCTCGAGAACCCGTCCGATGAGCAGGTACACCACCGCGGCCAGGCCCCAGTTGACCACCGCGTTCTTGGTAACGGAGTGCTTGGCGTGAAAGACGAACACGCCGTTGTTGCGGCTGAAGGGGCCGTCGATGGTGTCGGCGACATCCAGCACGAACTTCACGATGGGGTTGGATGTGTGCACGTTGTGGCGCAGCGCCACTAGGAGCGCACCGACCGCCAAGAACAACGCCAGCACCCAGAAGACCAGCCTCACCAGGCGAGCCAGCTGCGCACGCGCTGCCGCGAACGCGGCCCCCCGCCGGCCCCTTCCGTTGGCTGCCGGCGCGTCTTCGGCGCGCGCTTGGTCCCTGGGGGTGGTCTTCCTGGCCATCTAAGCTCCCTTGTCTGCTCCGGTGGCTGCTGACTCAGCAACCCTCGAACTGGGCCTTGCCCGGCCCATTGTGGATGAAGGACTCCATTCCCGTCTTGCGATCTTGCGTAGCGAACAGCGCCGCGAACTGCTGGCGCTCGATCTCCAGCCCGGTCTCCAGGTCGACCTCCAGGCCCCGGTCGATGGCCTGCTTTGCCGCGCGGACGGCGTACGACGCTGCTTGGGCGAACTGTCCTGCCCAGGTCACGGACTCGGCGTACACCTGATCGGCAGGAACCAGCCTGTCGACCAGCCCGATCGCCAGCGCCTCGTCGGCCTTGACGAAGCGGCCACTGAAGATGATGTCCTTGGCCTTGCTCGGACCGACCAGCCTGGACAGTCGCTGGGTGCCGCCGGCCCCGGGGATGATGCCGAGCAGCACCTCCGGCTGGCCGAGTACAGCGTCCTCCGCGGCGATCCGGAAATCTGCACACAGCGCCAGCTCGCAGCCCCCTCCGAGGGCGTAGCCGGTGACCGCTGCGACGACGGGCTTGGGGATCTTGGCGACCGAGCTGAACGCGCTCGTCAACGCACCCGAGTGCTTGACCATGTCGGTATAGGACATCTCGGCCATCTCCCGGATGTCGGCGCCGGCGGCGAACACCTTCTCGCCGCCGTACACCACCACGGCCGCGATGTCGTCCCGCTCGGCCGCCTCCGCCGCCGTCACCCGGATCTCCTCCTGGACCTGGGCGTTCAGCGCGTTCATCTTGGGCCGGTCCAGCCGGATCGTGCCGACCCCGTCGGCTACCTCCAGGCGCACGAACTCGGTCATCGACACTCCTCCGGGGGTTGGCTCAGCTCTGCCCGCACCCTATCCACCACAATGGCTCGGGTGACCCCAGGAGAGTGGACCCATCAGGGTGAGATCGTCGAAGTATGGCCCGGGCGCAGCTGGCCGTTGGGTGCCGAGTGGAGCCAGGAGTCCACCAACTTCGCCGTCTACGCGCCCGAGGCCAGTGCAATGTGGGTCTGCCTCTTCGACGAGGACGACGTCGAGATCCGCCATCAGCTGACCGAGGCCACGCTGGGCATCTGGCACGGCGCGCTGCCCGGCATCGAACACGGCACCCGTTACGGCTACCGCGCGGACGGTCCCTGGCAGCCCGAGCGGGGGCTGCGGTTCAACATCAACAAGCTGCTGATCGACCCGTACGCCCGCGCCGTCAGCGGCTCGGTGCAGCTCGGTCCGGCGATCTTCGGGTACGACCTGAACGACCCGCCGAGGCCAAGCAGCCTCGACTCGGCAGGCTCGATGTCGCGCAGCGTCGTCGTACCCGACGACTTCGACTGGGGCGACGACCAGCCGATGCGACGCCGCTGGCGCGACACGGTGATCTACGAGCTGCACGTGAGGGGCTACACCCGGCTGCACCCCGGGGTTCCCGACCACGAGCGCGGGACGTACGCCGGCCTCGGCAGCGAGACGGTCACCCGCTACCTGAACGAGCTCGGTGTCACGGCGGTCGAGCTGTTGCCGATCCACGAGTTCGTCTCCGAGCCGAGCGTGGCCGCTCGCGGGCTGACCAACTACTGGGGCTACAACTCCATCGGCTTCTTCGCCCCGCATGCGGCGTACTCCTCCTCCGGAGACCGTGGACAGCAGGTCGTGGAGTTCAAGGCGATGGTCAAGAACCTCCATGCGGCCGGGATCGAGGTGATCCTCGACGTGGTCTTCAACCACACCGCAGAGGGGGGGCCCGAGGGACCGACCCTGTCCTTCCGCGGGCTCGACGACCACGACTACTACCACCGTGTCGGGCAGACCGGTGAGCAGGACGCGCTACCCCCCGATGCGGCGTACGACGACACCTACTGGGACGTCACCGGCTGCGGCAACACCGTTGCTGCGGCGAACCCCCAGGCGTTGCGGCTGATTCTCGACTCGCTGCGCTACTGGGTGAACGAGATGCATGTCGACGGGTTCCGGTTCGACCTGCTCTCGGCACTGACCCGGACCGGGTACGACGTGGACATGGGCGGACATCTGCTGACCACGATCGGCCAGGATCCCGTGCTGCGACACGTGAAGCTGATCGCCGAGCCCTGGGACGCGACCGTCAGCGGCTACCGGCTCGGCGAGTTCCCGCCGCCCTGGGTGGAGTGGAACGACCAGTACCGAGACACCATGCGGGACTTCTGGCGTGGCCGTTCCGACGGCATCCGGATGGTGGCGACCCGGCTGGCCGGCTCCTCCGACCTGTACGCCGACGACGGCCGGTCGCCGTACGCCTCGGTCAACCTGGTCACCGCCCACGACGGCTTCACGTTGCGCGACCTGGTCTCCTACGACCACAAGCACAACGAAGCCAACGGCGAGGCGAACCTGGACGGCACCAACAACCACCGGTCCTGGAACTGTGGCGTCGAGGGGGAGACCGACGATCCCGAAGTGGTCGCGCTACGGCACCGGCAGGCGGCCAACCTGATGGCCACGCTGTGCCTGTCCAACGGCGTACCGATGATCGTGGCCGGCGACGAGCGTGGCCGCACCCAGCGGGGCAACAACAACCCTTATGCCCAGGACAACGAGATCTCCTGGGTGGACTGGCGGCCCGACGACGCGTGGCTCGACCTCTACGACATCACCAGGACCGCGCTGCAGATCCGCCGCGAGCATCCGGCGCTGCGCCAGCGGCACTGGTTCGAGGGCCGTCCGGCGATCACCGGCGGCCCCAAGGACCTGGCCTGGATCCACCCCGACGGACGCGAGATGACCGGCGACGACTGGCACGACGCCGACCTGCGAGTGATCGGCATGTTCGTCTCGGGCGACCCACTGCGGGCCCCCGGGCCTCACGGGGAGCAGGAGCGCGACCGGTCCTTCCTGATCTGGCTCAACGGCTCGGCGGAGGACAGCGAGGTGTGCCTCCCGGAGAACGCCTGGGTGCAGCGCGGCATCGTGATCTTGTCCACCGACGGGCTGCTCGCCACCGGCACCGAGGTCGCCGCCGGCGAGACCATGAAGCTCGCCGCGCGTTCGTTGGTCGTGCTTCAGCAGAGCTGAGCCCATTCGGCCGCCGGGCTACTCCGCGGGCACGGTCACCAGGCCCAGCTCTGCCGGTGAGGCAAGCATGTCGTTCTTCGGCAGCACCCGGACGGTGTAGCCGAACGGTCCGTTGCGGGCAAGTGGGAGGTTGCCGTCGAACCGCCAGCGCCCGGCCTCGTAGCTCTCCGCCGGCTGCAGCGAAGTGGCCTCGGTGTCGACGAGCTGGTCCTCGCCCCTGACCCGTCCGTGCACGACCTGTACGTCGACGTCGTCCGGCGGGAGTGGACCCAGCGAGACGAACACGCGCAAGTCCAGGCTGCCGCCGATCTCCGGCGCCGAGGAGACCCCCGAGGACTCGACGTGGTCGATGCACACCTGCGGCCAGGCAGCTCGGACCCGCGACTTCCACTGCGCCAGGTCGGCGGCGCCGCTGTAGGTCTGGTTGATCGCGCGTGAGGAGAGCGTGGCCGGCTCGTACAGCTTCTCGACGTACTCCCGGACCATCCTGGTGGAGAGCACTCGGGGACCGAGCGACTTCAAAGTGTGCCGCACCATCTCGATCCAGCGCACCGGGAGACCGTTGCCGTCGAGGTCGTAGAACCGCTGGGTGACCTCGTTCTCGATCAGGTCGTAGAGGGCCCGCGCCTCGATGTCGTCGCGTCGCTCGGAGTCCTCCAGGCCGTCGGCGGACGGGATCGCCCAGCCGTTGTTGCCGTCGTACCACTCATCCCACCAGCCGTCGAGGATGGACAGGTTCAGCCCGCCGTTCAGCGCGGCCTTCATGCCCGAGGTCCCACAGGCTTCGTAGGGCCGAAGCGGGTTGTTCAGCCAGACGTCGCAACCGGGGTACAGCGGCTGGGCCATCGCAATGTCGTAGTTGGGCAGGAAGACGATGCGGTGCCGGACCTCGGGGTGGTCGGCGAACCGGACGATCTCCTGGATCAGCTTCTTGCCGCCGTCGTCCGCCGGGTGCGACTTGCCGGCGATCACCAGCTGCACCGGTCTCTCCGGGTCGAGCAGCAGCCGCTTGAGCCGGTCGGGCTCGCGCAGCATCAGCGTGAGTCGCTTGTACGACGGCACCCGGCGGGCGAACCCGATCGTGAGGACATCAGGATCCAGCGCACTGTCGATCCAGCCGAGCTCGGCGGCGCTCGCTCCGCGCCGGCTCCACGACTTGCGAAGCCGCACCCGGGCATCCTCGACCAGGCGCATCCGAAGTGCCCGCTTGGTCGCCCACAGCTCGTTGGCCGGGACCTTGTCGACGACACTCCACACGTCCGGGTTGTCGGAGTCAGTGTCCGCGCCCTGTCGAGCGGCCAGCTCGAAGACCTGGCGGGCGACCCAGGTTGGCGCATGGACGCCGTTGGTGATCGAGGTGATCGGCACCTCGGACTGGTCGAACGCCGGCCACAGCCCCGCGAACATCCCACGGCTGACCTCACCGTGCAGCAAAGAGACGCCGTTGGCGCGTTGAGCCAGGCGGAAGCCCATCACCGCCATGTTGAAGATCCCGGAGTCACCACCGGGGAAGCTCTCGGCGCCCAGCGCAAGCACTCGGTCCACGGGTACGCCGGGCACCGTGCTCGAGGAGCCGAAGAACTGCTCCACCAGCTCGCGCGGGAACCGGTCGATGCCGGCCGGCACGGGGGTGTGCGTGGTGAACACGGTCCCCGCGCGGGTCACCTCTAGCGCGGTGTCGAAGTCCAGGTGCGGGCCGTCGTCGGCGTCACAGAGCTCGTGGATGCGTTCCAGGCCGAGGAAGCCGGCATGGCCCTCGTTGGTGTGGAACACCTCCGGGTCCGGTGTAGCGGTGATCCGGGCATAGGCACGCAGCGCCCGCACCCCGCCGATCCCGAGCAGCAGCTCCTGGAACAGCCGGTGCTCGGAGGTGCCGCCGTACAGCCGGTCGGTCACCTCACGCATCGCCTCGGAGTTGCCTTCGACGTCGGAGTCCAGCAGCAGCAGCGGCACCCGGCCGACCTGGGCAACCCAGATCCGGCCCAGCAGCTCCTGGTCACCGGGCACGCGCAAAGACACCTGTGCCGGCGAGCCGTCGGCCTCGCACAGCTTCGAGATCGGCAGCCCGTCGGGGTCCAGCACCGGGTAGGTCTCCTGCTGCCAGCCCTGGCGGGACAGTGACTGGCGGAAGTAGCCGTGCCGGTACAGCAGCCCTACCCCGACCAGCGGTACGCCGAGGTCGCTGGCGGTCTTGAGGTGGTCGCCCGCAAGGATGCCGAGGCCGCCGGAGTACTGCGGCAGCACCGAGGAGATCCCGAACTCGGGTGAGAAGTACGCCACCGATCTGGGCGCCACGGCGCCTTCGGCCGCCGCGTGCTTCTGGAACCAGCGCTCCCCTGTCAGGTACTGCTCGAGGTCGGCCGAGGCCAGGTCGAGCCGGCGCAGGAACTTCCGGTCGGCGGCCAGTTCTTCCAGCCGTGCGGTGGAGGTCGCCCCGAGCAGCTTGACCGGGTCGTGGCCACTGGCCTGCCAGCCTTCGGGATCCATCGCGGCGAAGACGTCCTGGGTCTCCGGGTGCCAGGACCAACGCAGGTTGGTCGCCAGCTCACCGAGCGGACGGAGCGGCTCGGGCAGGACGGGACGCACGGTGAACCTGCGGATCGCTCTCACCCGGGAGACGGTAACGCAGATGCTGTGGATCGTTCCAATGTCGCAGCCGCCTGTCGTCCTCTCTGGCAGGCTGGGCGCCATGGTCGGTCGGATCCCCGTCATGGACGTGACGCCCGTGGTCGAGCACGGGCGCTACCCGGCCAAGTCCTCGGTCGGCGAG
>JALZBH010000037.1 GCA_030947625.1 Actinomycetota bacterium
CGTTCTGGTCGGTCCTGGGCATCGTCTTCGGACTCGGGTTCGTGCTCTCGTTCGGCTACTGGACGACGAACTTCGTCGAGGTGCAGCGGGCGATGGCCTCGAAGGACATGAACTCCGCCCGCCGGGCACCGATCATCGGGTCCTTCCCGAAGATGTTCATCCCGTTCATCATCATCGTGCCGGGCATGCTTGCCGCCGTACTCGTGCCGCAGCTGGCCAAGTACAAGGCCTCCGGGGGCAAGGGAACGGCGATCACCTACAACGACTCGTTGCTGCTGCTCATGCGCTCGATCCTGCCCAACGGCCTGCTGGGCATCGCCATCGCGGGTCTGCTCGCGGCGTTCATGGCGGGCATGGCGGCGAACATCTCGGCGTTCAACACGGTGTTCAGCTATGACCTCTGGCAGACCTACGTCCAGAAGGACAAGCCGGACCACTTCTACACCATGCTCGGACGGGTGGCCACCCTAGGAGCGACGATCATCGCCGTCGGTACGTCGCTCCTCGCCGGCCAGTTCAGCAACATCATGAACTACCTGCAGACGTTGTTCGGGTTCTTCAACGCTCCGCTGTTCGCCACGTTCATCCTCGGCATGTTCTGGAAGCGGATGACCCCGACAGCAGCCTGGGTGGGTCTGGTGCTGGGGACGCTCTCGGCCGTCACCATGGCGTTCCTGAGCAAGGATGCATTCGGCTCGGCAAGCCTGGGGGTGTTCAACCTGAGCGGCCAGGGCGCCAGCTTCGTCGCTGCAGGTACGGCGTTCGTGGTCGACATCATCGCCAGCGTGATCGTCACCTCGATGACCAAGCCGAGGGCAGAGTCGGAGCTGCGCGGCCTGGTCTACTCGCTGACGCCCAAGGAGGACCTGCTCGACGACCACGCCGACCACTGGTGGCTCTCCGCGCCCAAGCTGGCCGGCGTCTCCCTGGTGCTCGTCATCATCCTCAACGTGCTGTTCCGCTAGGAGGCAACATCCATGAGCCACGCAGAACGCCACGCGGGAAGCAAGACCCGCAAGCCACAGGTCAGCGTGTTCGACATCCGCAACATCATCGGGGCACTGCTGTTCATCTACGGGGTCGTGCTGCTGATCACTGGCCTGGTCGGCACCAGCGCAGCCGAGAAGACGCGCGCCGGTGGCGTCAACGCCAACCTCTGGGTGGGGATCGCGTTGGCCGTCGTCGGGGCGCTGTTCGTCGTCTGGGCGGTCGCCCGGCCGATCGAGGTGGACGAGTCGCAGATCGACCGCGACGACGACCGTCCGTCGCACTGAACCCCGTACCACCCGCTAGACTTGCGGGCATGGAGAAGCTGCTCCTTACCTAGCCGCGTCGGACGCCAACGCCCGATGCGGCTGCCCCTCGTGCCCGAGGGGCTTTTTTGTGCCCGGAACTCCAGCGAACTCCAGCGAAGGACGAAGTCGATGAGCAGTAGCGAGCAGCAGTACGACGTACGTGCCGTGCAGGAGAAGTGGCTGCCGGTGTGGCAGCAGCTGGACTCGTTCCGCGCCGACGACGGCAGCCCGCGCGAGAAACGCTATGCGCTGACGATGTTCCCCTACCCGAGCGGTGACCTGCACATGGGTCACGGCGAGGTGACCGCGCTGCACGACGTGATCGCACGGTACTGGTGGATGCGGGGCTACGAGGTGATGAACCCGATGGGCTGGGACTCCTTCGGTTTGCCCGCCGAGAACGCCGCGATCCGCAGCGGCGAGCACCCGGCGACGTACACCTATGCCAACATCGAGACCCAGTACGAGTCGTTCCACACGTACGGCTGCGCCTTCGACTGGTCCCGCCGGCTGCACACCAGCGACCCGGAGTACTACCGCTGGACCCAGTGGCTGTTTCTGAGGTTCCGTGAGCGGGGCCTGGCCTACCGCAAGAACAGCCCGGTCAACTGGTGCCCCAAAGACCAGACGGTGCTGGCCAACGAGCAGGTCATCGAGGGTCGCTGTGACCTGTGTGGCGCGGAGGTGACCAAGCGTGAGCTGACCCAGTGGTACTTCAAGGTCACCGACTATGCCCAACGGCTGCTCGACGACATGGACTCGCTGGCCGGCTCCTGGCCGGAGCGCGTGCTCACCCTGCAGCGGAACTGGATCGGTCGCTCCGAAGGGGCGCACGTCGACTTCGACCTGCACCTGGCAAACGGCTCGACGCGCACGATCACGGTGTACACCACGCGTCCGGACACGTTGTACGGGGCGACGTTCATGGTCGTGGCTGCCGACGCGCGGCTGGCCGCGGAGGTGGTCGCACCGCATCAGCGACCGGCGTACGACGACTATGTGGCGCAGGTGCGCAAGGCCTCCGACATCGAGCGGCTCTCCACCGAGCGGGAGAAGACCGGGGTTGACCTGGGCATCACTGCGACGAACCCGGTGACGGGCGAGCGGATTGCGGTGTGGGCGGCGGACTACGTGCTGGCCGACTACGGCACCGGGGCGATCATGGCCGTACCTGCACACGACCAGCGCGACCTGGACTTCGCCCTCAGGTTTGGGTTGCCCGTGCGTACGGTGATCGACACCGGCGAGCCCGACCCGACGACCAGCGGGATCGCCACACCAGGGAACGGAACGTATGTCAACTCGGGCCCTCTGGACGAGATCGCGGACAAGGCGACCGGTATCCACACGATCATCGATCGGCTTGAGGCCGAGGGCCGGGGGACGGGCGCGGTGAACTTCCGGCTGCGTGACTGGCTGTTGAGCCGGCAGCGGTTCTGGGGTACGCCGATCCCGGTCGTCCACTGCGACAGGTGCGGTGAGGTCGCCGTGCCGGACGACCAGCTGCCCGTCGTACTGCCGGAGCTGCGGGGTGCGGATCTCAAGCCCCGGGGAGTCTCGCCGTTGGCGGCTGCGAGCGAATGGGTCAAGGTCGACTGTCCCTCGTGCGGTGGCCCGGCCTCGCGTGACACCGACACGATGGACACGTTCGTCGACTCGTCGTGGTACTTCCTGCGCTACTGCTCCCCGCACTACGCCGACGGACCCTTCGACGAGGATCTGGTGCGCGAGTGGGGACCGGTCGACCAGTACGTCGGCGGCGTCGACCATGCGGTGCTGCACCTGCTGTACAGCAGGTTCTTCACCAAGGTGCTGCACGACATGGGGATGGTGGACTTCAACGAGCCGTTCACTGCGCTGATGAACCAGGGGACGGTGATCAACCGCGGCAAGAAGATGAGCAAGTCTCGAGGCAACGGGGTCAACCTGGGCGATCAGCTCAGCGAGTACGGCGTCGACGCGGTACGGCTGACGCTGGTGTTCGCCGGGCCGCCGGAGGACAACATCGACTGGGCCGACCTGTCGCCCAGCGGGTCGTTGCGTTTCCTGCAGCGGGCCTGGCGGTTGAGCGGAGACGTGACCTCCACGCCCGGGGCCGACCCGACCGGAGGCGATGTGGAGCTGCGGCGGGCGACCCACCGGACGGTGCGTGATGCGGCCGAGCTGCTCGAGGCCCAGCGGTTCAACGTGGTGGTGGCTCGGGTGATGGAGCTGGTGAACCGCACCCGCAAGGCCATCGACGTGGGTTGCGGGCCGGAGAACGCGGCGGTGCGCGAGGCCGTCGAGGTGGTGGCGATCGTGCTGTCGTTGGTGGCGCCCTACACGGCCGAGGAGATGTGGGAGAGGCTGGGCCATCAGCCGACGGTCGCCAAGCAGCCCTGGCCGAGCGTCGACCCGGAGCTGCTGGTGCGGGAGACGGTCACCGCAGTCGTCCAGGTCCAGGGCAAGCTGCGCGCGAAGCTGGAGGTCAGTCCCGACATCGCCGAAGACGAGCTGCGGGCCGCGGCGCTCGCCGACCCTGCGGTGCAGCGTGCGGTCGACGGTCGCGAGGTGCGCAAGGTCATCGTCCGGGCTCCCAAGCTGATCAACCTGGTGGTTGGCTAAGCGGCATGACCCCAGCGCCGGACAAGAGCTCCCTGCTTGCTCGACTCGGCGAGGTCACCGACATTCTTGCCGACGCCGCGGCCACAGAGCGGTACCGCCACGACGAGGCCGAGTGGGCACCATCGGGAACGCCGCTGGCGGTCGTCCGGCCGCTCACCAGTGAGCAGGTGCTGGCCGTGGTCGCGCTCTGCATCGAGTACGGCGTCGCCCTGGTCCCGCGCGGCGCCGGGACCGGTCTCTCCGGCGGGGCGAACGCGGTCGAGGGTGCGATCGTGCTAACGACTGAACGGATGGACCGCATCGTCGAGATCAGTCCGAGCGAACGGCTTGCCGTTGTCCAGCCAGGCGTCGTCAACCAGACACTCCGTGAAGCCTGCGCGGACCAGGGGTTGTGGTACCCGCCCGACCCGGCGAGCGCGCCGTGGTCGACGATCGGTGGCAATGTGGCCACTAACGCCGGCGGCCTGTGCTGCGTGAAGTACGGCGTCACCGGTGACTACGTGCTCGGCATGGAGGTCGTCACCGGCACCGGTGAGCTGGTGCGGCTGGGTCGTCGTACGGCTAAGGGGGTGGCCGGCTACGACCTTGCCGCGCTGATGGTCGGCTCCGAGGGGACGCTGGGTGTGGTTACCGAGGTCACCGTGCGGCTGCGCCCGAAACGGCCGGCCGAGCACACCGTGGTCGGCTACTTCTCCTCCGTGGTCGACGCAGGCCGGGCGGTGGCCGCGGTGGTGGCCTCACCGGTGCTGCCGTCGGCTCTCGAGCTGATCGACCGGCACTGCCTCGAGGCGGTCGACCGCTGGAAGAACATGGGCCTCTCGGTCGACGCGGAGGTCGTCCTGCTGGCCCGCACGGATGCACCGGGGGCGGCCGGTGAGGCCGAGGCTGCTCAGGTACTCGCGGCGTTCGAAGGTGCGGGCGCAACCTGGGCGGCGCAGTCGACCGACGAGGTGGAGGCGGAGCGGCTCTTCGACGCGCGCCGGCTGGCCTACCCTGCGCTGGAACGGCTCGGCCCGCTGCTGACCGAGGACGTGTGTGTCCCAGTGCCGAGGGTCCCCGAGATGCTCGAACGGATCGAGCAGATCGCTCAGCGCCACGACACCCATATCGCGAACATCGCGCACGCCGGCGACGGCAACCTGCACCCGTTGTTCGTCACCGCTCCGGGAGACGACGAGGCCCGCAGTCGGGCCGAGGATGCCTTCGAGGAGATCATCGGCGCTGCGCTCGACCTCGGCGGCACCGTGACCGGCGAGCACGGGGTCGGCCTGCTCAAGCGGGCCGGGTTGTTGCGCGAGCTCTCTCCCGAGGTGATGGCGATGCACCGGGCTGTCAAGGATGCTCTCGACCCGCACGGAGTGCTCAACCCTGGCAAGGTCTTCGCATGAGCGGTCGCTTCGCCAGTCGAGTCGCTGTCGTCACCGACTCGACGGCGTCCTTGCCGACAGCGCTGGTGGCCGAGCGGGGCATCACGGTGGTGCCACTCCAGGTCGTGATCGGGGGTACTTCGTACGAGGAGGTCACTCCTGCGGAGCTGGCAGCTGCGCTGAAGGAATGGACGCCGCTGAGCACCTCGCGGCCGAGTCCGGAGTCGGTGCTGGCGGTGTACCAGCGGTTGGCGGCCGATGCCGACGAGATCGTCTCGGTGCACCTGTCGTCGGAGCTGAGCGGCACCTTCGAGTCGGTGCAGCTGGCGGCTCGGCAGTCGCCGGTCCCGGTGGTCACGGTGGACTCCCGTCAGGTCGGGATGGGCACCGGTTTCGCCGTACTCACCGCTGCGGAGGCGGCCGCCGCTGGCGCCTCGGCCGCGGAAGCCGGCGAGGCGGCCCGGCGCAGGGTGATAGGAACCACCTCGTTGTTCTACGTCGACACGCTCGAGCACCTGAGGCGGGGTGGCCGGGTCGGGACTGCGGCAGCCCTGGTCGGATCGGCACTGTCGGTCAAGCCGATCCTCTCGGTCCAGGACGGCCGGATCACGCCGTACGAGAGGGTGCGGACGTCGGCCAAGGCTTTGGCGCGGCTCGCGGAGCTGGCCGTGCAGGCAGCGGGGGAGGGTCCGGTTGACGTCGCGGTCGCGCATCTGGCCAGTCCGGAGCGAGCGGGTCAGCTCGCCGAACGGCTCGGCGCGGACCTTGCCGACCGGCTCCAGGGCCGCGAGCTGGTCGTCGGCGAGATCGGCGCCGTGCTCGGCGCCCACGTAGGACCCGGGATGGTCGCCGTCACCGTGGCACCGCGCTGACCGTTTCGGAGAAGCGCACCGCCGAACCGCCGGGCTATCCACAGCCGACTCTTGGCCACTGTCGGCGAAAGTCGGCTCTCCCTAGCGTCGCGAGCATGCGCAGGCAGACCCAGGACGACGTTGCTCAGGCGGCGCGCCGGCGGTTGGAGCTGCTCCGCCGCGAGCTCGATCAGGCCGGGCTGGCGCCGACCCGCAGCCCGTCGGCCGATGTCGAGGAGGGGCTGAACCTCTCGACCGGGGATCTGGTCGGTGCTTCCCCGGTGCCGGAGGAGGGCCGTCATGTGCGGCGACGCGCAGGGACGGACTCGGGGCGACTGGCGGGCTGGCTCGGTGACCGGATGCCGCCCGGCCTGCAGGGACGTGTGCGGCTCGGCGGAGCCCAGCTGGTGCTGGTCGCGGCCATTGCGGCTGCGGGGCTCGCCGCGGCCGCGTTCTTCGCGCTCGGTTCGGGCAGCGGTGGGACCGCCGTGCCGATCGCCCCACGCTCGTCGACGGCAACTCGGCCGGGTCCGATCTCGACCGCGTCCGGGTCACCTCTCGTGACCGCCTCGGCGACCGCCTCCACGACCGCGCCCGCGCGGGTCGTGGTCGACGTCGCCGGCAAGGTGCGCCGTCCCGGCGTGGTCACCCTGCCCACGGGATCTCGGGTCATCGACGCGCTCCGCAAGGTGGGCGGCGCTCGACGCGGGATCAGCCTGACCGGGTTGAACCTTGCCCGCGTGCTGACCGACGGCGAGCAGATCCTGGTGGGTGCACCGCCCGTGCCGGGGGTGGCCGCCTCGGCAGCCGCTGCAGCGTCCGCCGCTCCGGTGCCGGGTCAGCTGGTCAGACTCAACACGGCAACGTTGGAGCAGCTCGACACCCTGCCCGGTGTTGGGCCGGTCACGGCGCAGAAGATCCTCGACTGGCGGACCCAGCACGGCGCGTTCTCTTCCGTCGACGAGCTGTTGGAGGTCGATGGCATCGGTCAGAAGACGCTGGCCGACCTGGCGCCGTACGTCACATTGTGAGGACCGGCTCCCTTCGGCCGCGGCGCGACCTGCGGGCGCCGATGCTCGGGCTGGTTGTCTGGCTCACCGCCCTGGCGGCGAGCTGGTGGCCGGTCTGGGTGGTGCTGGCGGGCCTCACCGGATGGGTGCTCGGGTTGCTCCTGGTTCGGCGGACCGCTGGACAGCTCGCCTGGTTGTTGGCGGCGCTTGCCGTCGCGGCATCGGTGTGGCTGCACGTCGAGGCGGTGGCCCGGTCGCCGGTTGCTCAGCTGGCAGCCGAACAAGCCGTCGTCTCGGTGCAGCTGACGGTGCGCTCGGATCCGGTGGTCAAGAAGGGCAGGTTCTCCTCGTACGTGATGTTCCGAGCTCAGGTCAGCGAGGTGGTCGGCCGTGGGTCTCGGCACCGGCTGCGAGCGCCGGTGCTGGTGCTGGCCGACCCGGTTTGGCGAACCGTCCGGATGGACCAGCGGCTCCGGGCATGGGGGCGGTTGTCGATCGCCAACGGCAGCGACCTGGCCGGCGTTCTCAGTGCGCGTGGACCACCGGTTGCCCTCGCCGAGCCCCGAGGACCTTTCAGCATGGCCGACGGCGTCCGGGCCGGGATCCGCCGTGCGTCGGGCCGGCTGCCTCATGGTCAACGCGAGCTGGTGCCGGCACTGGTGGACGGCGACAAGCAGGGTCTGGCCGACGACGTGGTGAGCGACTTCTCGATCTCGGGTCTGACCCATCTGCTCGCCGTCTCGGGGACCAATCTCACCCTCGTCGTGGGGTTCCTGCTGATCCTGGCGCGGTGGGCGGGCGTCCGCGCGCGTGGCCTGATGGTCGTGGGGGTGTTCGGCGTGGTGGGTTTCGTTCTCCTCTCGCGCGCCGAGCCGAGCGTGCTGCGGGCAGCGGCGATGGGCTCGGTGGCGCTGGTCGGCATGGGCAGCGGAGGGCGCGAGCGGGGACCTCGTGCCCTGGGGGTCGCGGTCCTTGTGCTGTTGTTGTTCGACCCCTGGTTGGCAACCTCGATGGGTTTCGCTCTCTCCGCCTGCGCGACGGCCGGGATCCTGCTGCTGGCGCCCGCGTGGCGTGATGCGCTGATGCGATGGCTTCCCCGTTGGGCCGCTGAGGCACTCGCCGTACCCATGGCGGCGCAGCTGGCGTGTACGCCGCTCGTGGCCGCGATCGCCGGCCGGGTCAGCCTGGTCGCCGTTGTCGCGAACGTGCTGGCGGCGCCAGCGGTCGGGCCCGCCACCGTGCTCGGTCTCGTCGGTGGGCTCGTCGGGTTGGCGTGGACCGGGCTTGGTCAGGTCGTGGTCGCCCCCGCCGGCTGGTGCGCCTGGTGGATCATCGAGGTGGCGCACCGGGCGGCGTCGCTGCCGGTGGCCGCCGTGGGCTGGTCCAGCACAACGGCCGCTGTGGTCGCGCTGGCGGTTCTCTGCGCGGGCGTCGCGCTTGCCCTGGCCACGGTGCTGGCCAGACCCCGCCTCTCCCTGCTCCTGGCGGTGCTGCTGCTCCTGGCCGTGCTGGTCCCGCTCCCCACCCCCGGCTGGCCGCCGAAGGGCTGGGTATTCGTGGCCTGTGACGTGGGTCAGGGCGACGGGCTGGTGCTCAACGCCGGTGGGGGACAGTTCGTCGTCGTCGACTCCGGTCCCGATCCAGCCCTGATCGACAGCTGCCTGCGCAGTCTGGGCGTACGCCAGATCGCGCTGGTCGTGCTGACCCACTTCCATGCCGACCATGTCGACGGGCTATCGGCCGTCCTCGGCGGGCGGACGGTGGGCTTGGTCGAGGTCTCCTCGTTGGCCGACCCACTCGACGGGTCGCAGCTGGTGCGCGGGACGGTCGGCCGGGCCGGCGTACCCATCGAGACGGTGCGCCTCGGCGAGACCCGGACCGTGGGGGCACTCCACATCCAAGTCCTCGGACCGTCCGGCCCCACACCGCCCGGCTCCGACTCGCCGCCGAATGACGAGAGCATCGTGCTGTACGTCCAGACCAGGGGGATCGAGCTGCTGTTGATGGGCGACGAGGAGACCCCCTCCCAGGAACGGTTGGCGGCCCTGGTGCCCGGTCTGCACGCCGACGTACTCAAGGTCGCCCACCACGGTTCGGCGAAGCAGGACCCCGCGCTGGTCACCAGCCTCGGCGCCCGGCTGGCGGTGATCTCCGATGGCGTGGACAACGCGTATGGGCATCCGGCCCCCTCGACACTCGACCTCTTGCGTCAGGCCGGGATGCTCGTGCGACGCACGGATCTCGACGGCGACGTGGCCGTGGCCATCGACGACCACGGCGTTCTGCGGGTGCGGACCCGGATGCCCCGCCAGCAGCCGCGACCGGGGACGGGACGCTGATCGGGGCGCTGTCCAAGCACTGTGACAGGCTGATCCACAATGAGCGATTCCCAGGCGGCCCATGCCAGCGGTGTCCTTGGCAAGGTCACGCTGGTGACCGGGCCCGAGGAGTTTCTCGGTGAGCGCGCGGTCGGCTCAGTGCGCGCGTCTGTCAAGCGGTACGACGCCGAGGCGGAGCTCAGCGAGACGACGGCCGACCAGCTGACGATGGCCACGCTGGGGGAGCTGGCCGCGCCGTCGTTGTTCTCGACCACCCGCTGTGTCGTCGTACGCAAGCTGGAGGACCTCCCCGAGGAGTCTGGGAACGGCCTGCTCGAGTACGCCGCTGCTCCCGCGGACGAGGTCGCCCTCGTGCTGGTGCACTCAGGTGGCCCGAAGGGGGCCGGTCTGCTTGGCAAGCTGCGCAAGTGTGCAGCCGTGACGGAGGTGAAGACCACACCCTTGTTCGCGCGAGAGTATCCCGGCTTCGTCACCGCCGAGCTCCGTCACCGCAGGGTGAAGATCGACCCCGACGCCGCGGAGTTCCTGGTGCAGGCGGTGGGTCAGGACACCCGAGCGCTAGCAGCAGCCGCCAGCCAGCTCGTCGGTGACTTCGACGCAGCGCCGATCAACCAAGCCATGGTCAAGCAGTACTTCGGGGGCCGGGCGGAGGCGAAGTCGTTCGTGGTGGCCGACCACGTCATCGGTGGCCGCGCGGCGAAGGCGCTCGAAGAGCTTCGCTGGGCGCTCGACCGAGGCACCGCACCGGTGCTGGTCACCAGCGCCGTCGCCTCCGGCTTGCGCAGCCTGGCTCGCTTTGTCTCGGCGCCTCGCGGCATGCGCACCACCGACCTGGTGCGGGAGGTGGGCGTTCCTGCGTGGAAGCTCGACGTGTTGCGAGGCCAGTCACGGGGCTGGGACGACCAGGGGCTCGGTCGTGCGATCCGCGTTGTCGCCCGAGCCGACGCGCAGATCAAGGGTGCGGCCAGCGATCCGGCCTACGCCTTGGAGAAGATGGTGCTCGACATCGTCCGCGCCCGCCCAGCCCGGGGCTGAGCCGTCCCTAGAGGCTGGCGGCCTTCTTGGCCATGGCCGACTTGCGGTTGGCGGCCTGGTTCTTGTGGATGACGCCCTTCGACGCTGCCTTGTCCAGCGCCCTGCCCGCCTGTGCCGCCAGTGCTCTGGCCGCCGTGGCGTCGCCGGACTCGGCGGCCTCACGGAACTTGCGGACGGCCGTCTTGAGTGCGGACTTCACGGCCTTGTTGCGCTCGTGCGCGGCGTCGTTCTGCAGATTGCGCTTGATCTGGGACTTGATGTTCGCCACGGGGCAAGCCTCGTCTGTCGTCTGGAGGTGATGGAGTCATGGAGTCGGTGGGGTCCAGGCTGGGTCCGGACACGAGCACTGACGATATCAGCGGCCCGGTCGGCCGCCCAAATCGAGCCTTCCAGAATCGAGCCAGCCGTCACACTGGCTGTCATGGCCGACCTCGTCCGCCCCGACGTACGCCTTCGTACGTCGTTCCTCGCTGCCATGGCCGAGTTCGTCGAGGAGGGTCGGGGCGGGGACGACACGATGATCGGTGGCGACATCGCCCAGTACGGCAGCCACTGGGAAACCCCGGAAGGGTTTGCCGAGTACGTCGCCGAGACGCTGGCCGAGCGTGACCAACCCCGGCTCCCCGGCTGGGTTCTGCAGACCACGTTGTGGTGGGTCGAGGGCACCGAGTACGTCGGTCGCATCTCGATCCGCCACATTCTGAACGAGCATCTGCGTGAGGTTGGTGGCCACATCGGGTACGACGTCCGCCGCAGCCGCCGTCGCGAGGGACACGCCACGGCGATGCTCCGCGCGGTGCTGCCCCATGCTCATGTGCTGGGGATCGACCCGGCGCTGGTCACCTGTGACATCGACAACGTCGCCAGCCGAAGGGTGATCGAGGCAGCCGGTGGGGTACTCGATGACCAACGAGGGGTCAAGCTGCGGTACTGGGTGCCAACCCGCTGACCTCTTGACAACCTAATACATCTAGGTAATCCTAACAGCGTGAGGTCGCGAGTCCAGCTACGTCAGGAACGAACTCGCAACGAGATCGTCGAGGCTGCACTTGCGGCAGCGACGGAGACTGGTGCCGCGTCGCTGAGCCTCGGGGAGGTCGCCAGGCGCGTGGGCATGCGCACCCCCAGCCTCTACGGCTACTTCCCGTCCAAGGCCGCCCTGTGCGACGAGATCTTCGCCCGTGGATGGCTCGAGCTGGCCGCGGCGATGTCGCCCCTCTACCAGAATGCGTCCGAGGTCGCATCTGAAGAGGGCCTGCACGACCAGCTCACTGGGTGCCTCGCGGCCTTTGTGGGTTGGGCGCTTGACCACCGGGCGATGTCCGAGCTGATGTTCTGGCGGCCGATCCAGCAATGGGAGCCCAGCTCGGAGGCGTTCGCCCCCGCCGTCGAGCTTGTGGAATCGCTGGGCCGGGTGCTCAGCCGGCTGCAGGACCGGGGGCTGCTTCGCGCCGAGGCCGACGTGGAGGAGATGACCAGCGTCGTGAACGTACTGGGTGCCGGTGTGGTCAGCCAACAGCTGTCCAACGAGCCCGGCGTACCTCTCGAGCGCGGCCGCCATTCACGTCATCTCGACCGTCTTGTCGAGATGTTTCTCAAGCAGTACGCCGCCCCGCCCAGCCAGGTGGCCCGAAGGAAGAAGGTGCGATGAGCCCAACCATCCAGATGACCACCACGGCCGACGCAGTCTCCGTCGCCGAAGCCGAGTACGCCGCGCTGCTGACCATGCTGCGTGCACTTCCCGAAGCAGAATGGGAACGACCCACCGACTGCACCGGCTGGACCGTGCGCGACATCGTCGCTCACGTCGCCGGCGCCGCAGACGAGGCGGTACATCTCACTGTCCAGGGTCGACACATGTTCAAGGCCAAGACGCGTGACCGCAAGATGGCCCTCGTCGACTCGCTCAGCAAGCAACAGATTGCCGATCGGGAGCAGAGAACGAACAGCGAGATCCTCAACGAGCTCGCTGTGTTGGCGACCAGAGCGCCGAAGGCGCGGTCACGGGTCCCGATGCCGATGCGGCGGATGGCGCTACCCGATCCGGCACGCCAGCCGGGGGACTCCATGGGATACCTGCTCGATGTGATCTACCCTCGCGACGTATGGATGCATCGCATCGATATCAGTCGAGCGACAGGATGCGAGATGTCCGACAGCGGAGCCGAGGACGTCGTCGTCGCTCAGGTCGTCAGGGACCTTCAACGGGCCTGGCGCGGAGCTCCGTTCACGCTGACGCTCACGGGCCGGGGGGCGGGTTCGTGGCCGATCGGAGGCGAAAACGGTGGGGTGCTCGTGGCAGACACCGTTGACCTGTGCCGGTTGTGGTCGGGCCGCTCGGACGAGTCCTCGCCGTCGTACGCCGGTCCGCACACTGAGGTCGTCGACGAGCTGCGCACGACCCGCCTGCTGTTCTGAGGCCGCAGCGGCGCATGCCGATGCGGGTGGGAGCCGGTGGCGTGGGAGACTGGGGGCTTACCTGTGCCGAGCCGTCCGAGAGAGCTCCTTGTCCAACGCAGCCGCCCCACTGCCGGGCAGGACCGACCCCGCGGTACTCCGGAACTTCTGCATCATCGCGCACATCGACCACGGCAAGTCGACGCTGGCCGACCGGATGCTGCAGCTGACCGGGGTGGTCGACGAGCGGAGTGCGCGGGCGCAGTACCTGGACCGGATGGACATCGAGCGCGAGCGTGGCATCACGATCAAGAGCCAGGCCGTCCGGATGCCCTGGACCGTTGCCGCAGGGGCCGACACGGGGCGCACCTTCGTGCTCAACATGATCGACACCCCGGGCCATGTGGACTTCACCTACGAGGTCTCCCGTTCGCTGGAGGCGTGTGAGGCAGCGGTCCTGCTGGTCGACGCGGCGCAAGGCATCGAGGCGCAGACGCTGGCGAACCTCTACCTCGCGCTCGGAGCGGACCTCCACGTCATCCCGGTGCTGAACAAGATCGACCTCCCTTCCGCGCAACCCGAGAAGTACGCCGCGGAACTGGCCGGCATCATCGGCTGCGACCCGACCGACGTACTCCAGGTAAGTGCGAAGACCGGCCTGGGAGTATCCGACCTGCTCGACCACATCGTCGCGGAGACCCCGCCCCCGGTAGGCGATGCGGCTGCGCCAGCCCGGGCGCTGATCTTCGACTCGATCTACGACACCTACCGTGGGGTGATCACCTACGTCCGCGTGGTCGACGGGCACCTGACCCACCGCGACCGGATCAAGATGATGTCCACCGGTGTCGTCCACGAGATGCTCGAGGTAGGGGTGATCAGCCCCGAGCCGATCAAGGCCGGCGAGCTGGGCGTCGGCGAGGTGGGCTACCTCATCACCGGGGTCAAGGACGTCCGGCAGTCGCGCGTGGGTGACACCGTGACCAGCCAACATGATGGTGCGAAGAAGGCACTTGGCGGCTACAAGCATCCGAACCCGATGGTGTTCGCGGGGCTCTACCCCATCGACGGCGACGACTACCCGACACTGCGAGATGCGCTGGACCGGCTCCAGCTCAACGACGCCGCACTCGCTTACGAGCCGGAGACGTCCAACGCACTCGGGTTCGGCTTCCGATGTGGCTTCCTCGGCCTGCTGCACATGGAGATCGTCCGCGAACGGCTGCAGCGGGAGTTCAACCTCGAGCTGATCAGCACGGCGCCCAACGTGGTCTACCACGTGTTGATGGAGGACGGCACCGACTACGAGGTGACCAATCCCTCGGAGTACCCGACCGGCAAGGTCGCCGACGTCCGCGAACCCGTCGTACGAGCCACGATCTTGAGTCCGAGCGACTTCATCGGCGCGATCATGGAGCTGTGCCAGTCCAAGCGGGGTCAGCTTCTGGGGATGGACTACCTCTCCTCTGACCGGGTCGAGATGCGCTACACGCTGCCGCTGGCCGAGATCGTCTTCGACTTCTTCGACCAGCTGAAGTCGCGGACCAAGGGATATGCCTCACTCGACTACGAGCCGACCGGCGAGTCGGTCGCCGACCTGGTCAAGGTCGACATCTTGCTGCAGGGCGACACCGTCGACGCCTTCTCCGCGATCGTGCACCGGGATGCGGCGTACTCGTACGGCGTGATGCTGGTCGGGAAGCTCCGTGAGCTGATTCCTCGCCAGCAGTTCGAGGTGCCGATCCAGGCGGCCATCGGTGCCCGCGTGATCGCCCGCGAGACGATCCGGGCGATCCGCAAGGACGTGCTCGCCAAGTGCTACGGCGGCGACATCACCCGCAAGCGCAAGCTGCTGGAGAAACAGAAGGAGGGCAAGAAGCGGATGAAGATGGTTGGTCGTGTCGAGGTGCCCCAGGAGGCGTTCATTGCGGCGCTGTCTACGGGCGCAACCGCCGAGAAGACCAACAAGTAATCCCCGCCATCGCGCTGAGGCGTCGCAAACTGGCACCCCCATCGCGCTGAGACGTCGCAAACTGGCACCCCCATCGCGCTGAGACGTCGCAAACTGGCACCCGTTGTGCCAATCTGCGACGTGTCGGCAGGTTCTGGGTGCCAATCCGCGACGTGTCGGCGGGGGATGGGGGACATGTCAGGATGAGTTGGTGTCCACGGCTGCCATCGTCTTGCCGGCGGGACTGGCAGTGCAGAAGGAGCTCGGCGCCGACTGGGAGACGTGGCTCCGCGAGCTCCCGCGGACCTTCGGGGACGTACTGCAGGAGTGGGAGCTCGACCGGCACGGCGAGCGACTATGGCACGGGTTCTGCTCGCTGGTGGCGCCGGTACGCACCAGTGCCGGTAGCCCCGCGGTCCTGAAACTGTCGTTCACCGGCGACACCGAGTCCGAGCACGAGGCGCTCGCGCTCCAGCACTGGCACGGTGATGGCGTGGTTCGGCTGTTGCGCGCCGACCCGCGTCGACGAGCGCTACTTCTCGAGCGACTGCACCAGCAGACGTTGGCTGAGACCCCCGACGTCGAGGCGTGCGAGATCGTCGCCAGCCTCTATCCGCGCCTGCACGTCCCCGCCCTTCCGCAGCTGCGGCCGGTGACTTCGTACGTCGAAGCATGGCTGGCCGCACTCGCCGAGATGCCGCGCGATGCCCCGATTCCTCGACGGCTCGTGCAACAGACCCTCGCGACGGGACACGACCTGGTCACCGAGCCAACCAGCGTCGGCCGCATCGTGCACGGCGACCTGCACTACGACAACGTGCTCGCGGGGGATCGCGAGCCCTGGTTGGTGATCGATCCAAAGCCCATGTCAGGCGACCCGCACTACGAACCGGCGCCGATGCTGTGGAACCGCTTCGAGGAGCTCGCCGGAGACGTTCGGCCAGGCGTACGCCGGCGCTTCCACACTCTGGTCGACGCAGCCGGTCTCGATGAGGGCCGTGCTCGAGCCTGGGTCATCGTACGAATGGTGCTCAACGCCCACTGGTCGATCCAGGACGCTCAACGTGCCGGACGGGCACCCACCCGTGAGGATCGCGAGTGGCTGACGATCTGCATCGCGATCGCCAAGGCGGTGCAGGACTGAGCCGGCGCCGTCCTACGATGCAGGGATGATCTCCCACTGGATCGACGGCCGATTCGTCGCGGGCAGCTCCGGCCGCGCCGGACCCGTCTTCAACCCGGCCACCGGACAGGTGATTGACGAGGTCGCTCTTGCGTCCGCTACTGAGGTGGGCGCTGCGGTCGCCTCCGCCGAGCGGGCCGCCCGGGAGTGGCGGTCGGCGTC
>JALZBH010000133.1 GCA_030947625.1 Actinomycetota bacterium
ATTCGGTGGCGCGGACACCGACCGCGGGGGGGCGGATCCGGGCCAAGCGTGCGGTGCGGCGTGCGGCGAGAGCGGTGGGACGGGGGCACCTGGACCGGGGTATGGCGACGGTGGGCCGCCGAAACCTTGAGTCGGGGGTGGGGTCGGTGCCGGCTGAGGAGGAGGTTGTTCCGGACCGGGCGCCGTCGGCGGCGGTGTCGTCTCGAGCGGCGAAGGCCTCGGCGCCGCGGCGACCCGCCGTGCGGTGGCAAGGGGTGGTCGGCCGGCGAACCAGTCTCGTGCCGGCCGGCTCCACAGCAGCAGTGTCGAGCCGATCAGCAGCGCCGACGGAAAGACCCCCGAGAACGGCGCCCCGAGCAGGACCGGGAGCATCATGATCCCCAGCACCACCCGAGCCGGCTTGTTGCGCTGGAGAACGAACACACCGAGCACCACGGCCGCCGCACCACCGGCCCCGGCCAGCATCAGCACGACCCTGATTATCGACTGGGCCTGGTCGACGCTCACCCCCAGGCTGCGCCCGGACCCAGAGGACAGTGCCCTCGCGATCTGAGCACGCACGTCGACCGAGTGCAGCGCCGCCATCGAGTCGAACACGCTGATGACCAAGAACACAGCGCTGGCGACGACGAACCAGCCCCCGACGGTCACCTGGCGTGGCCGGGTGGCTGTATCGGCTGGTTCCATGGACCTCATTCCATCACGCGGGTTGCCCGGTCAGCTCCAGCCCGTCCTCGCCGGTCCGGTGGTCGACCTGGACCCGCTGGCCGTCGATGACCTCGCCGCTGATCAGCATCCGCGCGAGCGGGTCGCCGATCGCGGTCTGCACGAGCCGCCGCAGCGGCCGGGCGCCGTACACCGGGTCGTACCCGGTCTCGGTGAGCCAGTCCCGAGCGGCCTGGGTGACGCTGACCGTGATTCGCCGCGGCGCGAGCCGCTGGTCGAAGGCGGCCAGCTGCAGGTCGACGATATGGGCGAGCTCGTCCTTGCCGAGCGCGTCGAACAGCACGATCTCGTCGAGCCGGTTCAAGAACTCCGGCTTGAACGCCTGCCGCACCAGGGCCATCACCGAGTCCCGTTTCTCGTCCTCCGACAGCGTCGGGTCGACGAGGTACGTCGAGCCCAGGTTGCTGGTCAGCACCAGAATCGTGTTGCGGAAGTCGACGGTGCGGCCCTGGCCGTCGGTGAGCCGTCCGTCGTCGAGGACCTGGAGGAGGATGTCGAAGACCTCCGGATGAGCCTTCTCCACCTCGTCAAGGAGTATGACGGAATACGGCCTGCGGCGAACCGCTTCGGTCAGCTGGCCGCCCTCGTCGTACCCCACATAGCCGGGCGGTGCGCCGACCAGGCGCGACACCGAGTGCTTCTCGGAGTACTCACTCATGTCGATGCGCACGATGGCGTGCTCGTCGTCGAAGAGGAAGTCGGCCAGCGATTTGGCCAGTTCGGTCTTGCCCACACCGGTCGGGCCGAGGAACAGGAACGACCCGGTCGGCCGGTTCGGGTCCGAGATGCCGGCCCGCGAGCGTCGTACCGCATCGGAGACGGCGCCGACGGCCGCCCGCTGGCCGACCAGCCGCTCGCCGATGATCTCCTCCATCCGCAGCAGCTTGGCGGTCTCGCCCTCGAGCATCCGGCCGGTCGGGATGCCGGTCCAGGCTTCCACGACGTCGGCGATCTCGGTGGGCCCCACCTCCTCGTTGACCATTGGGTTCTCGACCGGTTCGGCAGCCTCGGCCTCCCCGATCTGCTTCTCCAACGCCGGGATGCGGCCGTAGAGGATCTCCGAGGCGGCGCCCAGGTCGCCCGAGCGCTGGAGGCGCTCGGCCTCGACCCGCAGCTCGTCGATCTGCTTGCGCAGCTCACCGGCGCCCTCCAGGGCGGCTTTCTCCCGCTCCCATCGGGCCTCGAGACCGCGCAGCTCCTCCTCACGGTCGGCGAGGTCCGCTCGCAGCCTGTCGAGCCGGTCCTTGGAGGCCTCGTCGGTCTCACGCTCGAGCGCAAGCTCCTCCATCTTCATCCGGTCCACGTTGCGCCGCAGCTGGTCGATCTCGACCGGGCTCGACTCGATCTCCATCCGCAGCCGGGACGCGGCCTCGTCGATCAGGTCGATTGCCTTGTCGGGGAGCTGGCGACCGGGGATGTAGCGGTCGGAGAGCATCGCGGCGGCCACAAGTGCGGCGTCGGTGATCTTGACTCCGTGGTGGGCCTCGTACTTCTCCTGCAGGCCACGCAGGATCGCCACCGTGTCCGCCACCGACGGCTCCCCCACGAACACCTGCTGGAAGCGCCGCTCGAGCGCCGGGTCCTTCTCGATGCGCTCGCGGTACTCGTCCAGGGTCGTCGCCCCGATCAGCCGCAGCTCACCGCGGGCCAGCATCGGCTTGAGCATGTTGCCGGCATCCATCGCGGAGTCGCCCCCCGCCCCGGCGCCGACGACCGTGTGCAGCTCGTCGATGAACGTGATCACCTGGCCCTCGCTGGACTTGATCTCCTCCAGCACCGCCTTGAGTCGCTCCTCGAACTCGCCGCGGTACTTCGCGCCGGCAACCATCGCGGCCAGGTCCAGGCTCAGCAGCCGGCGGCCCTTGAGCGAGTCGGGTACGTCGCCATCGACGATCCGCTGAGCGAGCCCCTCGACGACGGCGGTCTTGCCGACGCCGGGTTCACCGATCAGCACCGGGTTGTTCTTGGTACGCCGGCTGAGCACCTGGACGACGCGCCGGATCTCCACGTCCCGGCCGATGACCGGGTCGAGCTTGCCCTCCTGGGCGCTCTCAGTCAGGTCGACGGCGTACTTCTCCAGTGCTTCGTAGGTCGCCTCGGCCCCCGGGCTGGTCACATGCCGGTTTCCGCGCACCGCCTTGATCGCCTCACGCAGACCGGACTCGGACACACCGGCACCGACACCGGCACCGACACCGACACCGACAAGGCTCGCCCGGACCGGGCTCTCCACGATGGCCAGCGCCAGCAGCAGGTGCTCGGTGGCGACGTAGTCGTCGTTCATCTCGCCCATCAGCTCGAGCGCCTTGGCGAGCACCCGGGTCATGGCCGGCGACGTGGTTGCGCTCGACACCGTCGCACCAGCCGCCTTGGGCAGCCGGACCAGCTCCTGCTCCAGTGCACGGCTCACCGCGTCGACGTCGGCTCCAGCCTTGGCGAGCAGCGAGATCGTGATGCCCTGGTCCTGGCGGAGCAGCGCTACGGCCAGGTGCACCGGCTCGATCTGGGCGTTGCCCTGGTTCAGCGCCAGGGTGTTCGCCGCGTTGATCACCTCGACGCTGCGGGTGGTGAACTTCGAGGCGTCCACGGGCCCTCCTGTCACAAGTTCGGGTCGGCTTCGGTCAGCGGTCGGGGAAGTGCGGGATCCCTTGGACGCTCTGGGACACCTGGGCCCGCAGCACCGGCAGGTTCGGCTGACGGCGCGCAAGCGCCGCCATGGTCTCCTCGACCACCCTCTGCAAAGAGCTGGCCCGGGCCCGCAGCTCGGCGTTGCGAGCCCGCAGCGCGCTGACCTGGTGCTCGAGCTCGAGGATTCGCTTGACTCCCTCGAGGCCGATGCCAGTGGCGGTCAGCTCTGCGACCTCACGGAGAAGCTCGATGTCGTGGAGGGAGTACCTGCGCCCACCTCCGCCGGTGCGGCCGGGCGAGACCAGCCCGAGTCGGTCGTACTGACGAAGGGTCTGCGGGTGCAACCCGGTGAGCTCGGCGGCGACGCTGATCACGTACACCGGAGCGTTCGGTCCCGGCATGCGTGCTGCGCTGGGAGACATCAGCTCTTCCCCTCGAACAAGGCCGCTCGTGGGTCCCCGCCCCGGGTGGCTTCGCGATAGGCGTTCACGGCCGCCTTCGTCGCGTCATCGAGCTGCGCCGGCACCGCGACGTTGAGCGTGACGAGCAGGTCACCCTTCGTGCCGTCCTTGCGGGTGACGCCACGTCCGCGCACGCGCATGACCCGGCCGTTCGGCGTGCCTGGCGGAATCCGAAGCGTCACCGGAGCGCCGCCCAGCGTGGGCACCTTGATCTCGGCGCCGAGGGTGAGCTCGTCGAAGGTGGCGGGCACGTCGAGAGTCAGCGAGTCGCCCTTGCGGGAGAAGACCGGGTGCGTCCCGACCTTCACGGTGATCAGAAGGTCGCCCGGCGAGCCGCCGTTCTCGCCGGCCGAACCCTTTCCCTTGAGCCGGATCCGCTGGCCGTTGCGGACCCCAGCCGGAATCCGGGCGGTGATCGTGCGGTTCGACAACCCGTGCCCCGAGCCATGACAGGTCGGGCACGGCTCGTCGTACACCAGCTGCCGGCCGTGGCATTCCGGGCAGGTCTCGTTCATCGAGAAGGCGCCCCCAACCGAGCCGACCACCATGCCGGCCCCGTCACACGTGGGGCAGACGTGCGGCCTGGTCCCCGGCTTGCCGCCCGTGCCGTGACAGGTCGCGCAGGGCGCCTCGGACGAGAGTCGCAGGCTGATCGTGGTCCCCTCGACGGCATCGGTGAACGACAGCGTCGTCTCGGTCTCCAGGTCACCGCCGCGCTGCGGGCGCGGTGTCCGGGTCCGGCCGAAGCCGCCACCGCTTGTCCCGCCGCCCGGACCGCCGAAGAGCCCGCCCAGCAGGTCTGAGATGTCGAAGCTGCCCGTGCCAGCAGGGCCACCGGTGGTCGTGCCGCCGCCGAAGCCACCAGGGAAACCGCCGGGAAAGCCGCCGCCGCCGAACGTCGAGCGCATCTCGTCGTACTGCTTGCGCTTCTCGGCATCGCCGACGACGTCGTAGGCCGCGGCGATCTCCTTGAAGCGATTCTCGGCTGCCAGGTCGCCGGGCTTGGAGTCGGGGTGGTTGGCGCGGGCCAGCTTGCGGTAGGCCTTCTTGATCGCGGCCTGGTCGGCGTCCTTGGCGACGCCGAGAACCTTGTAGAAGTCCTTGTTGGCCCACTCGGCGTTGTTCACCTCACACCTCAGCCGGTCTCGCCGCTGAGCTCGGCGTCGATGTTGTCGGGCTGGTCGGACTCGGTATCGGCCACTGGGCCAGCCGTCCCCTCGGGGTCCACGACGAGCACCTGGGCGGCACGTACGACGCGGTCGCCGATGCGGTATCCCGCCTTGGCGACGTGCTGGCAGGTGACCGTCTCGACGTCGGGCGAGGTGCCGATGTGCGACAGGGCCTCGTGCATTGTCGGGTCGAAGACGTCACCGGGAGCCCCGAACCGCGCCAGACCGGAAGCGGACACGATCCGTTCCAGCTGTTCGGCAACGGCCTTGAAGCCACCTTTGAGCTCGCCGTGCTCGCGAGCCCGGTCGATCGTGTCCATGACCTCCAGGATGGGGGAGAGTACGGCGAACCGCGCGTTCTCCCGCACCAGCTCCCGATCGCGTTCGACCCGCCGCTTGTAGTTGATGAACTCGGCCTGGAGACGTTGCAGGTCGGCCGTCCGCTCAGCGAGCTCCATGCGGGTCAGCGCCAGCTCGTCGGCGACGGCTTCGTCTCCCGCGTCGCCCGTCTCGCCGGCGACCTCGCCGGATGATCCCGGCTGAGGAGCCCCGGTTTTCGGGGGCTCCTCAGCCGAGAGGCCGGGCTCCTCTTCGGGCGCGTCGGACTGGTCGCTCACCTGGTCGCACCCTCGGAACCAGCCGAACCCGCGGTGCCGTCGGTGCCCTTGGTGCCCGTCGGCTCGTCGACGATCTCGGCGTCGACCACCTCGTCGTCACCTTCGGTCGAGCCGTCGGTGCCGGTTTCCGAGGTCGCGTCCGCACCCTGGGCACCCTGCGCCGCTGCGCTCTCGGCAGCGGCGCTTTCGTACATCGCGGTCCCCATCTTCTGGCTGGAGGCACCCAGCTTGGTGATGGCCCCGTTGAACGCGTCCTTGTCGGTGTTGTCGTCCGAGAGGAGCTTCTTCAGCTCGTCGACGTCGGCTTGGACCTCGCTCTTGATCTCGTCCGGGATCTTCTGGTCGTTCTCGGACAGGAACTTCTCGGTCGTGTAGACCAGGCTGTCCGCCTGGTTGCGGGACTCGACCGCCTCACGCCGCTTCGCGTCCTCCTCGGCGTACTGCTCGGCGTCCTTGACCATCCGGTCGATGTCGTCCTTGGACAGCGCACTGCCACCGGAGATCGTCATCGACTGCTCCTTGCCAGTGCCCTGGTCCTTGGCGGAGACGTGCACGATGCCGTTCGCGTCGATGTCGAAGGTGACCTCGATCTTGGGGAGCCCACGCGGAGCCGGCGGCAGGCCGGTCAGCTCGAAGTTGCCCAGCGGCTGGTTCTGCGCCCACATCTGCCGCTCGCCCTGAGCCACCTTGATCTCCACGGACGGCTGGTTGTCGTCAGCAGTGGTGAAGATCTCCGACCGCTTGGTCGGGATGGTGGTGTTGCGCTCGATCAGCGTGGTCATCACGCCGCCCTTGGTCTCGATGCCCAGGCTCAGCGGCGTGACGTCGAGAAGCAGCACGTCCTTGACCTCGCCCTTGAGTACACCGGCCTGCAGCGCGGCCCCGATGGCCACCACCTCGTCGGGGTTGACCCCCTTGTTGGGCTCCTTGCCGCCGGTCAGGTCGCGCACGACCTCGGCGACCGCCGGCATCCGGGTGGACCCTCCGACGAGCACGACATGGTCGATCTTGGACACATCGAGGCCGGCGTCCTTGATCACCTGCTTGAACGGCTCCTTGGTGCGG
>JALZBH010000038.1 GCA_030947625.1 Actinomycetota bacterium
CCTGTCCGCCGAGCTCGGGAAGCGAGTCCACCAGCGTGACGCTGAGACCGCGGAAGCCGGCGTAGTAGGCGCCGAACAACCCGGCCGGCCCGGCACCGACGATGAGCAGGTCGGTGTCGCTCACTCGCCGTCCTTTCTGTTGCCGCCGAGAGGATCTACCGTGCAGTAGACCTCAGAAGGCGTCCATCTTGGAGATGCGCCAGTGTCCCCCACCGCGGATCAGCGTAACCACCACCCTGTTCTGGTCGAGACGCTGCCGCCTGCTGCCGGCGCGGGTGGTGACCTGGTCGACGAACACCAACGCCTGCGCCGCGTGCTCGTCCGCCGAGATCAGCGAGGTGCCCGCCACAGTGGCCTTCAGCCTCACTCTGGCGCTCTGGGTCTGAGCCCGGATCTTGCTCATCGTTGTGCGGTACTGCTTGCCGAACCGAGGCGACATCCCTGCCTCAGCACGGGCCATGTCGCGGTTCAGCGTCCGATAGTCGTAGGACAACGCGCGCGCGGTCAGCCCCGCGGTGATGGCTATCAGTGCTGGGCGGTCCGGCGCGTGCTGGGTCGCCAGCGAGCCGACCCCCCCGGCGGCGCTCGAGTCGTGGTTGCGGACCAGCAGGGCGGCAAGTGCGGCGGCCAACGCCAGCGTCACGACGAGCAAGGTCACCAGCATCGGCGTACCGCGCCAGAACCGGTCGGACACCCCGCTCACCCCACGAACTGCAGGTCGCTGAGCAGCCATTGGTTGCCGACCTTCTGCATCGCCAGCTGCATCCGGTAGTAGCGGGTCACCGACCTGCCCTTGGTGCTTCGGTTGCGCACCGAGCTGTCGGCGGCGACCAGCACGGTCGCAGCCGAGCCGTTGATCTTGGCGATGCCCACCTGCCGCACCACTCCCCCGGACACGGACCGCTCACGTCGGGCGGTGGCCTTGAGGTTGCCCTGGGCCTTGGCGTACTGCCGCTTGAAGGTGCCGGTCGCCCCCCGGAGAACCCGGGCGACCAGCGGGTCCAGGCGCCGGTAGTCCACGGTCAGAAAGGCCAGGGTCTCCTTGCGTGCTGCCTCGGTGACGGCGGCGTACTGGCCGCTTGGACGCGAGCCCTGCGCGCTTGCCGGAGGACCCTTGGCCAGCTCCACACCGATGCAGGTGCTCAGGACGAGTACGACGACACCGAGCACCGCGCTGAGCGCTGGTCGAGTCACGGCTTGCGGCGCCGCATCCGGGAGAACAACCCTCGCTGCTCCTCGATCGCCGGCCGGGCGGCGTACTGCGGGGGGGTACCGCGGTCCCGAGCCCTGCCGGAGACCGGGGTGCTTACGTCGGGGAGCGAGTCCTCCTGGCCGGCGTCGCGTGCCAGCCGGAGCAAGAAGGCGTCAACCAGGGAGGTGTCGTAACCCTCGCGGAACTCCTTGAGCTGGAAGGCAGCCCCCTCGATCACGGGACCGATCGGGGCGTCGTCCTCGAGAGCACGGGCAAGCCGGGCAAGACACTCGTCGACCTGCTCGGTGTCATAGCCCTCCTCGAAGCGCGCCGGGCTGAAGTGCGCTCGTCGCACGCGCTCCAACAGATCCTGGGTGGTCGGTCCCTCAAACTCATCCATGAGCCCATCATCCGGCGCGGCGCAACCTTGGGTACGCCGACCCCTGCCGCAGGCGTCACTCACGCGTCCCAACCCTGGGGTCGGTGCTTCTTCGGCAGGCTCGAGACCACCAGCTGGTAGGAGTCGTCGACCGCGGCGAACAGCTCATCGTCCGGGATCGCGTGGCCCCAAGCGAGGTCGTTCCAGCCCGACCGTCCGATGTAGGCCATCACCGACGCGTCGTCGGGATAGCGCTGCAGCCACTCGTCGGCCACCTCACGCGTGCGCCCCGCCTTGACGCCGATCCCGTGGCCGCCCACGAAGCAGAAGATCTTCTCGTGCACCTTCACCACCGGGTGCTCGTGGTCCCAGGGGTTGTCCGGCCAGGCACCCGGCTTGGCCAGGCAGTACGCCAGCATCTCCGGTGGTGTCACTGGTGGCAGACGGCCTCGACGTTGTTGCCGTCGAGATCCCGGACGAACGCGCCGTAGTAGCCGGGGTGGTACTCCGGCCACTCCTTCGGTGCATGCAAGATCTCAGCGCCCAGCTCGACGGCGGCCGCATGGAAGGCCTCCACGGTCGCCCGGTCCGCGGCCATGAACGCAATGTGGTTCTCGCCGTGAATTTCCCCGGGAGCCTTGCTGATCCAGAACCGGGGGTTGCCGTCCGCAGCCGCAAAGCCGACCGCCTCACCGAAGTCCAGCAGCTGCTGCACCCCCAGTGGAGCGAGCAGCGCCTGGTAGAACGCCTTGCTCGCCTCCATGTCCGTGGTCTGTACGCCGATGTGGTCGATCACTTCGCGCTCCAATCTGGCGGCCTACCGGACGCCGGCCTCCATCATTTGCCGAAGCTCCTTCTTGAGCTCGGAGATCTCGTCCCGCAGTCTGGCCGCCACCTCAAACTGGAGCTCGGCGGCCGCAGCATGCATCTGGTCGGTGAGCTGCTGGACCAGCTCGGCGAGGTCGTTCGATGGCAGACCGGCCAGGTCGGGGTTGGTCTCCCGCATCCGGGAGAGCCCGGGCACGGGAGCCTTCTTGCTGCGGTCCCCCCGGGCACCGGTTCCCTGCCAGGTCGCCAGCAGCTCCTGGGTGCTTTGGTCCTCGCGCGCCAACATGTCGGTGATGTCGGCGATCTTCTTGCGCAGCGGCTGCGGGTCGACCCCGTTGGCAACGTTGTACGCCGTCTGCTTGGCGCGTCTGCGGTTGGTCTCGTCGATCGCCAGCTCCATGGAGGCGGTGATCTTGTCGGCGTACATCACCACCTGGCCGGAGACGTTGCGAGCGGCCCGGCCGATCGTCTGGATCAGCGACTTGTCCGAGCGCAGGAAGCCCTCCTTGTCGGCGTCGAGGATGGCGACCAGCGACACCTCAGGCAGGTCGAGGCCCTCGCGGAGCAGGTTGATGCCGACCAGGACGTCGTACTCCCCCAACCTGAGCTCACGCAGCAGCTCGATGCGCTTGAGCGTGTCGACCTCTGAGTGCAGGTAGCGCGCGCGGACACCGGACTCGAGCAGGTAGTCCGTCAGGTCCTCGGACATCTTCTTGGTCAGCGTGGTCACCAGCGCCCGCTCGTTGCGCTCGACGCGGGTGTTGATCTCGCCGATCAGGTCGTCGATCTGGCCCTTGGTCGGTTTGACCACGACCTCGGGATCGACCAGCCCGGTCGGCCGGATGAGCTGCTCGACCACCTCCGGGACGCCGTCGGGACCGGTGACCTTGGCCAGCTCGTACCTGCCCGGGGTCGCGGACAGATAGATCGTCTGGCCGATGCGCGTCTGGAACTCCTCCCACTTCAGCGGCCGGTTGTCCATCGCGCTGGGCAGGCGGAAACCGAAGTCGACCAGGTTGCGCTTGCGCGACATGTCGCCTTCGTACATCCCGCCGATCTGCGGGACGGCGACGTGGGACTCGTCGACCACGAGCACGAAGTCCTCCGGGAAGTAGTCCAGCAGGCAGTTCGGGGCGCTCCCGCGGGAGCGGCCGTCGATGTGCATCGAGTAGTTCTCGATGCCCGAGCAGGAGCCGACCTGCCGCATCATCTCCACGTCGTACGTCGTGCGCATCCGTAGCCGCTGCGCCTCGAGCAGCTTGCCCTGCTTCTCGAACGCGGCCACCTGGGCCTCGAGCTCGAGCTCGATCCCCCGGATCGCGCGCTCCATGCGCTGCGGACCCGCCACATAGTGGGTGGCGGGGAAGACATAGACCTCCCGGTCGTCGGTGATCACCTCCCCGGTCACCGGGTGCAGGGTCATCAGCCGCTCGATCTCGTCGCCGAAGAACTCCACCCGCACGGCGTGCTCCTCGTAGACGGGGAAGATCTCCAGGGTGTCCCCGCGGACCCGGAATGTGCCCCGGGTGAACGAGAGGTCGTTGCGGGTGTACTGGATCTCGACGAGGCGGCGCAGGATCTGGTCGCGCTCCATATCGCTTGCACCGACCTTGAGCCGGAGCATCCGGTCGACGTACTCCTGGGGCGTGCCGAGGCCGTAGATGCAGGACACCGTGGAGACCACGATCACGTCACGCCGGGTGAGCAGAGAATTGGTCGCCGAGTGCCGCAGCCGCTCGACCTCCTCGTTGATCGAGGAGTCCTTCTCGATGTAGGTGTCGGTCTGGGGGACGTAGGCCTCGGGCTGGTAGTAGTCGTAGTAGGAGACGAAGTACTCGACCGCGTTGTCGGGGAACAGCTGACGCAGCTCGTTGGCGAACTGGGCGGCGAGGGTCTTGTTGGGCTGCATCACCAGGATTGGCCGCTGCACCTGCTCGGCCACCCAGGCGACGGTCGCGGTCTTGCCGGTGCCGGTCGCGCCGAGCAGGACGATGTCCTTCTCGCCGTTGCTGAGCCGCTTGCTGATGTCGGCGATCGCAGTCGGCTGGTCGCCGGAGGGCTGGTAGTCGGAGATGACTTGAAAGGGTGCCACCCGGCGTTCCAGATCGGTCACAGGACGCATAGCTGTCAGCGTACGATGGACCACCGACAAGTCCGCCGCGGCCGGTCGCGGGCGGCCAGTAGGTTGGGCGTGTGAAGCTCGCCAAGATCGTCCGCCGCACGCTGCTGACGATCTTCGGGGCCCAGCTGCTGCTCGCGCTCGGCCTCACGCTGGTCGACTCCTACCGCCGGCGCGGGCGGCGGGTGCGACCGTTCGCGGTCCGGCCTCCCGCCGAGGTGACCGTAGGTGCGGGCACCGTGACGACGTACTCGTTCGGACAGGACCTCTACGACGACATGCTCGCTGCCATCGAGGGCGCCCAACGGCAGGTGCTGCTCGAGACCTACATCTGGAAGGGTGACGCGCTCGGGGAGCGGTTCAAGAAGGCCGTCTCCGACGCAGCCGCCCGCGACGTCGACGTGCACGTCATCTACGACGCGTTCGCCAACCTGGTCGTCTCTCCCCGGTTCAAGAGGTTCCCGCCTCAGGTCAAGGTGCTCGCGTACCCGGCCTACGGTGCGGGATGGCGGTTCTACGACCTGCGCCGCTACGGGCGCGACCACCGCAAGCTGCTCGTCGTCGACGACCGGGTGGCGTTCGTCGGTGGCTACAACATCGGGTCGGCATACGCGACCCAGTGGCGCGACACCCATTGCAGGGTGACCGGCCCGGCCGTCCGGGACCTCAAGCAGGTGTTCGCGGACTTCTGGAACCTCAACAGGGTCCATCTGCTCCGGCACAACGAGCGGCCGCTGCTGACTCCCGCCGGATCCACCTGGGAGCCGAAGATCAGGGTGCAGCGCAACGTGCCCCGGCTGTGGATGTTCCCGATCCGCGGGATGTACCTGGAGGCGATCAACCGGTCGACGACGAACGTGTGGCTGACCCAGGCGTACTTCCTGCCCGACGAGGACTTTGTGTCTACCTTGATTGCCGCGGCGCAGCGAGGGGTCGACGTACGACTCGTGCTTCCGGGCAAGTCCAACCACATCGTGGTCGACTGGCTCTCGCGCGGGTACTTCACCTCGATGCTCAGAGCAGGCATCCGGATCTTCCGGTTCGCCGACGCGATGGTGCATGCCAAGACCGCCACGATCGACGGCAGCTGGACCACGATCGGCACAGCGAACGTGGACCGGCTGAGCATGACCGGCAACTACGAGGTGAACCTCGAGATCATCGACGAGGGCATGGCCGCCGAGATGGAGCGGATCTTCGAGAGCGACCTGACGAACTGCCGCGAGCTGACTATCGCGGAGTGGGAGTCGCGCGACATCTACCGCCGGTTCACCGAGCGGCTCCTGGCGCCGCTGCGGCCGCTGCTCTGAGGGTTCATGGCCGCCATCCGGCAAGCGGGTCCTCGCCGACCAGTCCGTCCACGGCCTCGCGGAGCAGGTCGGCCTGGCCAGTGTGCCGGCCGTACTCCTCGATCAGGTCGCACACGAGCCGGCGCAGGCTGGCATGCTGGCCGTCGGGCCAGGAAACGTGGACCGGCTGGTCGAGCCCGCCGTTGGCAAGGGCTGCGTCGAGTCGGGCGCGGGACCGCCCGACGGCGCCGTCCCATAGCGCGTACAGCTGTTCGGGAGTGTCGACCGCAGCCGAGGTGAACTCCCAGTCGTCGTCGCCGTCCCAGCCGTTGACGTCCCAGTGCTCGTCCATCGGCACGCCACTGAGCTTGACCGTGTGGGCGTAGTCCTCCTGGGCAGCGAGATGCTTGATCAGGCCGCCGAGGGTCAGCGTGGACGCGCCGACGTGAGTCTGCAGCCCCGCCGGGTCCAGACCGGAGGTCTTCCAGCGGAAGGTCCAGCGCAGGCGGTCGAGTGCGCCGAGCAGGTGCTCGGTCTCGGTGCCCGCGATCGGGGGCTCCCAGGGGCGGTCGTTGTCGCTCATGGGACCACGCTAAACAGTGATCCGGACGATGTGCTTCCGGATGATGCGCCGTAGTCGTACGCCGCCCCGAACGGCACCGGGCCGCACATACGGTCCTGTGACCAGCCGAGGAGAGGGAGGGTGAGGCGCCCGAACCCACGTCACCGTGCTCTACCCGTTCGTGCCGCCGTCGCAGCTGCCACCGAGTTCCCTGACTTCCGACCGTACGGGAAACCTCGTCGGAACCAGCCAACCGAGCTCAGGTCCGACTGAACACGACCCGCCCGTTCTTGACCGATCGCATCTGGTACTTGGAGTTGTGCGCCATCGAGTGGTGGCGAGGGCACAGCAGGCGACCGGTCTTCGTGTCGGTCGACCCGCCACGGCTCCATGGCTGGTCGTGGTGGACGTGGCACATGCCCGGCGGCCAGTCGCAGCCCTGGACGGTGCAGGTCTTGTCGCGCAGGGCGATGGCGATGCGCTGCCACCGGTGTGGAAGCGGCGAGCTCGTCCAAGGTCGAGCACTTCTGACCGGCCGCCGAGGACGGCCGGGATGACGCCCGTCTCGCAGGCGATTCTTCGGGCCTCGTCGGCGCTGATGCGCTCGCCGGTGCCGAGGGTGGCGACCGTGTCCCTGCCCAGTAGTGACTCCAGGGTCATCGTGACCACGACCGTCGCGGCAAGGCCGCCGGCCTGGGGTAGCCGCTCGGCCGGGCAGCGCTCGACGTACTCACACAAGGGCCGGCCCAGCCGTGCCGGACCGACCACTCGCTCACCGAGACGGCCGCTGCTCGCCTGGTGTCTCGGTGCGGCGATTGCCAGGAGGGCCTTCTTGAGCATCGCCCCGACCTGCGCCGGCACGACGCCCCTGAGGTGACACTGGCCATGGCCGTCGTCGGTCAGCCTCAGCCGGCAAGCCTCGCGGGCGGACTCCTCTTCACGCTCGAGCAACCGACGCTCGTGCTCCTCCCCGATCTCGGGCGCGACGATGTCGAGGATCCGTTTGCCCAGCACTCGCAGCGCCTTGGCGTCGTGGTCTGCAGCGAGCTCGATCAGCTGCCGCTCTGCTTCGCGGCGCACCTCAATCTCGACGAGCTCAACCGGCAGCGCGTCGGCGGCGTGGACAATGACAGCCGCCTGGTCTTCGGCGAGTCGGCCCTCGGCCATTGCGTCTCGAACTGGTTCGTGGTCGTAGTCGAGGGATGCGGCCAGCAGGACCCGTCTCTTGGCGTCCGGCTTGGTCTGCCGCGTGGTGTTGGCCCACCAGGCCAACGTGTCGGCGGCGCCGACCTCGGTGTGCAGACCGACCCGGTCGGCGTGATGGACCAGGCGCAGCTCAAGCTCCGCAAGCTGTCCGCGAGCTCGGCCGAGTTCCTGCAGCGCGGCGGCGGTCTCGACACTGCCGAGCGACCACGCTCCAAGGTCGGCCACCGAGTCCAGATCGGCGCGGATCCGGGCGACCGCGGACGTCACCGGATGACCGATGCGCTCCGCGAATCCCGTTGTCATGAAGGGAATTCTCCCCGCAGGCACCGACAGTTTGGAGACGTTTTCGGTACCGTGTCCGGCATCCGGACGGATACTTTTCAGCGCTGCAATGGACTGGCCCGCTGGGCGTCAAAGCGGAATGACGACCTCTCCGCCGACGTCCACCCGCCCCGCCCCCAACGCCGATCGGTAGGCGGGAGCGTTGCCATGGTGGACGGTGCCCATCAGGCACTCTTCGTCCGGCAGCGGAAGCACCTTGGCCAGCAGCGTGCTCAGGTGGGGGCCGTGTCCCTGGCCGCGGAAGAGCTGATCAAGAACGAGCTCGACCACCCTCGCGCCCCGGACGCCTCGGTGGCCGCCTTGCTCGGCAGCAAGGATGCCCGCCCAGGCGCCTTCGACCCGCACATCGAAGAGGAGCCCCCGCTCCGCGAGCTCCTGAAGGTCCTCTCGCTCCTCACAACGAGCGTGCCGCGCGTGCGCAGGGTCCTCGCTGACGTGGGCCTCGTGAATGCGTCGGTAACGGTCGTAGAAGACCGTGTCGGTGCGGGGAGCGACATCCAATACCGTTGGCGTCTCCCTTCCCCGCAGGTCACCGAGCAAACCGACCACTTGTCGCATCTCGGGACGCGTGTCAGGCCACGTTCCGACAGGGTCGGAAGTGGTGAGCAGGACGAAGCCCGGTTCGAAGGCCGCGAAAAGCACTCGCAATGGCCGTGAGTGCGCGCCGATCCGCGGGAACAATGACTCGATCGCTCGCCGAGACGCCCACGAAAGGAAGGGCTGGGTCCCGTCCCAGGTACCGGGGGCCAGCCAGAACGTGGCCGCCCGTACTCAGCGGGAGCCACCTGTCGAGATACGCCTCTGGCGGCTGACCGCTCTGCGGCGCAGCCTTGGCGTAGCTCCTCGCGTACCCGGCGTCCTGGGCAGCGGTATGAAGCCAGAAATCAACCTCCTCGCCAGGGCCGCGCGACGCGCCCCCTCGCTGAGCCGGTCATGCACCCACGGGTGCAGACCGGCGTCTGCCGCATCGACCAACACGCCCAGCGCGGGCAGCGTCGGGTTCACCGGTTGCGCACTTACGTTCATCGCACTCCACCATTACCCGCGCCGGCAGTCCTGGGCAATGGACTTCCTCGGATGGCTTTGCAGCGACCGAGTCGTCCGGCATCGCGGCAGTGGGCAGCGAAACGCCTCAGTCCGTCGTCGGAGCGAACGACGGCCTGTCGAAGACCAGCGCGCTGCTGGTGATCTTGCCGTCCTCGACGGTGAACTGCTCGGCAGTTGCCGCTTCGGCCGCGTCGCCTCGGTGTGCGGGTAGTAGAACAACACCGCGGTCGTCTCGTCACCGTAAGCGGCGGTGGTCTCGACGCCGGTGAGCTTGGCCGTGAAACCGCCGAGGAACTGCCGGTAGGCGTCGACACCAGTGATGGTAGCGCCCGGAGCGACGCAGGTGATGTCCTCGGCGACGTACGCCATGGCGGTGTCGAGGTCGTGGCTGGTCCACGCCTCGTGGTAGGCCAGCGCGATGTCCAGCGCAGCGCCCGTGTTGGTGGCGGTTCTGGTCATGGCTTCCTCCGTTTCCCGGCCGCACTCCTCGTGAGCGTGGCGACGTAGTGGTGTGCTTCCGCTACCAGGGCAGGCCAGGCGCCAGCAGTACTCCTCAGGCGATCTCGTCGAAGAAGCGCTGGCTCCGGGCCCGCTGGGCTCGGCTCTGCGCCCTCGGTCTGCTGGTGCATCAGTGAGACCTATCACACTGACTTGCATCATACAAGTGACTAGATAGCATCGACGCATGCTCCCTCGCCGGTACGACGCACTCAACTGCTCGATCGCTCGCTCATTGGAAGTCGTGGGTGACCGCTGGACCGTGCTGATCCTGCGCAACGCTCTGGTCGGCCAGACCAAGTTCGAGCAGTTTGCCGCTAGCCTCGGCGTGGCCAGCAACGTGCTGACCGACCGGCTGACGCGGCTCACCGACGAGGGCATCGTGGAGCGGCGCGCATACCAGGAGAAGCCGGTTCGGCACGAGTACGTGGTCACCGAGAAGGGCCGCGAGCTCTGGCCGGTGCTGGTGGCCTTCATCGAATGGGGGGATCGCCACCACGCTCCGGACGGTCCGCCACGCCTGGTCGTGCACGCCGGCTGCGGAGGGCGACTGCGCCAGCAGCTGACCTGTGCCGACTGCGGCGAAGCGGTGTCGACCGACGCCATCGAGACCCGGCCGGGGCCCGGGTCCGTCGTAGGGTCGGCGTCATGACCGGCCAGGAGCTCATCGACGCCTCCCGTCGCGCCTGGGCTGCCTTGGAGACGCTGCACGTCGTCGGCTACTTCGCCGAGGAGACGACGGCCGAGTACGTCGCGCTGGGCCTGCACCCCCGGCTGTCGTACTTCGCCTCCCGCGCGGCCGCGTTGGGCGCCGTCGGACCGGGCGTCACCGAGGCGACGTTCTACGTCTTCGCGCCCGCGCTGCACCGCAAGGCGCTCCCAGCAGCCTGGCAGCTGACGACCCCGGAGCGGCTCGTCCAGGCTCGCCGCATTGGAATGGTCAGGGCACTGGCCCGCATCGTAGGCACACCGGACGTCGGCGATGCTCTCCGGATAGTGCGTCGCGTCTGCGAAGGACTCAGCGCCCCGGGCCGTCCGTTGTACGCCGGCCACGCCGCACTGACCTGGCCGGAGGATGACATGCTGGCGCTGTGGCATGGCGCCACCCTGGTCCGCGAGCACCGCGGGGACGGACACGTCGCGATCCTCACCAGCCACGGAATCGACCCGGTAGAGGCGACCGTTCTCGACGGCATCTGGTCGCACCGCTCGGCCTTCTTGACAAAGACCCGCGGCTGGACCGAGGAGGAATACGCCGCCGCCACCAGCCGGCTGGCCGACCGCGGCTGGGTCGACTGCGACGGCTCGCTGAGCGACGCCGGACGTGAGGCGCGGCTGGGGCTCGAACAGCTCACCGACGCCGCCGCGATGTCGGGCTGGCAAGACGTCGGGCTTGACGACACCCGTCGGCTGGCCCGACTGATGGCGCCGCTTCGCGACGCGGTACTGGACTCCGGGGTCCTGCCGACCGGGATCGGCGCCGCCTTCAGCGAGGCTTGAGCAATCAGCTGTGCGCGACATCCATCTCGCCGTCGGCGAACCGCTTGCGGATCACCTTCTTGTCGAACTTGCCGACCGAGGTACGGGGCACCTCGTCGATGAAGGCCCATGCGTCGGGTAGCTGCCACTTCGCGAAGTCCTTGGCCAGGAACTTCTTGAGCTCCTCGGGAGTCACGCTCGATCCTTCGCGGAGTACGACGGAAGCCAGCGGACGCTCCTGCCACTTCTCGTCGGGGATCCCGATCACCGCCGCCTCGACCACGTCCTCGTGGGCCATCAGCGCGTTCTCCAGGTCGACCGAGGAGATCCATTCCCCCCCGGACTTGATCACGTCCTTGGCCCGATCGGTGAGAGTGAGATAGCCCAGCGAGTCGAGCGTGCCGACGTCGCCGGTCCGCAGCCAGCCATCGTGGAACTTCTCGTCGGCGTCGTCGTCGGGGTTGTAGTAGCCGGCCGTCACCCACGGCCCGCGCACCTGCATCTCCCCCACGGCGTCCGAGCCGCGCTCCTGGACCGCACCGTCGTCACCGACCGTGCGTCCTTCGACACCACAGAGCAGCCGGCCCTGGCCGCCGCGGTACTTCCACTCGGCATCACCGCTGATCCCCAGCGGCACGCCCGCCGCGGTAGCCACCGGTGAGGTCTCGGTCATCCCCCAAGCCTGGCGCATCAACAACCCGTGCCGCTCCTGTAGTGCCTTCTGAAGTGCTACCGGTACGGCGGAGCCCCCGCAGAGGATCAACCGGAGGGAGTCCAGCTTCGTCTCGTCGTGCTCGTCGAGATAGCCGAGTACGTCGTTCCACACCGTCGGCACCGCGCCCGAGACGGTCGGGCGGCTCTCCTGGATGAAGCGCACCAGCGGTTCGGCCTGCAGCCAGCGGTCGGGCATGCACAGTGACGCGCCGCTCATCATTGCGGCGTACGCGAGCCCCCAGGCGTTGGCGTGGAACATCGGCACGATCGGCAGCACCCGGTCGTGGAAGTCGAGGCCGCCGACCGCTCCGGTGCACACGGCCTGCGAGTGCAGCCAGGCGGACCGGTGGCTGTAGACGACGCCCTTGGGGTTGCCGGTGGTCCCGCTGGTGTAACACATCGCCGCTGCATGGTTCTCGTCCACATGCGGCCAGGCGAACTCCTCCGACTGGGCGGCCAGGAGGTCCTCGTACACCGAGACCTCCTTGCCGGTGGCACGCAACGAGTCCAGGTCCGCGCTCGCCGCTTCGGGACCGGCAACCAAGACGTGCCGCACGGTCGTCAACTTGTCCAGCTGCGCCGCCAGCAGACCGACGAGAGAGTCGTCGACGATGACCACCTGGTCCTCGGCGTGGTTCGCGACGTAGACCAGCTGCTCGGGGAAGAGCCGGATGTTGAGGGTGTGCAGCACCGCGCCCATCGACGGGACCGCCAGGTATGCCTCGAGATGCTCGGCGTTGTTCCAGCAGAACGTCGCCACCCTTTGGTCGCCGTCGATGCCGAGCGAACGCAGCCCATTGGCGAGCCGAGCCACCCGGCTGCCCACCTCGGCGTACATCGATCGGCGGCTGCCGGTGTCAGTGGCGGTGACCACCTCCGAGTCCTGATGGACGTGGGTGCCGTGCTCCCGGATCGAGCCGACGGTGAGCGAGAAGTCCTGCATTGTGCTGCGCATGCACCGATCTTCGCCCCCGAGGCAAGTCACGTCCATCATCTCCGCCCCTGAACGGACACTCAGGGTGTCAATCTGCGACGTCTCAGCGCGAATGAGGTGCCAACCTGCGACGTCTCGGCGAGAGCTAGGCGGGCAGATGTCGCCGGGGCGCCAACCGTGGACCGCGGCGCGGACGATGGGCGCCGGCCAGCTCGACCAGACGCTGCACCCGGTGCCGGTGGCCGCGGTAGGGCTCGAGCAGCTCGACAAGGGCGTCGTCGTCCCCTTCGACTCCCGTCAGCGCCCAGGTGGTGTTCTTCGCAATGTGGTAGTCGCCGAAGCTCACCGCGTCCGGATCGCCGATCGCGCGCGACCGCACCTCAGCACTGGTCCAGACGCCGATCCCGGGCAGCGTGCGCAGCCGGCGGTCGAGCATCTCGGCGCCCAGGGACCCGGCTCGCTCGAGGGCCGTCGCCACTCGCGCGGCACCCAGCAGCGGACGAGAACGGCCGCCGTCGACGGGGAGCCGAAGCCACTCCCAGGACGGGATCAGGCGGAGCTCGCCAGGAGCCGGCTGCACCCACAGCCGCAGGTCGGCTGCCGGCCCGGGAGCCCGTTCGCCGAACCGGCATACCAGCCTCCGGTACGCCGCGAACGCCTCCTGGCCGGTCACCTTCTGCTCGATCACCGCAGGGACGAGCGACTCCATCACCAGTCCGGTGGCACCGATCCGCCAGTGCGGCCGGCGCCGCCAGGCATCGGCCACTAGCTGGTGTCTCGGGACGAAGCCGCTCGGGTCGTCCTCGGCACCTAGCATCGCCGGCATCCGGTGCAGCGCCCAGTCCGCGCCCTCGCCCCAGGCCCGCCCGGTGACCGTCCCCGCGGCCGCGTCGGCAGAGGTTGCCAGCGTGGCCGGCCCGACCGGCGTACGGATGCCCCGCCAGTGGGTGCCCGCGCTATCCACCCGGTACGTCGGATCGCCACCACCGTGTCGCAACGGCGCAAGGTTCAGTCCGACAGGACATGGCCAGTGGGGTCGCCAGACGCGGACCGCGGGCGAGCTCATGAAGGCAACCTAGCCGCCGTCGGACACCGGGGGACACAATGGGCGACCATGCTGCTCCAACGGGTCGTCGAGGTCTCGGCAAGGGTGGCCACGACCTCCTCTCGGCTCGCCAAACGCGACCTGATCGCCGTGCTGCTGCGCGAGGCCCTGCCCGACGAGCTCGCGGTGGCGACGGCGTACCTCTCCGGCACCTTGCCCCAGCGCCGCACCGGTGTCGGCTGGCGTGGACTGAGCGACCTGCCTGCTCCTGCGGACCATCCGAGCCTGACGCTCGCCGAGGTCGATGCGGTGGTGGGCCGGCTCGGCGAGATGGGCGGTCCGGGATCGGGGGCTGCTCGCCGCGCTGCGGTGACGGCACTGTTCGGTCAGCTCACCGAGAGCGAACAGCAGTTCCTGCGCAACCTGTTGACCGGCCAGGTCCGCCAGGGTGCGCTCGACTCGGTGATGATCGACGCAATCGCTGCTGCTGCGGACCTTCCAGCAGCCGACGTGCGTCGAGCCGCGATGTTCAGCGCGCCGACCGGCCCGATCGCAGTGGCGGCGCTGACCGGCGGGGCCGACGCCCTGGCGAGCTTCGACCTGCAGGTTGGCCGGCCGATCCGGCCCATGCTGGCCTCTGCGGCACCCGACATCGCCGGTGCCGTCGAGAAGATCCGCGCCGGTGCGGACCCGGACGGCTTCGTCGTGGACACCAAGCTCGACGGCATTCGCGTCCAGGTGCACAAGCACGGCGACGAGATCAGCGTGTTCACCCGGAGCCTGGAGGAGATCTCCGAGCGCCTCCCGGAGGTCGTGGCGCTGACCCGGGGACTGCCCGCGCGCGACCTCGTCCTCGACGGCGAGGCGATGACGTTCGACCGGTCGGGCCGGCCGAGGCCGTTCCAGGAGACCGCTTCGGAGACGGCCACGCACGGTGCCGGTGGAGACATCCGGCCGTTCTTCTTCGACCTGCTGCTGCACGACGACGACTCTCTGGTCCGCGTGCCGGCGAGAACCCGCCTGCATCGGCTGGACGCGCTCGTCCCGGAGTCCTTGCGCGCCGGCCGACTGGTGACCAGCTCGGTGGAGGAGGCGCAGCGGTTCTTCGAGCAAGCGGTCGCCGACGGGCAAGAGGGAGTGATCCTCAAGCGGGTCGACGCGACGTACGACGCGGGACGGCGGGGCTCGGCCTGGGTCAAGGTCAAGCCGCGCCACACGCTGGACCTCGTGGTGCTCGCCGCGGAGTGGGGGTCCGGGCGTCGCCGCGGGAAGCTGTCCAACATCCACCTCGGAGCACGCGATCCCCGGTCCGGCGGTTTCGTGATGCTCGGCAAGACCTTCAAGGGGATGACTGACCAGGTGCTGGCCTGGCAGACCGAGCGGTTCCTTGCCCTCGAGACCGGCCGCGAGGGGCACGTCGTACACGTGCGTCCGGAGCAGGTCGTCGAGATCGCCTTCGACGGCGTCCAGCGCTCAGGTCGTTATCCAGGTGGAGCGGCCCTGAGGTTTGCTCGGGTGCTGCGCTACCGCGACGACAAGCGCGCCGACGAGGCCGACACCATCGCCGAGGTACGCCGGATCGCGGGTCACTGAACCAGTCACCTACCGGGTTCCGGGTTGACGAGAACTCGCGACGGTTGGCGTTGCTCTCGCACACAGTCCGACGGGGTGGGAAAATGAGCTATCAGCCGTGAGGACGTCGAGGAGGTCCCCTGGCGATCGCTGGGAAACCGTGACCTGCGGCCGCGGTGACGAGCAGAGTCGGCAGGTGTTCGACCCCGAGGAGTCGGCGGTCACGGACCTGGCGGCGCGCGTGCTCAGGACCAGACCGCCCAGGTTAGGAGACTCAGCGCTCGAGGATTGCGGTGACGCCTTGGCCGCCAGCGGCGCAGATCGAGATCACGCCGCGGCCCGACCCCTTGTCCGCAAGCAGCTTGGCAAGGTTGGCCACGATCCGGCCGCCGGTGGCAGCAAACGGGTGCCCCGCGGCCAGGGACGAGCCGTAGACGTTGAGCTTGTCGCGGTCGACGGCACCCAACGGAGCATCGAGTCCGAGCCGCTCCTTGCAGAACACCGGGTCCTCCCATGCTTTGAGCGTGGAGAGCACCTGGGACGCGAACGCCTCGTGGATCTCGTAGAAGTCGAAGTCCTGCAGCGACAGA
>JALZBH010000039.1 GCA_030947625.1 Actinomycetota bacterium
GTGCCAGCCTTGCGGAGTACGGCGTACTCGTCGGGGCTGAGCTCCTCACGCCACTGCTCATCGGACTTCGAAACTGGATAGGACGCCATCCCCCTACGGTAGTGGCAGGGCACACACCCGCATTCTGTTGACCTGCCCCCAAGCCCGTGGTGGCCTTATGAGGACCGCACCCTCCATGACGTTAGGCGGCCGCAGTGGCACCCGTTCGGCTCCCCTGGGACGAGGTACGCGCCCTCGGTGCCCGGCTCACCACGCCACTGCACCCCGACGACTACCTCTCGCTGCTGCACCCCCTGTGGACCTCGCGCGAGCTTCGCGGGCGCGTCGAGCAGGTGATCCCCGAGACCGACGACGCCGCCACCCTGGTGATCCGACCGGGTTGGGGCTGGCACTACGACCACCGGCCAGGGCAGTACGTCGGGATCGCGGTCCAGATCGACGGCAAGTACTACTGGCGCTCGTACTCGGTCTCCTCACCCCCCGTACGCGACGGCCGCACGATCGCGATCACCGTGCGAGCCATGCCCGAGGGCTTCCTGTCCGCCCACCTGGTCCGAGGCCTCGAGCCGGGCACGATCGTCCGGATGGCGCTTCCCGGTGGCGACTTCGTGCTGCCCGACCCGCCGCCGGCCAAGGCACTCTTCATCGTCGGGGGCAGCGGGATCACTCCTGTGATCGCGATGTTGCGCACGCTGGAACGACGCCAGACCATGCCGGACGTGGTTCTGGTCTACAGCTCGCCCACCGAAGAGCGGATGATCTTCCGAGACGAGCTGCGGACGATGGCCGAGCGGCATCCGAGCATGCGGCTGCACGAGCAGTACACCGACACCGACGGCCTGCTGGAACCGGCCGACTTCGACCGCGTGTGCCCGGACTGGCGGCAGCGGGAGACCTGGGCATGTGGCCCGGCACCGATGCTGGACGCGTGCGTCGAGCACTGGAAGGACGCTGGACTAACCGACCGGCTGCACGTAGAACGGTTCACGCTCGAGTTCGGCGGCGAAGGCGGCGAGGGCGGCACCATCGCGTTCCGCAACTCCAACAAGTCGGTCGAGGTTGACGGCGCCACCACGCTGCTCGAGGCCGGCGAAAGAGTGGGAGTGGGTATGCCGTACGGCTGCCGGATGGGCGTCTGCCACACCTGCATGCTGACCATGGTCTCGGGCACGGTCCGCGACCTGCGCAACGGCGATGAGTACAACCAGCCCAACGAACGTATCCAGACCTGCGTCACTGCCGCCGCGGGCGACTGCGTTCTCGACATCTGACCATTCACGAGAACACCCGAATGCCAACCCAGCAAGGGGAAACGACATGGCAATAGCCGACGTCAAGGAGTACACCCACCTGACCGAGGAGGAGGTCGAGCAGCTCGGACGTGAGCTTGACGCGATCCGCACCGAGATCGAGGAGTCGCGCTGCCAGACCGACGCGGCGTACATCAACAAGATCATCACCATCCAGCGTCGTCTCGCCGCGGCCGGCCGGATCACCTTGTTCGCCAGCATGTTCCCGCCGGCCTGGCTGGCTGGTACGGCGATGCTCGGTGTGGCGAAGATCTTGGAGAACATGGAGATCGGTCACAACGTGATGCACGGCCAGTGGGACTGGATGAACGACCCGGAGATCCACTCCAGCACCTGGGAGTGGGACACCGCGCAGCCAGCTGAGCAATGGAAGCACTCGCACAACTACATCCACCACCAGTTCACCAACGTGCTCGGGTATGACAACGACATCGGCTACGGAATCCTGCGGATGGCGCGAGAGCAGAAGTGGCACCCAGCCAACCTCGGCCAGCCGGTGTACAACGCGGCGCTTGCTCTGCTGTTCCAGTGGGGGGTGGCTCTACACGACCTCGATCTCGAGGCGATCCGCACGGGCAAGAAGGACCCCACGGTGATGAAGAAGCAGCTGCGCCAGATCGGGCGCAAGATCCGCCGTCAGATCGGCAAGGACTACGTCCTGTTCCCGGCGTTGACCGGACCCGCGTTCCTGCACACGATGGCCGCGAACGCGACTGCGAACCTGATGCGCAACGTGTGGTCGTACATGATCATCTTCTGTGGCCACTTTCCCGACGGGGCACTGCACTTCACCGAGGAGGAGGTCGAGGACGAGACCCGTCCGGAGTGGTACCTGCGCCAGATGCTCGGCTCGGCGAACTTCGAAGGCGGCCCGTTGCTGCACGTCATGAGCGGCAACCTCGGCTACCAGATCGAGCACCACCTGTTCCCGGACCTCCCCAGCAACAGGTACGCCGAGATCTCTGTGCGCGTGCGGGCGTTGTGCGAGAAGTACAACGTCCCTTACACCACAGGGCCGCTGCACCGACAGTACGGTCAGGCGCTGCGCACGATCACGAAGCTGTCGCTGCCGAACTCCTTCACCACCTCCGACCGGCCCGACGTTCCGGAGGGACCGCCGGTCGACCACGGCCGACGCAACGAGTCCGATCGGCCGGTACGCCGCACGGAGACCGGCGGCTGGGCCTCGCGCGCTTCCGCGTGAGCGGGCCCGAGGGGGTGCCGTTCGCCTGCACCACCGAGGACGGCACCTTCGCCGATGTCTTGGTGCCGCGACGGGTGACCCAATGTGCGCTTAGCCGGATCTGCGGTGCGTGCGGGGAGTCGCTCGGGCGCCCGATCGCATTCATCGGCAGCGAGCGCGAAGCCGGCCGCAACGCGTACCACTTCCCTCCCCTGCACCCCGACTGTGCCGAGATGCTCGTCGCGGGGCCGGCCGCGGCGCAGTCCGGAGTGCTCGGTCAGGACGAGCCCGTGGGGCAGTGGGTCCTGCTCACGACCTCTGGATTCGAGTTCGTCCGCCCCAACCGCGAGGATCCCGATCGCCGGGTGAGCTTCGTACCGAACTCGATCGTGGAGGAGCGGCGGATCACTGCCGGTGAGCCGCCCGCCCGCGGCGACAGGCCCTAGATTGAGGACATGTCCAAGCCCCCAGCTGTCGAGGTCGACGCCGGCGGTCGCGCGGTGCGGGTGTCCAACCCTGACAGGGTGATCTACCCGGAGACCGAGCAGGGTGCAGCGGTCACCAAGCTGCAGGTGGTGGAGTACTACCTCGCCGTCGGCGACGGCGTCATGCGGGCACTGCGAGACCGGCCGACGGCGTTGGAGCGCTGGCCGAAGGGGGTCTACGAGCACATCAAGCTGGCAACGCGGACCGGCGAGAAGAGCGATGCGTTCTACCAGAAGCGGGTGCCGATGGGCGCTCCGGCGTACGTCGAGTCGGCGCGGGTGACGTTCCCCAGCGGGCGTGAGGCCGACGAGGTCTGCGTCAGCGAGATCGCGACCGTCGCCTGGTGCGCTCAGATGGGCACGCTGACCTTTCACCCGTGGCCGTGTCGTCGTGACGACGTCGACCATCCCGACGAGCTGCGGATCGACCTGGACCCACAGCCGGGCACCGACTTCATCGATGCTGTGCGGGTGGCGGGGGTGGCGCGCGAGCTGCTCGAGGACCTCGGGCTGCGTGGCTACCCGAAGACCAGTGGCAACCGCGGCATCCACATCTACCTGCGCATCGAGCCGCAATGGGAGTTCACGGAGGTCCGCCATGCCGCCATCGGCTTCGGACGCGAGCTGGAGAAGCGCGACCCCGGCGTGACCACGAGGTGGTGGAAGGAGGAGCGAGGAGAGCGGATCTTCGTCGACTTCAACCAGAACTCCCGCGATCGCACGATCGCCTCGGCGTACTCCCTGCGGCCCTTACCCGGGGCTCCGGTCTCCACGCCGCTGACCTGGGCCGAGCTTGCCGAGACCACCGACCCGCGGGTGCACAACTTGCACTCGGTCCCGCAGCGGATGGCCGAGCACGGTGACCGTTGGTCCGACATCGATGATGAGCAGTTCTCGCTACAACCGATGCTGGACCTGTACGACGCCTCGGGCGACGGTGAGATGCCGTACCCACCCGACTACCCGAAAATGCCCGGAGAGCCGCCCCGGGTGCAGCCCAGCCGAAAGAACCCCCTGAACTGGGACTGACTGGGACTGACTGACAGACGCCCACGCGTCGCAGATTGGCGCCCCGCTCTGGACAGGACCCCAGCGTCGTGACAGTCGAATGTCACGACGCTCCACGGGCCCGCCGCAGCAGGGCCAAGCGGCCCGAAGTCCGGCCTCCCCATCGAAGCCAAACGGACTTCGCTCTCACTCGAAGTGGCGCACCAGCAGCTGGCACAACGGTTCGGGAGCCTCGTCGGGGATCCAGTGGCTGACGCCGGTGAGCACCTCGAAGGTGTACGGCCCCTCGACGTAGGCCGGGGTCAGCTCGGCGCCCTTGGGACCGATCGCCACGTCGCCGTCGCTCCAGACATGCAGGGTGGGCACGGTGACCTTGGCGGAGATCGACCGCGGGGAGCTCATCGGCATCGCGCGGTACCAGTTGAGTGCGGCTCGCGCAGTGGACGGGTCGCGCATCATCTCGGCGTCGCGCGCAGCCGACTCGCGTGAGAGCCCCGCGGACCTCAGTGCCTTCTCCCAGGCCTTCCCCGAGGTGACCTGGCGCTCGGGGAGCCACGGAAGCTGAAAGAAGTACATGTACCAGGACCTCAGTCCCTGCTGACTGGTCACCAGCGACCGCAGGAATGCCGCGGGATGCGGCACCGACAGCGTGGACAGCGTCCGCAGCAGGTCGGGCCGGTTAGCGCCGACACCCCAGGCAACCGCGGCGCCCCAGTCATGGCCGACCAGATGGACGGGTCCCAGGCCAGCGGTCTCGATGAGCTGGGCGACGTCGGCGACCAGCTCGGAGATGCGGTACGCGTGTCGTCCGCGGGGGCGAGCGCCGGGGGAGTAGCCGCGCTGGTCCGGCGCCAGCGTCCGGTAGCCGCGTTCGTGAAGCAGCGGCGCCACCTTGTCCCAGGAGCGTGAGTCCTGCGGAAACCCGTGTAGGAGTACGACGGGCGTCCCGTCGAGCGGCCCCTCGTCGCTCACGTCGAACCTGAGCCCAGCCCGCCTGAAGCTGGTGACCCGAGCTGTACCCGTCATGGCGATGAACTTACTGCTACCAGCGTCGGAAGCCGCCCTCGCTGTCCAGCACCTGACCAACCATCCAGCGGCCTTCGTCGCTGACCAGCCAGGCGATCAGTCGCGCGGGGTCGTCGGGCTCGCCGAGTCGTCCGGACGGGAATCTCGCCAGGATCCGCGGCATGTCGTCCTGGACCAGATCCTCGTCCAGGTATCCGGTGTTGACCGGTCCGGGATTGACCGTGTTGAGGAGAATCCCCCGATCGGCCAGGTCATCGGCCACGGATGCGGTGAGACCGGCGAGGACCGCCTTGGACGCGGCGTACGCGATCTGGTCGCTCATCGGTCCCTTCGCCTGCCCGGAGGTCATCCAGACGACGCGACCGCCTTCTCGCCCGTCGTGCTGGGCGGAGAATGCGCGCGTAGCCAACAGCGTGGAGCGGGCGTTGACCTGCCAGTGTTGGTCCAGCTTCTCCACGGTCGTCTCGGCCAGAGGACCGTCGTAGCCGCTCTGGGCGTGGTTGCACACGAGGATGTCGAGGTGCCCGAGCGCAGACCTCGCGGTGTCTACCAGGGTGCCGGCAGCTGCCGCCTCACTGAGGTCGAGGCTCATCTGGCTCATGCTGGACCCGGACACGAGAGCTGCGTGCAGCTCGTCCACCAGCTCGTCAACTGCGTCGGCTCCCCATGGCTGGTCGGCGTCATGTGGGCTGTAGTGATGGAGGAACAGGCTGGCGCCCATTCCGGCCAGCCGGCTGGCGATGGCGAACCCGATCCCCCTTCGACGGCTGACTCCGGTGACCACTGCGGTTCGCCCAGCGAGGGGAAGAGACATCAGGCAAGGGTACGGCGACGGCTGCTTCCCGGTGGGTCTATCGGGGGCGCCGCCGGATAACCTCCATCCGACGTGGGAGGTCGAGTGAGACGCGCAGAACCCGAAAACATCGATGGTGACGAAGGGGCTCACGTCGCCGCCTTCCTCGACTTCTACCGCGAGACGGCGGTGGCAAAGGTCGGCTCGTTGAACCAGGCACGACAGCGCGAGAGCTTGGTGCCGACCGGATGGAACCCCCTCGCCCTGCTGCACCACCTGGCCTGCATGGAGCAACGGTGGTTCGTCTGGGGCTTCCTGGGAGAGGATGTCGGGGACCCGTGGCGCGATGCCGGGTCGGGCGATGCGTGGGTTGTCCCGGAGGGAGTCGGTCTCGAGGAGATCTCCCAGCAGCTTCGGGCGACCGGACGGCGTACCAGCCAGGTGCTGCGGACCGAACCCCTGGACACGGTCGGAGCAACGGGTGGCCGGTTCAAGGAGAATGCGCCGACCTTGCGCTGGATCGGCCTACACGTGCTGCAGGAGTACGCCAGGCACGTGGGTCATCTCGATGTGGCGATCGAGATCGCCGGCGGTCCGGTGGGGGAGTAGCCGAACTCGCGCGTGGCTACGATCGACGCGTGAGCGACGCCACTGCCCAGCATCCCGTGGTTGCCAAGCACGCCGAGGCGCTGAGCCAGGCGCGCGAGGCGCTGCGCGGTCGCAGCTACTTCTCCCGCTACCCCGAGTCACCGTCGCCCCGGGTGTACGGCGAGAGTGCCGCAGCCGAAGGACGAGCCGACTACGAGGCCCGGCTCGGCAAGCCGTTCGAGGAGCTGGCCGACCAGCCGGCCACGTGTGCCTGGGTCGGCAGCGAGGTGTCGCCGTACGGGCCGGTACTCGGCATCAGCTATCCCGAGCTCGACTTAGACACCGCCCTCGGTTCCGCCCAGGCGGCGATCCCGGCCTGGCGCGACGCCGGAACTCTCGTGCGGGCCGCGGTGTGCGTGCAGATCCTGGACGAGATCAACCGGCACAGCTTCGAGATCGCAAACTCGGTGATGCACACGTCCGGCCAGCCGTTCGTGATGTCGTTCCAGGCGGCCGGTCCGAACGCCCAGGACCGTGGGCTCGAGGCGGTGGTGGCGGCGCTGGAGGAGCAGCAGCGGGTACCCGAATCGGTCGTGTGGGAGAAACCTGGTCGCGACGCGCCGCTCCGCATGCAGAAGGACTACCGGATCGTGCCGCGCGGCGTTGCGTTGGTGATCGGCTGCAACACGTTCCCGACCTGGAACTCCTACCCCGGATTGTTCGCATCGCTGGCCTGCGGCAACCCGGTGGTCCTCAAGCCGCACCCACGCGCCGTCCTGCCGCTGGCCCTGACTGCAGCGACAGCGCGTCGCGTCCTGGCCGAGCAGGGGTTCGATCCGGCCCTGGTGCAACTGGCTGCGGAAGCCGACGGTCAGGGCCTGGCCAAGACGCTCGCAGAGCGGGACGAGGTCGCGCTCATCGACTACACCGGTGGGCCGTCGTTCGGGGAATGGCTGCAGCGGACCGGTGCCGCCGCCGGGAAGCTCGTCTACGCCGAGATGTCCGGGCTCAACACGGTCGTCGTCGACTCGACCGACGATCTCCAAGGCACCCTGGCCAACCTGGCGTTCTCGCTCTGCTTGTACTCCGGCCAGATGTGCACGACGCCACAGAACATCTACCTGCCCACCGACGGCATCGACACCGATGAGGGCCGACTGACCTTCGACGGCTTCGCCGATCGGCTCGCCGGAGCAGTCGGTCGCCTCACCGGGGACGACGCAAGGGCAGTCGAGCTGCTCGGTGCGACCGTCAACGGCCAGGTCAGGTCCAACGCCGTCCGTCTCGGCGAGGTCGCCGGGGGGACGGTCGTGCTGGAGTCTCGCCGGGTCACTCACCCGGCGTACCCGGAGGCGGTTGTGCGCGCACCCGGGCTGGTCGCGGTCGACGCGGACCGGGAGTCCGCATACACCCAGGAGTGCTTCGGCCCGGTGTCCTTCTTGATCCGTACCGAGTCGACGGCGCAGTCACTACGACGCTTCGTCGAGACGGTGCGTGAGCACGGCGCGATGACCGCCTCGGTCTACTCGACCTCCGAGGGCACCCTCGTGGCTGCCCGCGAGGCTGCCGCGCTGGCCGGAGTGGCCCTGTCCGAGAACCTCACCGGGCAGGTGTTCGTGAACCAGACCTCGGCGTTCTCCGACTACCACGGGACGGGTGCGAACCCTGCGGCGAACTCTGCGTACGTCGATGCGGCGTACGTCGCCGGTCGGTTCCGGGTGGTCACCTCCCGGCGGCACATCTAGAGGCCGGTGACGCCCTCACCGGTGCCGCCGGCTTGCTCGTCGAAGCTCTCGTGCTCGAGCAGATGCAGCACCGGTACGCCGAGCTTGCGGCGCGCCCGTGAGGTCCAGTCGAGATGGAAGAACTCGGCGACCACGTGTGACCTGGTGAGGATGATCGCCTCGCCCGCCCCAAGCCGCTTGACGGTCGCTGCGAGCGCGTCGATGGGGTCCTCGGTCACCGTCGTACCGGTGGCCTCGGCGCCGGCGCCCTTGAGCTGGCTGACCGTTGCGGCTACGTCGGACCGGCAGCCCTCGAGGAGCTCCTTCTGCATCTCCTCGACCTGCTCGCTGCCCATCGTGACGGCCGGAGAGGCCATCACCTCTGCGCTGCCCAACGACCCGATGCCGGCCTCGATGCGCCCGGCTGCGTCCTCGACGGGAAGGAGCACGTGGTAGCGGACTCGCCCCTCGATCTCCTCGTGCAGGCTGCGCACCTGCCGCACATCCTGCTGGCTCAACGCCTGCTCGATCAGCAGGACGACGTCGTAGGTGCTCTGAGAATCGCTCACCGAAACCTCCGCAGGAACGTTGAGACTCTCACTGTAGCGACGCTCAGCCGCCGAGTACCTCGGTGAGGTCGTACCCGACGGGTTCCTCGAGCTGGCTGTAGTCACAAGACGCCGGGTCGCGGTCCGGCCGCCACCGTTTGAACTGGGCGGTGTGCCGGAAGCGCCGGCCCTCGAGGTGGTCGTAGCCGACCTCCAGGACCCGGTCCGGGCGCAGGGGGGTGAACGAGAGGTCCTTGCCCGCGCTCCAGCGGCTCTGCGTCCCCGGCACCCGGTCCGGGTTGGCGATCGCCCACTCCTCCCACTCACCCCACGGGTGCTCCGCGAGAGCGCACACCAGCGGCTGCACCTCCTCGACGAGCTCGGCGCGGCGCTTGGCAGTGAAGCTCGCGGACACCCCGATGTGCTGGAGCCGGTCGCCGTCGTACAGGCCGAGCAGGAGCGAGCCGACCAGCGGCTGCTCGGGGGTGGAGGTCTTGTGCAGGCGGTACCCGGCCAGGACGACATCGGCGGTGCGTTCGTGCTTGATCTTCAGCATGGCCCGAGTGTTCTGCTGGTATGGCGTACTCATCGGCTTGGCCACCACCCCGTCGAGCCCGGCGCCCTCGAACTGCTCGAACCAGCCCTGCGCCTGGATCGGGTCCGTCGTCGCCCGGGTGAGGTACGCCGGTCCGCGTACCCCTGCGAGCGCGTCCGCGAGCCGTGACCGCCTGGTGGCAAAGGGCTCCCGGGTCAGGTCTTCGTCGCCCAGAGCCAAGGCGTCGAACGCGACGAAGGCAGCGGGTGTCTGCTCCGCGAGCATCTTCACTCGCGACGCGGCGGGATGAATCCGCTCCTGGAGCACCTCGAACTCCAGCCGCGGGCCGACGGCGACGAACAGCTCGCCGTCGAGCACGCACCGCGCCGGTAGCTGCTCCCGGAACGCCTCTACGACCTCGGGAAAGTATCGGGTCAGCGGCTTGGTGTTGCGCGAGGTCAGCTCGACTTCGTCGCCGTCCCGGAAGACGATGCAGCGGAAGCCGTCCCACTTCGGCTCGAACGACAGCCCACCGTCGTACCGGCCGGGATCCGGCATCCCCTTGACGGACTTGGCCAGCATGGGCTGGACGGGCGGCATCACGGGGAGGTCCATGGCGAGAGACTAGTGCGGAGCAGCACCACTAGACTCCGTCCATGGCGGACCGGATGCACGACCTGCTGCGGCTTCCGAGTGGACCCGTCGACCTGGCTTTGATTGATCCGCGCGGCACACCGGGCTTCAAGGGCAAGAAGAAAGCCGGCCTCGCCGTCTTGCCAGATATGGCCGCCGAGCTGGGAACCCTGCAGGAGCAGCTCTTTGCCGCTGGCTACACCGGGGATGAGCGCCGAATCCTGCTGGTCCTGCAGGGGATGGACACCTCGGGCAAGGGCGGGGTGGTCAGCCACGCGGTCGGGCTGCTCAACCCCATCGGGGTCCGCCTGAAGTCGTTCAAGGCACCGACTAAGCAGGAGCTCGCCCATGACTTCCTGTGGCGGGTGAAGAAGGAGGTGCCAGGCCGGGGCACCATCGGGATCTTCGACCGGTCGCACTACGAGGACGTGCTGGTTGTCCGGGTCCAGAGACTTGCCGCAGCCGCCGAGATCGAGCGACGCTACGAGGCGATCAACGACTGGGAGCGGCGGCTCGTGGGGTCCGGCACCACGGTGGTCAAGTGCATGTTGTACGTCTCCGCGGACGAGCAGAAGGAGCGACTGCTTGCCCGGCTCGACGACCCGACGAAGCAGTGGAAGTTCCAGCCCGGAGACGTCGACAGTCGCGAGCTGTGGCCGGCGTACCGCCAGGCGTATGAGATCGCACTGGAGCGGTGCAACACCGAGCGCGCCCCCTGGTACGTCGTACCCAGTGACCGGAAGTGGTACCGCAACTCGGCAATCGCGACACTTCTCCTGGAGACCCTGCGCGACATGGACCTGTCCTGGCCGCGCCCTGGCTACGACGTGGCCATCCAACGGCAGCGCCTGCTCGACGAGAAACCAGTCTCCTGACCGCCTCGCCCGGCTCGCCGTCTCGACGCTAGACCGGGACCAGCTCGACGGCACCAACGGCGTACCGGGCGAGTACGGCGCGGGCCAGCACCGGGTCGGCGCCGAGCGGTTCGGAGACGGCCACCGCTCCTGCCTCGAAAGCGAGCTCGGCCGCCCGGTCGGGCAGAAAGCCGGGCGCAAGGAACATCGACGCCACTGCGACGTGCCGCCGACCCTGGGCACGGAACGCCCGCACGGCCTCGCCAGCCGAGGGGGGAGCCGACGTGGCGAACGCGGCCGTGACCGGCAAACGGTGCCGAGCACCCCACACGCGAGCGAGCCGGGCCACTCCCTGGTTGGCCAACGGGTCGGACGTCCCCGCAGCGGCCAGCACGAGAGCGTCCAGCTCTCGGACCCGTTTCGCGCTCAGCGCCTCGCGCAGCCGACGGTCGAGGACCCCGAGGAACTCCTGGTGCAGTCCGAGGACCTTCGACGCTCGAATCCGGACGCCCGAATGCCGAGCGGTGGCCTCGGCGATCGCCGAGGGTACGTCGACCTTCGCATGGTGGGCCTCGCTGAGCAGCAGCGGTACGACGACGATCTCCTCGAAGCGGGACCGCACCAGACGGTTGACTGCCGTGTCGAACGCCGGACGCGACATCTCGAGGAACGCGGTCTCGATGCGCAGGTCCGGGCGCAGGTTCTGGACCTCTGCGACCAGTGCCTCGATGGTGGCCTTGGAGCGCGGGTCACGACTCCCGTGCGCTAGAGCGATCAATGCTGGGGCGGTCATGGTGAACCCGCCTCCTTCCGTAGTACTTCGGTCGTTCGGATCCAGGTGAGAATCGGCTGGTCTCGATGCGGCTGTCGAGTGATGGCTACTGATGGATGCCGCATTCGGTCTTGGTGGTGCCGGCCCAGCGCCCGCCGCGCGGGTCTTCACCTGTCCCGACTCGACGGGTGCACGGCCAGCAGCCGATGGAGGGAAACCCGTCGTACCGCAACGGGTTCACCAGTACGCCGTGCTGAGCGATGTACCTCTCCACGTCGAGGTCGGTCCACCGGGCCAGCGGCGAGACCTTGACCTTGCCCTTCTGCTGGTCCCATCCGACAACCGGCGCTATCACCCGGTTGTGCGTCTCGGCGCGACGCAACCCGGTCGCCCAGGCGTCGTACTCACCAAGCGCCCGCTTCAACGGGGCCACCTTGCGCAGTGCGCAGCACGTGTCCGGGTCGCGTGCGAAAAGCGCTTCGCCGTATGTCGCATCCTGTTCGGTCACCGTCTGCGCCGGAGCAACCTCGACCATCCGCACGGGCAGTGTTGCCGCCACCGCGTCACGGGTACCGAGCGTCTCCGCGAAGTGGTATCCCGTGTCGAGGAACAGTACGTCGATACCCGGCGCAACCCGGGAGACGAGATGGACGAGCACCGCGTCCGACATCGACGAGGCCACACAGAACCGCGGACCGAAGGTTGCCACCGCCCACTCGATGATGTCCGGCGCCGGAGCGAGCTCCAGCTCGGCACCGACATGCGAGACGATCGTCTGGAGCTCCTCGGTGCTTCGCCCCTCGGTCGCCGAGCCGCGAAAGGCGCGCGCCGCAAGCGTCGTCGATGCCGTCATTGCGGCACCGCCTGTCGGCGGAGGTGGCCCAACAAGGACACCCGGAACGCACGCAGGCACGACCGGCACTCCCACGCGCCGTGGCCGGCACCAGCGGCCGGCTCGTGCGGCCAGAGGTTCTCGCCTCCGCAGTAGGGGCAGTGGAATGGCACTGCGCGCTCGCTCACGAGGCCTCCCCACGCAACAGCTGCTCATCGGCGCGCACCACCCACTGAGCGAAACGCTCGCCGTCCAGCCTGCCCTCGAGGTAAGCCGTCACCAGAGCGCTGATGTAGTCGTCGAGACCGGCGCTGGTCACCTTGTGGCCGCGGAGCTTCTTGCCGAAGACCGGCTCGAGACCAACCGCCCCGCCGAGGTGGACCTGGAAGCCTTCGACCTGGTTGCCGTCTGCGTCGAGCACCAGCTGGCCCTTGAGCCCGATGTCGGCGACCTGGGTGCGGGCGCACGCGTTCGGGCATCCGTTGACGTTGACGCTGATCGGTGTGTCCAGCTCAGGAAAGCGGCGCTCCAACTCCTCGATCAGATCAGCGGAGCGCTGTTTGGTCTCCACGATCGCGAGCTTGCAGTACTCGATGCCCGTGCAAGCCATCGTGTTCTTGCGCCAGGTGCTCGGGCGGGCGCTGAGCCCGATCGCGTCCAGTGCGGTCACCAGTGCCTCGACGCGGTCCGGCTCCACGTCGAGGACCAGCAGCTTCTGGTACGGCGTGGTCCGGACCCGGCTCGAGCCGTGCTCCTCGACGATGTCGGCAAGCTTGGCCAGCAGCGAGCCAGAGACCCGGCCGACCGTCGGCGCGACCCCTATGAAGAAGCGCCCGTCGTGCTGGCGATGCACGCCGATGTGGTCACCGTTCTCGCCGCTGACCTCGGGGCTGGCGAGGTCCACCAGCGGGCGACCGAGGTACTCCTCTTCGACGACTCGCCGGAACTTGGCCACCCCCCAGTCGGCGACCAGGAACTTGATCCGCGCCCGTGAGCGCAGCCGTCGGTAGCCATAGTCGCGGAACGCCGAGACCACCGCGGCCCACACCCGAGGGACGTCCTCGAGGGGCACCCAGACGCCGAACTTCTGGGCGAGCATCGGATTCGTGGACAGGCCGCCACCGACCCACACGTCGAACCCGGGACCGAGCTCGGGGTGCACGGTGCCCACGAACGACAGGTCGTTGATCTCAGGGGCCACGTCATGGCTGGGATGTCCGGTGATCGCAGTCTTGAACTTGCGGGGCAGGTTGGAGAACTCTGGCGAGCCGATGTAGCGCTGCTTGATCTCCTGCAACGCGGGGGTCCCGTCGATGATCTCGTCCGCCGCGATACCGGCCACCGGCGACGCGATCACCACCCTAGGGCAGTCGCCGCAGGCCTCCATGGTGGTCAGCCCGACCGCTTCGAGCTTGGCCCACACCTCCGGCACGTCCCTGATGTCGATCCAGTGGTACTGCACGTTCTGCCGGTCGGTGATGTCGGCGGTGTCTCGTGCGTACGTCGTACTCACCTCGGCGATCGTGCGCAGCTGTTCGAGACTCAGCTGGCCGCCGTCGATGCGCACCCGCATCATGAAGTACTCGTCGTCGAGCTCATTCGGCTCCAGGGAGGCAGTCTTGCCGCCGTCCAGGCCCGGGCGCCGCTGAGTGTAGAGCCCGAGCCACCGCATCCGGCCACGCAGGTCGTTGGGGTCGATCGAGGCGAAGCCACGCTGGGCGTAGATGTCCTCGATCCGGGCCCGGACATTGAGGGCGTCGTCGTCCTTCTTGAACTGCTCGTTGGCGTTCAGCGGCTCGTGATAGCCCAATGCCCACTGGCCCTCACCCCGGCGGACGCGTGCATGGGCCGGGGTGAGGGGGAGCGCATCGGCGGGTGGAGCACCGGCGGAACCGGGGGCAGCGGGGGAGCTGGTCATCATCTCGTCCTGTGGGGTCGGAGGCACCGGTGCCTGCGACCCCACAGGGGGAAGGGTCGGAGCGCGGAGCCGGGGTCGTCGAGGAGGGGCTCAGACGGCGAGATGACACATCATGCTGCGGGTTCGACCGAGGTCTACGTGGCGTCGAGCCACGAGGCGAAGGGCCGCAGCGCTGTTCATGGACCCGAGTCTCATCTGGCGGACCGCCGTTTCACAACCTCAGATCTCACGATCTAAGACGGCCATCCAGAATGCGAGACACCTTTTCGCTGAAACTGTCGCAGGTCGGCCCCAGTCGCGCCGCGGGTCAGAGATTGGCGCTCACCCGGCGTCGAGCACCTCTCTGGCCGCGGTGAGGGCGGCAGCGGAGTCGTCGTACGACGCCTGCTCGCGGGTGAGCCGGGTGACCAGATCGGCCAACAGAACGGGCAGCTCACCTGGCGGTAGCGCCCGGCGGCTCAGCACCACCCCGCCTACCACATGGAGGTGCTCGGGCGGCTCGGCCAGCACCAGCTGGTTCTCCGAGCCGATCGTCACCGTCGCAGGAGTCGCCGCCCGGAACCGGCGTCGCCGCTCCCCAGCCGACAGCCGTACGCCGGGCAGACGGCCGAGCAGGTCACCGACCCCATCGATGCCCCATGCCTTGAGCACGGCCGTGAAGACGGCCGCCACCTGGACCCGGTCGCACGGGTCGACGAACTCGGCGGAGGGCGGCTGGCTGGTCATCGACCCTGCGCTCAGCTGCTGAGCGGAAGCACGAGCTGCGGGTCGATCGTGGACGCTTCGGCAATCTTGCGCACAGCGGTACCGGAGGTGAAGAACTCCAACGTGTGGGTACCCCACATCCACTCGCTGGCTGTCCACTCGACACCGGTGATGCCGGTGGCCTGGACGCGCTCGGCCTCGGCCTGCATGCGAGCAAGCGCCGTCTCACGGGCGTCGTAGTAGCCCTGCGTCCACTGGGGCATCTCGACGTTCTGGCCCATCTGCCTCATGGTCTGAAGGAAGCCCTGAGCCGCGACGTGCCAGACGCAGACGCCGAGCACGAACTCGACCGGCGCATGGCCGGTGCGCAAAAGCGTGTAGAAGTCCTGGACGTTGAGGTGGCTCGAGAACGGCTGGCCGTCCGCACGCCGCATCCGGCCCGGGTCGTCCTTGGAGACGATCGCGGTGCCCACGGCGATGAACTCGATGTGCTCGGCGCTCACCCCGTGCCTACGGAATGTCAGCCGCGTTCCGACGATCCCGTCGGCGCCGACCTGCTCTGCCTCGGCCAGCATCCGGTTCATGGCGTTCATCCGGGCGGTGTACATCGCCTGGCTCAGTACGCCGAGCTCGGTGGACTGGCGCAGGTTCTGGGACTGCCACCCGACATGGAACACCGAGCTGCCCATCACGAACTCCAGCGGCCGGAACCCGGCGGCGTCGAGGAGCGCGAACTCACTCACCGAAAGGTCGGAGGTCCACACCTTGCCGACCTCGTTGAGGCGGGCCG
>JALZBH010000040.1 GCA_030947625.1 Actinomycetota bacterium
GTCCATGATCACGCCGCCCTTGAGCATCTCGGCCATCCCGCGTTTGACGCGCGAGGTGCCGGTGCCGGACTGGGATGTTGATGCCTCACTCATGGGTCCAGCCTATTGCGCCCGCCGCCAGAACGCTCGCCGGGACGGCGAACCGGGACCGATCATGCCGACCGGTCCGAGGCTCCCGCGGAGGTGAAGCCTGCCGGGGGCGCGTCGTCGAGGTCGATCGTCCGCAGCGGCCCCGCGCTTCCGGAGAGGCGGAAGAACCGTACCGGCCATCTGCTGCGCACGTGCCGCGCCGAGGCGACCGCGTCGTTGTGGAAGCGCCGGGCCAGCTCGACCCGCTGACACGCCGCAACCAGCTCGGTGCCGACCGGGGTGGTGCGCACCCTGGCCGCCTCGCCCGCATGGTCGAAGACCGCCCGCAGCGCCTGGGAGAGGTCCGACTCCGCCGTCTCGAAACCTCGGTCCTCCGCACGGGCCCGTGCCGCGGCGTCGGCCAGCAGCAGCGCCTCGGCATCGTCGAGGAGGCCGGAGGTGGCCATCTCCAAGGTCCAGCCGGACCGCTCCAGCAGCCGCCGGCGCACGGACTCGCGGGCCAGCTCGACTCGGTGGTGCAGCGCGTCCAGGCGCGTCGCCGTCCATGACAGCCAGGCAGCCACGCCTGCGACGAGGAGGACGACGTCGAGAGTGACCCAGAGGCGGGTCATCGACCGACCACCGTCTCGTAGACACGCTCTACCTGCGTGGCCACCCGGGACCAGTCGTATCGCATCACCTGCCGGCTTGCGGCAGCAACCAGTTCCGCACGGCGCTCCGGGTCGTCGAGCAGGGCGGCCAGCCGGATGCGCAGGTCGGCGGAGTCGCCGTTGCGGAAGCTGTCTCCCAGGGAGCCGTACTCCAGGACGCGCTGGAACGCCCCGATGTCGCTGGCGAGTACGGCGGTCCCGGCGGCCATCGCCTCGATCAGCACGATCCCGAAGCTCTCGAGTCCGGTGTTCGGGGCGACGTACACGTCCGCCGAGGCCAGGGCCGAGACCTTGTCCGAGTCGCTGACCGGTCCCAGGAAGCTGACCTGCGGACGCACCTCCTCCGGCAGCAGCTCGCGGGCCTGCTCCACGTCACCGCCGCCGACAACGAGCAGGCGCAGGCCAGCCCGCTCAGCGGCAAGACCGGCAAATGCCTCGAGCAGCACCGGCAGCCCCTTGCGTGCTTCGTCGAGGCGACCCACGAACACGACCGTCTGGTCGCCTTGCCACTCCGGTCGGACCTGGGCGTTGCGGAACCTGTCGACGTACAAGCCGTTGGGGATGATCACCGGCTCCCCGCCGTGGTGTTGCACCAAGGTGTCGCGGGCGTACTCCGAGACCGCGATCCGAGCGTCGATGCGCTCCAGTCGCGGCCGAAGCAACCCAGCGGCCGCTGTCATGAACCGCGAGTGCGGGCTGGTGATGTGGAACGTGGCGACCACCGGCATCTTGGCGGACCCGAGCGCGAGCAGGCTGAGGCTGGGAGTTCCGGGCTCGTGAAGGTGGACGACGTCGAAGCCGCCGTCGGCCAGCCAGCGGCGTACCCGGGCGTTCGCGATCGGCCCGAACAGCACGTGCCCGACGGCACCGTTGTAGGGCACCGGAACCGCCCGGCCGGCCGGTACGACGTACTCGGGCAGCCCGTCGGTCTCCTCGGTCGGAGCCAGCACCGATACTGCGTGGCCTCGCGCGATCAGCTCCTCGGCCAGGTCGCGGATCTGGTTCTGCACTCCCCCGGGCACGTCGAGCGAGTAGGGGCAGACAATCCCGATCCGCATCAGGTGCCCCGGCCCAGGTCGGCCTCGAACACACGCTGCAACATGTGCCAGTCGACGGGATGCGCCCGGATCGACTCGGTGAAAGCGTCGGCCACGTCCTGCATCATCGTGGCCGGGTGACTGGGCGGCACCGGCTCATGAATCCGGATCACCAGTTCCGGACCGTCGTACCAGAGAGTGGCCGGCACCAGTGGAGCGCCGGTACGACGAGCCAGCACCGCCGGGCCGGCGGGCACCCGAGCCGGCTCCCCGAGCAGCTCGACGCTCACCCCCGAACGGCTGAGGTCGCGGTCGGCGAGCAGGCAGACCAGCCCGCCTTCCCGAAGCCAACGCGACAGTGCCGGCATCGGGTTTTCCGCACCGGTCAGCGGAATCACGTGGATGCCGATGCTCTCGCGGTAGGCGATGAACTCGTCGAAGACCCGCTCCGGCTTGAGCCGCTCTGCCACCGACATCACCTGTTGAACCTGGTCCCTGGCCCAGGCGCCGGCCCAGTCCCAGTTGCCCATGTGCGGCAACGCGACGACCGTCCCGCGGCGGCCCGCGACGGCCTCATGCAGGATCTGTCCGTCGACGGTCCGAGTACGCGCAACGAGGTCTTCCACCGGCCAGCTCGGCAGCCGGAACGACTCACACCAATAGCGAAGGTAGGACCGCATTGCCTGGCGGATCACCGACTCCTCGATGACTCCGGTACGCGCCAGGTTCGACCGCAACCGACGTACGCCGGGCCCGTCGCGTGCGTAGATCCGGTCCGCGACCAGCTCGAACGCCCGGAGCGACGCCGGCTCCGGAGCTAGCCGGACCGCTCGCCAGGCCGCCAAGAACCCGAGAGTGGTCGCGGACTCTCGAGCCCGGGCTCCGAGGTTGGCCGGCATGCGGGGCACCGTTCAACCCGCCAGTGCCTGCTTGCGCACCATCCAGATCCGCTGCAGCACCGTGACCGTGTTGGCGACCGCGAGCACCCACAACGTCAGGTACAACACCACCGGCAGGTGGAAGATCCCCGCCAGCCCAGCGGCCGCCAGGATCGCCACCAACCGGTCGGCGCGCTCGGCGATGCCGCCCTTCGCCTGCATGCCCAGCGACTCGGCGCGAGCCCTTGCGTAGGAGGTGACCGCGCCCATCACGAGGCAGTAGAGGGTCACGCTGACGTAGAGGATGGAGTCCCCCGGGCCGGCGAAGTACAGCACCAGGCCGCCGAAGACCGCACCGTCACCCACCCGGTCCATCGTGGAGTCGAAGAACGCGCCGAACGAGGAGACACGGCCAGTGGTCCGAGCCATGTAGCCGTCGATGAGATCGGAGAATACGAACACGGCGATCACCAAGACGCCGACCAGCAGCTTGCCCTGAGGGAAGAAGACCAGTGCCCCGGCACACACTCCGAGAGTGCCCGCCAGCGTCACGGCGTCGGGACTCACCCCGAGCCGGATCAGCAGATCCCCGACCGGGGAGAAGAAGTTGGTCCAGAAGGCGCGGAATCTCTCGAGCATGGCGGGAGCAGGCTACCTGCCACCCCCTCCCTGATCCCACTTCGCCGAGACGTCGCAGATCGGCACCCGTCTCGGCGGGGTGAGGGTCAGGTCGTCCAGGCGTCGGCGAGGAGCCGACGGGTGTCCTGCAGCAGCTCGGGCAGCGTCTTGGTGCTGGCGATGATCGGCATGAAGTTCTGGTCGCCGGCCCAGCGGGGTACTACATGCTGGTGCAGATGGGCGGCGATGCCCGCTCCCGCTACGGCACCCTGGTTCATCCCGATGTTGAAGCCGTGGGCGTCGCTGACCCGGCGTACGACACGCATGGCGGCCTTGGTCAGCTCGGCGATCTCGGTGGACTCTCGCTCACCGAGCTCGGTGTAGTCGGCCAGGTGACGGTAGGGACACACCATCAGGTGTCCCGGCGCGTACGGGTACAGGTTCAGTACGGCGTACGCGGTCTCCCCGCGGCGTACGACGAGCCCGGCATCGTCGTCGAGCGACGGGATACGGCAGAACGGGCACTCGCCTGAGGTGTCGTCGGACGGCTTGCTCTCGCCGCGGATGTAGGCCATCCGGTACGGCGTCCACAGCCGGTCGAGCGCATCGGGATCGCCCACCCCGTCTTGTCGCAGCGTCATACCTGAATCCGGCTCGCGACTGCCTCCTGGACCCGGGCGACTGCCTCGTCGACTGGGACGGCGTTGTCCTGGTGGCCGTCGCGGTAGCGGAACGAGACGGCTCCCGCATCGGTGTCATCATCACCCGCGATCACCATGAACGGCACCTTCTGCAACTGAGCGTTGCGGATCTTCTTCTGCATCCGGTCGTCGGAGTCGTCGACCTCGACCCGGATCCCAGCGGCTCGCAGCTTGGCCGCCACCTCGTGCAGGTAGGCGTGGTGCCGCTCCGCGATCGGGATCCCGACCACCTGCACGGGCGCCAGCCACGGCGGGAAGGCGCCGGCGTAGTGCTCGACAAGCACACCGAGGAAACGCTCGATCGAGCCGAACTTCGCGGAGTGGATCATCACCGGCTGCTGTCGGGTGCCGTCGGCGGCCTGGTACTCCAGTCCGAAGCCGGCGGGCTGAGCGAAGTCGTACTGGATCGTCGACATCTGCCAGGTCCGGCCGATCGCGTCGCGGGCCTGCACCGAGATCTTGGGTCCGTAGAACGCCGCTCCTCCCGGATCTGGCACGAGGTCGAGTCCCGACTCCTCGGCCGCCTTCTGCAGGATCTCGGTGGCGGTCTCCCATTCCTCGGCGGAGCCCTGGAACTTCTGGGTGTTCCTCTCGTCGCGCGTCGACAGCTCGAGGTAGAAGTCGTCCAGACCGAAATCGCGGAACAGGCCCAGACAGAAGTCGAGCAGGTGCTTGATCTCGGCCGGTGCTTGCTCTGGAGTGACGTAGGAGTGTGAGTCGTCCTGGGTCATCCCGCGCACCCGGGTGAGGCCGTGCACCACGCCAGACTTCTCCAAGCGGTAGACTCCGCCGAACTCGAACAACCGCAGTGGCAGCTCTCGGTAGGAACGCCCGCGTGAAGCGAAAATGAGGTTGTGCATCGGGCAGCTCATCGCCTTGAGGTAGTAGTTCGCCCCCTCGAACTCCATCGGTGGGTACATCGTCTCGGCGTAGTACGGCAGGTGTCCCGAGGTGTGGAACAGCCCCTCCTTGGAGATGTGCGGCGTGCCGACGTACTCGAAGCCCTCCTCGATGTGCCTGCGCCTGACGTAGTCCTCCATCTCACGCTTGATCACCCCTCCCTTGGGATGGAAGACCACCAGGCCGGAGCCGAGCTCGTCGGGGAAGGAGTAGAGGTCCAGCTCGCGGCCGAGCTTGCGGTGATCGCGACGCTCAGCCTCCTCGATCCGATGCAGGTGCTCCTCCAGCGCTTCCTTGGACTCCCAGGCGGTGCCATAGATGCGCTGCAGCTGCTTGTTCTTCTCGTCCCCGCGCCAGTACGCCGCTGCCGAGCGCGTCAGCTTGAACGCTGGGATCCGTTTGGTGGTCGGGAGATGCGGCCCCCGGCAGAGGTCTTTCCAGGCGGTCTTCCCGGAGCGGTCGAGGTTGTCGTAGATCGTGAGCTCGTCGGCGCCGATCTCTACCGAAGCGCCCTCCGGTGCGTCCCCTTGTTGGTCGAGCGCTGTCGAGACTCCTCCCTTGAGCCCGATCAGCTCGAGCTTGTAGGGCTCGGTGGCGAGCTCGACCCTGGCCTCGTCGTCGGAGACGGCTCGCCGGGAGAACCTCTGGTTGTCCTTGACGATCCTGCGCATCCGGGTCTCGATCTTGGCAAGGTCCTCGGGCACGAACGGGGTCTCGACGTCGAAGTCGTAGTAGAAGCCGTTCTCGACCGGGGGCCCGATGCCCAGCGTGGCATCGGGGAACAGCTCCTGGACTGCCTGGGCAAGGACGTGCGCGGTCGAGTGCCTCAAGATGTCGCGTCCGTCGGGCGAGTCGATGGCCACTGCCTCGACCACGTCACCCGTCACCACCTCGTAGGAGAGGTCACGAAGCGTCTCACCGACCCGTGCCGCCACCACCTCGGGCAGCTCGCTGAACAGCTCCCAGGCCCGCGTGCCGCTGCTCACCGTGCGCTCGGCCCGGCCGGCTGGGCTGATCACGGTGATGGGTACGTCGGACACCAGGGATGCTCCTCATCAAGGGTGGGGACTCGCCGATCGTATCGGGGGGCCCCGTCCTCGCCGTAGGCATTATCGGCCGCCCGACAACCGGCCTGTGTCGTGTCCGGACCGGCTCGGTAGGAGCCCGCGTCAAGCCGATGGTGGGCGATACTGGGTTCGAACCAGTGACCTCTTCGGTGTGAACGAAGCGCGCTACCACTGCGCCAATCGCCCGGGCCGGGAAACGATAGCAAGGCCGCTGTCCAGGCCGGCGGCGGCCGGTGCCGCCACCGTCGCGTGGGAGCAGTGCCTGCGGTTCCGACCCGCCACGACGCAACAGCATGGGGCCGCAAATCCTGGACTAGACCGCAGCCGCCTTGAAATAGACCAGTAGCGGGCGCAAAGGTAGACCACCATGCGTATATACCTCCCATATCGCCCAATAATCTCCTCGGATGGTCGATCCGGGCCCAGACTCGGGGCTCGTCACACATGGACGCTGTGACGGGTTCGGTTCCCGGCAGAACTTGGGGAAAGGCAGATGGATGGACAAGCTAACGAGCCGCCACTCAGCACTGGTGGCCGTGACGACCTCGCTGGAGTTCGTCGACCCAGAAGGCGAGACCGCCTCGCTCGAGGCCGACTTCAGCTTCGACCCCGCTGACCCGTACGCCGTCACCACTGTCTTCAAGACGGCCACCGGTTCCGTCTCCTGGACCTTCGGCCGCGACCTGGTCATCCAAGGCGTCTACGAGCCCACCGGAGACGGCGACGTCCACGTCTGGCCGTGCCTGTCCTCCACAGGGGTAGCCGTGGTGATCTTCGAGCTGTCCTCTCCCGACGGCGAGGTGCTGGTGCAGGCTCCCTCTCGCGACCTGGTCGGGTTCGTCACCGAGATGCTCGCCTCAGTGCCCGAGGGTGAGGAGAGCCTGTACGTCGACCTCGACCTGGCTCTGGGCAACCTGCTCGGCAGCTGACCTCGCCGAACCTCGGCTCGGCGCGAACCAAGTCGCGGCTTGGCGTTCAGGGATCAACGTCCTCGCTCTCCCGTTTGGCCCAGGTCGCCATCGCCTCGGCGGTCACCCGTCCCGGACCGTCGAGATCGCGCCCGTCGCAGCGAACGACCGCCTGGACGTCCCGAACCGTCGAGACCAGGAAGATCTCCTCGGCCTCTGCGAGGACGCCGATGGGTTCCTCGACCTCCACGCAGAGGTACCACTCGAGGAGCAGTGCCCGGGTGATCCCAGCCAGACAGCCCGACGCCAGGCTCGGCGTACGCAGCTGATCATCGAGGACGTAGAAGATGTTCGAGCCGGTGCCCTCACACAACATGCCAACGGTGTTCGCGAAGACAGCCTCGGTCGCGCCATGCTTGTGCGCCTCGGCGAGAGCCAGCACGTTCTCGGCGTACGACGTGGTCTTGAGCCCGGTCAACGCACCGCGTTCGTTGCGCGGCCACTGGACGGTCACCACGGCTGTCATGTCGGCACGTCGCTCCATCGGCTCCGACACGACCACCAGGGTCGGGTCGGCGTCACCCCGTCCTGAACCAAGCGGTGCCGGTCCCCCGGTGACCGTCATCCGGATTCGGCCCAGGGGTGGCGGATCATCCGCCAGCACGGCAGCAACCCCGGCACGCAGGGCGTCCTCATCGGGTTCAGGGAGCCCCAGGCCCCGCGCCGACCGCGCGATCCGGGCCAGGTGCCGCGTCAGTGCGAAGGGCTGCCCCTCGATGACTTTGATCGTCTCGAACACTCCGTCGCCGACGGTCAGTCCGTGGTCGTTGACCGGCAGCGCCGGCTCGTCGGGACGGGTGAGCAGGTGGCCGTTGACCCAGGTCCGCATGTGCTCGACCATAGTTGGCCGCACCCGCTTTTCACGCCTGCAAGGGCTCCCCCAAGCACGTGCCGGTCGAAATTGGCCGCGCCCAAGGCATCGGTTATGGTTCTCACGCACCGCCGGGCAACCCGTCGGGCAGGCGGACGTAGCTCAGTTGGTAGAGCGCAACCTTGCCAAGGTTGAGGTCGCGAGTTCGAGCCTCGTCGTCCGCTCGGAGAGGTCTCTCTCTCTTGGTTGGGCCTCCGCGGTGGAGTGGCCGAGAGGCGAGGCAACGGACTGCAAATCCGTCTACACGGGTTCAAATCCCGTCTCCACCTCGGGCGATTGGCGCAGTGGTAGCGCGCTTCCCTGACACGGAAGAGGTCACTGGTTCGAACCCAGTATCGCCCACAGAGTTCCCGCACGTCGAAGGCCCTTTCGAGGGACTCTTGCCGCTTCGGGGAACATGCGAGGAACAAGGAACAGCCAAGCCTTGGCCCGTTCCTGTCCTGTATCTGTGCCCTCACGAGGCACTCCGACGCCGGATGGCGACTGGCTGGGTGTCGATGAACCGACTCGATCGAGTCGACCTTGATCCGCCGCGTCTTGCGGCCCAGCCGCACCGCCGAGCTGACCCTCGGCAAGGGGTCGGACCGTCCGCGTCGAGACGGCGAGCGCGTCGGCAGGCGTCGGGAGCGGCGGGGCGGGTGATGGTGGCAGCCATGGTGACCTCAGGGAGCCGAAATGACGCGCCCTTCTCGGTGCGTTGATCGCGACTTGTCAGCGCACTCTGAAACGACAGCGGCGTCATCGTTTCCTCGACGTAGGCTGGCTCGCATGCGACCGCTGCCGGTCTTCGAGTGCGGCGCTCTCCTCAACGCACTTGACGCGCAACGTCGTGACCTTGGGTTGGGCTGGTACGAGCTTGCCGACGAACTGTGGCAGCAGTCGTCGGATCTCAACGCGCAGCGCAGTGGTGATCATCGGCTTTGCGGCGGAGCGATCCAGCGACTGCAAGAGCGTGGCGCGACGTCCTGCCAGTACGCGCTGTTCATGTTGCGCTGGCTCCACCGAGCCCCGGAGGACTTCCTGTCCGGTCCGGTTCTCGATGTGGGGGACGTCCGGTTGGCGGAAGCGGGGACCGACAGTCGGCTTCGATGGGACTTGAACCAACTGCATACCGCGCCCAACGAGCAGCGGCGGCAGCAGTACCGCACCTGGACGGATCTCGCGGAGGAGCTCGACTGCACTCCATCCCGGCTGACGAACTTGCGAACTGCCCGGCTAGCCGACATGGACCTCGCCATGCGCATCACCCAGTGGCTCCGTCAGCCGGCCGCCGCGTTCATCCACCTAGCGCAGTGCTGACCGCCGCGACCGCTTCCTCAACCTCGATGCGCTATCGGGAGAGCACGGGTCGGGGTGCGGCTCGGAGACCGTTGCGAGACTAGCCACAATCTCGTTGAACCGTGCCGGTATTCCTTGGTTTCACGCTCAGCGCGTTCGTCGTACGGCGGCGACGACGCCCCACGGGCTTCGAGAGTGGGCCTGGCGGGTGGCGCTGCCCCGAATCTGGCCAGCTCGTCCAGATCCTCGTACGCCGCAGCCAGGACCGCCGCCTCTCCATGCGCGCGGATCCGGCACACAAGTCGTTCGCAGTGGGCGTCCATCAGACGGAGCTCGCGCAGCGCCGAGGCCAGTTCGTGGGACAGCACGACCTCGCTGAGGGGGCCGGGCCAGACCGAGCTCCTGTACGACGCAGGTCGTACAGTCAGTCTCCCCAGCCGCATGAGTGCCGGTAACCGTTTGTCGGATCTGCCGAGAGGGCGGCGTTCGCTGGAGCGAATGTGATTGCCGCGATGAAGTGTTGCCTGCGGATCATCAACTGGGGCTCGGTCCGCTTGCAACGGCCCCGCACGGCCGCGAATCGGGAGGTCCTGCGGGTCGCGGGAAGCTGATCAGCAGCTATTTCAGCCGGCCTGGGGTCGGAGGGGGCGTTCAACCTGCCAACCTTCATACAACGTGTCGACGGCCTCGCGGAGGAGGTCACGCAGCTCACCGGGCACCGAGGCGGGTATCTGGCGCAGCGTAGCCAGCCGCGCGATGCCATAGACCGTTCCCCAGGCGGCGGCACATCGGCGGAGCACCTCGGCCTCGGCCGTGTCGGCGGGCTGGCATGCCGAGACGGTGTGGTGGAGCAGGTCCCAGTAGGCACTGGCCGCTGCTTCCAGCCCGGGATGGTCCGCCTTGGCGACCAGGGGCCCGTAGGCCAGGTCGTGCACATGTGGGTAGTCCCGGATGAAGTCCGCATAGGCCTCGACGAGCGCGTGCAGGCGCCGCAGCGGGTTGCCGCCGCTATCGGCCAGGACGGCCGTTGCCTGCTGCGCCGCCTGGCGTAGTCCGGTTCCCGCCACCGCCGCCAGAAACGTGCGCTTGTCACCGAAGTTGACATAAGGCGCCTGATGGCTGACACCGAGCCGCTGCGCCACCTGGCGAAGGCTCAGGCGGTCGGCTGGTTGGCTCCGCAACAGCTCCAGCGCCACGGTGACCAGCCGGTCGTCAAGAGCCTCTGCCGCTGCCGCTTGCTTGACCGCCGGGCCCATATGCCCTCCACCCTTGATTGACACTGTCAATAAGAAGGTGCACTCTAGCAGTTGACAGTGTCAATCGGGGCGCGGAAGGGTGACGCAGCGATGGCGGAGCAACAGATTATTCAGACGACCGTCGGCTCGCTGGCCGTCCGGGTGCGAGGAGTGGGGCCACCGGTCGTGCTGTGGCACAGCCTGTTCGTCGACGAGCGCAGCTGGGGTCGGGTCGAGAGCGAGCTCGCCGTTGGTCACCAACTGGTCCTGATCACCGGCCCTGGTCACGGCGCCAGCTCGGATCCGGGTCGGCGGTACCCGGTGGAGGAGTGCGCCGAGGCTGCCCGGACAGTGCTCGACCACCTTGGCATCAGCGAACCCGTGGACTGGGTGGGCAATGCCTGGGGCGGCCATGTCGGCGCTAGCTTCGCCGTTAGGTGGCCCGCGAGATGCCGAACTCTGGTGACCATAGGGACGCCGGTCCAGGCACTCAACGTCCGGGAGCGCGCTCGCACGATCTCCCTGCTCCTGGCCTACCGGCTGTTCGGCCCCGCTGGCTTCATCCAGGACGGCATCGTCGACGTCCTGCTCTCGGCCAAGACTCGAGCACACGATCCCGAGGCGGTCGGACTGGTCAAGGACTGCATCGCCAACGCCAACAGGCCCCGGCTGCGAAACGCCGTCGTCTCCATCTCACTGCAGCGGGAGGACCTGGCAAGCCACCTCCCCCGAATCAGCGCTCCGACGCTGTTCATCACCGGTGCCGCCCACCACGGCTGGACTCCAGAACAGGCCGGAGCCGCCAGTCGGCTCCTCCCCCACGGTTCATCGGCGGCGGTCGCCGACGCGGCGTACCTGGTGCCTCTCGAGGCCCCCAGCGAAACGGTTCAGCTCGTTCGCCGGTTCTGGGACACCCAGGTGACCCGCGCCCAGACAACATGAGTCAGCGGGCCGCCACCCGCGCCAGCCGCGAAACGGAGACCGACTCTCAAGAAGTCATCAGGGGTGCATCAGGCTCGACGCAGCACGAGCCGCAGCCACGGCTCTTCACGTGGGCGGGCTGAGAGAGAGCCATGCCCTCACCCAGCTCTGGGATTGCACAGCTTGACGTGTAAGCCATCGGCGCACCGCGCCAGGAGAAGCGCCGCTCACACCTCTTCGGACTGGGACTCCCCGTGGGTGCCGGGGCGCGGCGCCCACGGCAGCTCACGTGCCGGCCGTACGACGACCAGCCGGTCGCCGCGCGCCAGCTGAGTGACGACGGGGTCGTAGTAGCGGTAGACGGTGCCCTCGCGCACGACCGCGATCACCTGGTCCGACATCGCCTGCGGCGCCTTGCCCACCTCGGGCACCAGCAGCTCCCGCTCGGCCACCTCGAGACCCTCGCCGTAGGTGAGCAGGTCCTCCATCACCTTGCCGAGCGCGGGCGAGAGTGAGGACAACCCGAGCAGCCGGCCGACGGCCTCCGACGACGTGACGACCGCGTTGGCGCCGCTCTGCCGCGCTAGCGGCACGTTGTCCTGCTCCCGGACGGCCGCCACGATGTAGGCCTCGGGGTTCAGCTGGCGAACCGTCAGTGTGGCCAGCACGCACGAGTCGTCTCGGGCGGTGGTGATGATCACCTGCTCCGCCTTCTCCACTCCGGCACGGCGCAGCACCTCCCGGCGGGTGGCGTCACCACTCACTGCAGCGAGGCCGTCGCTCTCCGCGTCGGCCAGCGCGTCCGGGTTCGGGTCGACCACGACGATCGACTCCTTGTCCATGTTGTTGTCAATCAAGGCGCCGACGGCGCTGCGACCTTTGGTGCCGTAGCCGATCACCACAGTGTGCTTGGACATCCTCTTCCTCCACCGGGCGACCCGGAACCTCTCGCGCCCGTGTGCGGCCAGCACATCGAGCGTCGTACCGATCAACAGGACCAGGAACCCGATCCGTAGCGGGGTGATCACGAAAGCGTTGATCAACCGCGAATGCGCGGCCACCGGGGCAATGTCGCCGTACCCGGTCGTGCTGAGCGTGACCGTGGAGTAGTAGATCGCATCTATCAGACTGACCCCGTGGCCGCGCGGGTCGGTCTGGTCGCGGTAGCCGCCGCGATCCAGGTACACGATCGCCACCGTCAGCGCAAGGATGCCAACCGCGACCAGGAGGCGGCGGATCAGCTCCCACGAGGGGGACCGGCGTACGGCGGGTAGGTGGATCTGCCCCGGAAACCGGGCAGTCGATCCGCTGATCGAGTCCGGCATCCCTAGCCCACCAAATCTGGGGTGAACGCGTGCATCAACAGCCTCGGGACTCGCACACGGCACAGCATCGCACGGCGGGATCGAGGCTCCGGGCTCCCTAGCCAGCAACGGGTCAGCGGCGGACCAACGGGATCACCAGGGCCAACGGCGACTCCAGACGCGCCTCGACCGTCACCCGGTCGTCGCACCAGCGGCGCAGAACCACCCAGTCGCCCAGGGCCGGCAGCACGGCCCGGTCGCGGGCGATCCGGGCGAGCATGCTCCCGCCGAGGCTGGCCCGGAGCTCGCCGCGGTCAGTGAGCACCACAAGCACCCCGACCTCTGTGCGGACCACGCAACCGAGCAGAGCACCTTGCCCCTGCTCGACCGGCAACACCCCGCCAGCGGTCATCCGCAGCTCCGCTTCACGGGCTCAACCTATGTCGCCACTTGGCGACCCGCACGTGAATATTTGGGATCGGTGTCTGGCCACACCTGGTCGACGGCCGCATTGAGCGCCGCCCCGATCAGTACGGCGATGGAGAGGATGTACATCCACAACAACACCGCAATCGGCGTGGCTAGCGGTCCGTAGATCGACGTGGACCCCTTCGCAGTGGCGACCAGGACCACCCGCAGAATCGCCGAGCCGAACACCCACACGAACATCGTGAACACCGCACCGGGAAGGTTGGTCCGCCACGATGTCCGCACCGGCACGGACACGTGGTAGAGGGTGGTGAGGAAGCAGATGCAGAGCGCAACCAAGATCGGCCAGTAGAGCCCGTTGAGGAAGTCCAGCCGAGCCGGCAACAGCTTGCGCACCAAGGTCGGGCCGGCCACAACGAGCGGGATCGTCACGACGCCGGTGACCATGCCGAGCACATACAGCAAGAACGACAGGGCGCGGGTGCTCACGATGCCGCGGTGGCCTCCGAGGCCATACATGATCGTGATCGTGTCCACGAACACGTTCAGCGCCCTGGAGCCCGACCAGAGCGCCAAGATGAAGCCGATCGAGATCACGTCGTACCGGCCACCGGCGAGCACCTGGTTCAACGTCGGCGTGATGATGTCGTGCACGGTCGCGGGCGTCAGTCCCCGGCCGGCAAGGTCGAGCACGGACCTGCGTACGTCGGCGACCTGGCTGTCGCTGACGCGCGCGAACACGAACCCGATCGAGCCGGCAAGCGCGAAGATCAGTGGCGGCAAGGAGAGCACGGCGAAGAACGCTCCTTCGGCCGCGAGGCCCGTGACCCGGTGGCGCAGGCAGGTGGCGACTGTCGACACGACCACTCTCCACGCGTCGAAGCGGGTTCTCTCCAACGGGGATGTGGGGAGCACGCGGACGTCGCTCGCTGCCAGCATGCAGCCACGGTAAGGCCATGACAACTGACATTCGGGTAGCCCACAACGCACCCCAACGCTTTGGTCACACGACGACAAGGCCGCTTGGGCTGGCCCGTCGCGCCCGAGGTTGGGCGAAGCGGCGGTGCATAATCGCACTCATGGACGCATCGCCGTGCAGGCTCTGCCGATGACGTTCGTGCAGTGGGTCGATGCCGTCGGCGAGGCGATCGACGGCTCCGGAGTCGCGATCATCGTTGTCGGTGCACTCGCTGCCACCCTCATCGCGGGCGCTCGAGTCCGCAACCGCCAGCCAGACGTCTATCGGCAGTACCGACGACAGCTCGGCCGCTCGATCCTGCTGGGTCTGGAGCTGCTCGTCGCCGCGGACATCATCCGGACCGTCGCCGTGACTCCGACCGCGTCAAGCGTGGTGGTCCTTGCCGGGATCGTGCTGATCCGGACCTTCCTCAGCTTCTCCCTGGAGCTGGAGATCACCGGCCGGTGGCCCTGGCAGAAACTCGCCACCGAGCCCGTCGACGGCCGGTAACCAGAGTCGGTTAGGTGAGCACGAGTCCGGGGTAGAGAGGGTGCGCGTGCAGCATCTCGGATGCCCGGGCGTGCACGCGTTCGGCGACTCCGTCGGCCAGCGTGTACGTCGCCTTCGAGGGAGCGCCTGCCTTGGTGGCGTTGGGCGTGGTGTTCGAGAGCACCTCCACCACCAGCTCGGCGACCGTGTCGAACTCTTCGTGCCCGAAGCCACGGGTGGTCAGGGCCGGCGAACCGAACCGGATGCCGGAGGTGTACCAGGCGCCGTTGGGATCTCGCGGAACGGAGTTGCGGTTGGTGACCACACCGGCATCCAACAGCGCCGACTCGGCCTGCCGGCCGCTCAGACCGTACGACGACACGTCGAGCAGCACGATGTGGTTGTCGGTGCCACCGGTGACCAGCGTCGCGTCGCGGGACAGGAAGCCATCCGCCAGAGACTTCGCATTGGCAGCGATCGCCTGTGCGTACTTGGCGAACTCCGGCTGCCGAGCTTCGGCAAGAGAGACCGCCTTGGCCGCCATCACATGTGCAAGCGGGCCACCGAGCACCATAGGGCAACCGCGGTCGACGTCGGCGGCGTACTCCTCCTGGGCGAGCACCAGGCCGCCCCGCGGTCCGCGCAGTGACTTGTGCGTGGTGGTGGTCGTGATGTGTGCATACGGAACCGGGTCCTCGTCCCCCGTGAACACCTTGCCGGCAACCAGGCCGGCGAAGTGGGCCATGTCGACCATCAGGACGGCGCCGACCTCGTCGGCGATCTCGCGCATCTTCGCGAAGTTCACCCGGCGGGGGTACGCCGAGTAGCCGGCCACCAGCACCAGCGGCTTGAACTCGCGGGCTCTCGCCGCGACCACGTCGTAGTCGAGCAGCCCGGTCTCCGGGTCGGTGCCGTACTGCTGCTGGTGAAACATCTTGCCGCTGATATTGGGCCGGAAGCCGTGGGTCAGGTGACCGCCGGCGTCCAAGGACATGCCGAGCAGCCGCTGGTTGCCGAACTCGTGACGCAGGCGCTCCCAGTCGTCCTCGGCGAGCTCGCTGACGCTCTTAGAGCCCAGCCTCTCCAAGGCCGGAGTCTCGACGTGGTGAGCGAGGATCGACCAGAAGGCCACCAGGTTGGCGTCGATCCCCGAGTGCGGCTGGGCATAGGCGTACGGCGCCCCGAACAGCTCGCGGGCATGCTCGGCGGCGAGGGACTCGACCGTGTCGACGTTCTGGCACGCCGCGTAGAACCGGTGGCCCACGGTGCCCTCGG
>JALZBH010000134.1 GCA_030947625.1 Actinomycetota bacterium
GTGCACGACGGGGTCGTCGACAGCTCCGAGGGTGGGTACGCCGCGTTCGTGCTGGCCAAGTCCGAGAGGCAGCGGCAGGCGGCGGCTTCGGAGTCGCGACGCCAGAACCTGCTGCGCAAGGAGCTCGCCTGGCTGCAACGCGGTGCGCCCGCGCGTACGTCGAAGCCGAAGTTCCGCATCGACGCCGCCAAGGACCTGGTCGCCGATGAGCCGCAGCCTCGTGACCGGCTGGCGCTGGAGCGGTTCGCCACCCAACGGCTCGGCAAGGACGTACTCGATATCGAAGACGTGGACTTGGCGCGCGGGGAACGGCAGCTGCTCTCGCACGCCACCTGGCGGCTGGGACCGGGTGCCCGGGTCGGCCTGGTCGGGGTGAACGGCGCCGGCAAGACCTCGGTGCTGGAGCTGCTCACCGGCGAGCTGGCACCGTCCGCCGGGCGTGTACGACGCGGTCGCACCGTCTTGCTGGCTCACCTGACCCAGTCCGCCGACGCGGTCACCGACCCCGACGCGCGAGTGCTCGCCACCGTCGAGTCGGTACGCCGGGTCGCCCGGACTGCGGCCGGCACGGACATCTCGGCGAGTGTCCTACTGGAACGGTTCGGTTTCACCGGCGATCGTCTGACCGCCCGGATTGGCGACCTCTCCGGAGGCGAACGCAGACGCTTCCAGCTGCTGCGGCTCTTGATGTCCGAGCCGAACGTCCTGCTCCTCGACGAGCCGACCAACGACCTGGACATCGAGACGCTGACCGTGCTCGAGGACTTCCTCGACTCCTGGCCCGGGACTCTGGTCGTGGTCTCCCATGACCGGTACTTCCTCGAGCGAGTGACCGACTCGACCTGGGCCCTTCTCGGCGACGGCGGCATCTCCATGCTCCCCGGCGGCGTGGACCAGTACCTCCACCTCATTCGCCGAGACGTCGCAAACTCGCACCCGCAACGCGTAGAGACGTCTCGTTCTACCACCCGATCTCCTGGTGAGGCGCCAGGGGAGCGGGCCCGGGTGGGCGGTGCCGAGGAGCGTACGGCGAGAAAGAGGATGGTGCGTCTGGACCAGCAGCTCGAGCGGGTCGGCGTACGCGAACGTGAGCTGCTGGATGCGATCGCCGCGGATGCCTCCGACCACTTGCGGCTCGCCGTACTCACCGAGGAGCTCCGCTCGGTTGTCGGCGAACGAGAGCGGCTCGAGGAGGCTTGGCTCCTGGCGGCCGAGGTACTCGGCTGAGTGGGAGCCTGCGCGTCTCGGCGGGAAACGAGGTGGGGGTCAGGGGGCGGGGGCGGAGGTGGTGAACGGGGACATCAGGGCGCGGAGCAGTTTGGCGAGGGCGGCGCGGTCGGTGGCGGAGAGACCGTCCAGCAGGGCACGTTCGCGCGCGAGCAGCTCCTCGAATGCGGTGTCGACGGCTCGTCTGCCGGTCTGGGTCAGGCCGACGAGCACACCCCGGCGGTCCGCCGGGTCCGACGTACGCCGCACGAGCCGCCTCGCGGCCAGCCGGTCGACCCGGTTGGTCGTGGTGCCGCTGGTGACCATCGTCTCCTTGGTCAGCCTGCCCGGGGTGAGCTGGTAGGGCGGCCCCGCCCGCCGTAGCGCAGCAAGCACGTCGAACTCCCAGGGCTCGAGCCCGTGCGAGCTGAACGCCTCGCGCCGCGCGAGGTCGAGGTGGCGCGAAAGTCGGCTGATCCGGCTGAACACCTCGACCGGCGAGAGATCCAGCTCCGGACGCTCACGGTGCCAGGCCTCGGCCAGCAGGTCGACCTCGTCGCACTTCATCCGACGAGCATACCGCCGAGATTCTTGACATCGAGACACATCCTGGGCAAGTATCTCGACATCAAGACGTTCACCTGGGAACCCGACCGCTACCTCACGTACGCCGAAGAGCGTGGCCGTCCGTTCGTCGAGCTCCTTACCCGGATCGACGAGGCGCGTCCTGCGACGGTCGTCGACCTCGGTTGCGGACCAGGCAACCTCACTGACCTGCTCGCCCGGCGTTGGCCGAAGGCTTGCATCTCTGGACTCGACTCGAGCCCCGAGATGATCGCGGAGGCCCGCACCACCACGCGAGCAGGAGTGCGCTTCGAGGTCGCCGACCTCCACGAGTGGCAACCTGAGGCGCCGGTGGACGTGCTGGTCTCGAATGCGACCCTGCAGTGGGTCCCGGGTCACCTCGAGCTGCTGCCGAAGCTGCTCTCCCAGGTCCGGCCGGCTGGCTGGTTCGCCTTCTCGGTACCGGGAAACTTCGACGAGCCGAGCCACACGATCCGATGTGACCTCGCAGGCGAGCCGGCGTACGCCGAGCATCTGACCGGCGTGTGCAGCCCCAGCGCCCACGACCCGGCGACGTACCTGCGTGAGCTGGCCGGGCGAGGCTGCACCGTGGACGCTTGGGAGACGACGTACCTGCACGTGCTTCACGGCGCGGACCCGGTGTTCACCTGGGTCAGCGCCACCGGCGCCCGTCCTACCCTCCAGGCGTTGGAGCCGGTGGGGCTGCGCGACGCTTTCGAGAAGGAGCTCAAACGCCGGCTGCGCGCCGCCTATCCAGACGAGGGGCCCGGCGTCGTGCTGCCATTCCGGCGCGTGTTCGTCGTGGCGCAGGTGCCGGCGTGAGGCTCCATCACGTCCAGCTCTGCCTCCCGCGTGGCGGTGAGCACGCGGCCCGGAGGTTCTACGCCGACGGGCTGGGCATGACCGAGGTCGACAAGCCGGCTGGGCTGCGTGGCCGGGGCGGCTGCTGGTTCCGCTCGTACGACGACCAGGGTGATGTCCTCGCGGAGATCCACCTCGGCGTCGAGGAGCCGTTTGTCCCGGCCCGCAAGGCGCACCCGGGCCTGCTGGTCGACGACCTCGAGGCAGTGAGCGGCCGTCTGCAAGAGCTCGGGTTCACGCTCGACCACACCGAGCGGACGACCTTCGAGGGCTACCTTCGCCTCCACACCTACGACCCCGCCGGGAACCGGGTCGAGATCATGTCGCTGACCGGCTAGCGGGTGCGCAGGGTCGGGGTGGTCTCCAGGCCGGCCAGACCGTTCCAGGCAAGGTTCACCAGGTTCGCGGCGACGACGTTCTTGGCGGGCTTGCGGGTGTCCAGCCACCACTGGCCCGTCGTACCCACCATGCCGACCAGCATCTGGGCGTACATCGGCGCCGTCTTGGCGTCGAACCCGCGCCGCTTGAACTCGTCGACCAAGATGTGCTCGACGCGGGAGGCGATGTCTCCGATGATCGAGCCGTACGACGAGCTCGCCGACCCCGGCGGGCTGTCCCGGACCAGGATCCGGAACCCGTCGGAGGACGCCTCGATGTAGTCGAGCAGGGCAAATGCCGCCTGCTCGAGCAGCACCCGAGGCTCGCCGGCGGTCAGCGCCTCGCGCATCCTGTCGAGCAGCTGGCGGACCTCCCGGTCGACCACGACCGCATACAGCCCCTCCTTGCCGCCGAAGTGCTCGTAGATGACCGGCTTGGAGACCTCGGCGCGCGCCGCGATCTCCTCCACCGAGGCGCCGTCGAAGCCACGCTCGCTGAACACCCCGCGAGCGATCTCGATCAGCTGCTCCCGGCGCTCGGCGGCGCTCATCCGGCTGCGGGAGGTCTTCTTCCTCGGATCGTCAGTCTGGGGCATCCGGCTCAGGCGGCTGGCTGGTTGACGAGCAGCTTGGCCTGGATCCGGTCCCGGACCGGCCACCGGACGTCGTAGACCCAACCGAGCTTCTCCAGCGCCCAGATGACCCGAGCGGAGGTGTCCAGCTGGCCTTTGAGTACGCCGTGCCGGGCGCAGGTCGGGTCGGCGTGATGCAGGTTGTGCCAGGACTCACCCATCGACGGGATGGCCAGCCACCACACGTTCGCGGACTTGTCGCGCGAGAGGAACGGACGCTCGCCGATCGTGTGACAGATCGAGTTGATCGACCAGGTCACGTGGTGCAACAGTGCTACCCGCACCAGCGAGCCCCAGAAGTACGCCGTCAGCGCACCCTGCCACGACCAGGTGAGCAGGCCGCCGGCTACGGCGGGGGCAATCAGCGAGACTGCCACCCAGTAGGGGAACTGGCGCGAGATCCGGACGATGTCGGAGTCCTTCATCAGGTCCGGCGCGTACTTGCGCTGCGGGGTCTGCTCGGTGTCGAAGAGCCACATCATGTGGGCGTGGAAGAAGCCCTTGGCCAGCGAGCGGATGTCGGCGCCGTACTTCCACGGGCTGTGCGGGTCGCCGTCGCGGTCGGAGAACTTGTGGTGCTTGCGATGGTCGGCGACCCACCTGATCACCGGCCCCTGGATCGCCATCGAACCGGAGATCGCGAGGGCGTTCTTGACGAGCCTGTTGGGCTTGAACGCCTTGTGGGTGAACAGCCGATGGTAGCCGACGGTGATGCCGTGTCCGGTGACCGCGTACATCACCAGCGTGATGACCACGTCGGTCCAGCTCAGCCAGCCGCCCCAGGCGATCGGGATCGCGGCCAGCACGGCCAGGAACGGCACGATGATGAAGATCGCCAACGCGACCTGCTCCTTGCGGGACTGGACGTCGCCGCCCAGAGTCTCGCCGAGCACAGCGGCCGCAGAGCCCTCGGGCGCCCACCGGGTCTGGGTGGAACTCGTCGGCGTGATGGTGTGGGTCATGGGGTCCTCATATGGTCAGCCGGGCTGGGTTGCACCATCCGAGAGTGCCGGTGGAAGGGTGCGGGGACGGCGTGGGAGGCGGGTATGCCGTACTTACGAAACCGTAACCTACGCAACCGTAACCTCCAAGCCCGCCCAGCTGGCTGCGACCCCATTAGGCTAAAGCCCGCATCATTCCCCGGTTGGTCTGCCGGCAGGGCCCGCCTGACTTTGAATCAGGATGAGCGACGTAGGTTCGACTCCTACCCGGGGAGCGACCAGCGCCCGGGCAGGCCACTGCCCGGCCCGAGCAAAGCCAAGGAGCGTCCCGCGTGAGTGACATCACCGTGATCGTGCTGGCCGCCGGTGGTGGCACCCGGATGAAGTCCAAGACGATGAAGGTGCTTCACCCGATCGCCGGGCGCAGCATGGTCGGCCACGTGCTCGGTGCCCTGGCCCAGCTGCAGCCGGTCCGGGTCGTCGCCGTGGTGGGCAACCAGCGCGAGCAGGTGGGGCCGCACATCCAGGCCCTGGTGCCCGAGGTCGTCCTCGCGGTGCAGGAGAGCCAGGACGGCACCGGACACGCCGTACGCGTCGCCTGGGAGGCGCTGGCGCCGGACCAGCGCACCGGCATCGTGCTCGTGGCGGCAGCCGACACTCCACTGTTGCAGGGTGAGAGCCTGTGCGCCTTCGCCGACTTCCACCGGGGCTCGGACGCGGCGGTGAGCGTGCTGACCGGCAAGGTCGCCGACCCCACCGGGTACGGGCGGATCATCCGCGACGACACCGGCGTCGTGGCAGCGATCATCGAGCAGCGGGACGCCTCGCCCGAGCAGGAGGCGGTGCAGGAGGTCAGCAGCGGCATCCTGGCCTTCGACGCCGACTTCCTCGATGCCGCCCTGCCACGGCTCGAGAACTCCAACGCCAAGCAGGAGTACTACCTCACCGACACCGTCCAGCTGGCCCGGGCATCCGGACGGACGGTCGGTGCGTTCACGCTCGCCGACGTGACCCAGACCGCCGGGGTGAACGACCTCGAGCAGATGGCCGCGCTGACGGCCGAGATGAACCGCCGGATCCTGACCCGGTGGATGCTCGCGGGGGTCACGGTCGCCGACCCGGCCACGACCTGGGTCGACGTCGACGTCAAGCTGGCCCCGGACGCGACCCTCCTCCCCGGGGTACAGCTGCTCGGAGCAACCGAGGTTGGCCCCGACGCCGTGATCGGGCCGGACTGCACGCTCCGGGACGTGGAGGTCGGACCGGGCGCCAAGGTGGTCCGCACCCATGCCGAGCTCGCGGTCATCGGTGCCGGTGCGCACGTCGGGCCGTTCTCCTACCTGCGACCCGGCACCGAGCTGGGCGCAGGCGGAAAGATCGGGGCGTTCGTGGAGACCAAGAACGCCCAGATCGGTGCCGACGCGAAGGTGCCTCACCTCTCCTACGTCGGCGACGCGGAGGTCGGGGAGGGCACCAACATCGGAGCGGGCACGATCTTCGCCAACTACGACGGGGTGGCCAAGCACCACACGGTGATCGGTAGACATGCCCGGACGGCCAGCAACAACACGTTCGTGGCGCCGGTGCGGATCGGGGACGGAGCCACCACCGGTGCCGGCGCGGTGATCCGCAGGGACGTACCACCGGGCGCACTCGCTGTCACCGGAGGACCGCAGCGCCACTTCGACGACTGGGTACGCCGAAAGCGGGCCGGCACCAAGCAGGCCGAGGCAGCGGCGGCCGCGGGAGCCGCAGGGGCGTGGGAGGATGAGGACAGTCCCGCAGGCCCGAGCCAGGATCCGAGCCAGGAGTAGCCACGCGTGAGCGGATTGAAGCGGACCACCGAGAAGAACCTGATG
>JALZBH010000004.1 GCA_030947625.1 Actinomycetota bacterium
GGTGACCGGGTCGAGGGTCTCGATGCCGGTGCCGACGACTACCTCACCAAACCGTTCGCCCTCGAGGAGCTGCTGGCTCGGTTGCGAGCACTGTTGCGTCGAGCCAGTGCCGACGGCGTGCACGGTGCCGACGAGCAGCTGGGTTTCGCCGACCTCACCATGGACCTCGGCAGCCGCGAGGTGCGTCGCGGTGAGCGGTTGATGGAGCTGACCCGCACCGAGTTCACCTTGCTCGAGCTGTTCTTGAGCCGGCCGCGACGGGTGCTCGAGCGGTCCTTCATCCTCGAAGAGGTGTGGGGGTTCGACTTCCCGACGACGGCCAACAGCCTCGAGGTGTACGTCGGCTACCTGCGTCGCAAGACCGAGGCCGAGGGGGAGCCGCGGCTCATCCACACCGTTCGCGGGGTGGGTTACGTGCTCAAGGAGAGCCCTGGGTGAACCCTCGCTCGCTCGCCGGGCCGGGCACCTGGCACTATCGCCGCTCGCTGGCCAGCCGGATCACGGTGCTCACCACGCTGACGGTCGCCCTGGCCGTAACCGCGGTCGCGTTCGCGGCGTATGCCACCATCCGGGCCCAGTCCCTGCATGCTCTCGACGAGTCGTTGCGCTCCAGGGCGCTGGCTGCCGAGCAGCGCGACACCTTGGACGCACTTGCCTCCGACAGCATCCCGTCATGGGCTCTGGGCGCGGCCGACGTCAAGATCATCTTCGTCAACGCCCTGACCCACGCCGCCCACTCCGCGGACAACACCTCGACCTTCCGGATCGGGCAGCCGGAGTTCGACGTTGCCCTGGGCAAGCGCCCCTGGTCGGCCCGGTCAGTGAGTGCCCAGGGCGAGGAGTTCAGGATGGTGACCGTGCCCGGCAGCTCGGGCGAGGCGCTCACCCTGGCGCAGTCGCTGGGGCCGACCAACCAGATGCTCGAGCGGCTGGGTCTGGTGATGGTGCTGATCGGCCTCTTCGGAGTCATCTGCGCTGGTCTGGCCGGCTGGGCGGTTGCCCGCAACGGTCTGCGGCCGGTGCGCCGCCTCACGGGCGTCGTGGAGGACATCGCCCGAACCCAGCGGCTGGAGCCGATCCCGGTCGAGGGTAACGACGAGGTGGCCCGGCTCTCGGTGCGGTTCAACGCGATGCTCGCTGCGCTCTCGGTCTCCCAGCATCTGCAGCGCCAGCTGGTTGCCGATGCCGGTCACGAGCTGCGTACGCCGCTGACCAGCCTGCGGACCAACCTCGACCTCCTGGTCCAAGCAGACCGGGGAGAGGGCCTGTCTCACCAGTCGCGCGACGAGCTCCTCGACGACGTACGTGCCCAGATCAACGAGATGACCACGCTGATCGGTGACCTCGTCGAGCTGGCCCGCGAGGACCCGACCGGTGCTGCTGGCCAACCGGTCGAGCCTGTCGAGCTCGGGGCGGTCGTGGCCCAGGCGGTCGCCCGGGTACGCCGGCGCAATGCCAGCCTGAAGTTCGACGTGCGGACCACACCCTGGTGGGTGATCGGAGACACCGGCGGGCTCGAGCGCGCGATCACCAACCTGCTCGACAACGCCGCCAAGTGGAGTCCCGAGAGAGGCACGGTAGAGGTGAACCTCACCGACGGGACACTGCTGGTCACCGACCAGGGGCCGGGGATCTCCGAGTGGGACCTGCCGAAGGTGTTCGACCGGTTCTACCGGTCGGCGGAGTCGCGGGCGATGCCCGGGTCCGGGCTCGGCCTGTCGATCGTCCGCGCCGTGGCGGAACGCCATGGCGGCGTCGCCCAGGCGGGTCGGGCGCCTTCCGGGGGCGCGGCATTCCGCTTCTCCGTGCCCGGCACCGCGGCACCACCGGAAGTCTTGGCGGGGTCGTAGGGCTCTCCAAGCGGTCTCTCAGGATCACTCGCGAAGATCGATCCATGAATGACGATGCGCATTCGAGCTTCGGCGGTAGTGTCCCCCCACGTGAGCCGTCCGAGTACGGGTACGCCTCGTCTTCACAGCACCCGGTCCCGGCCGACCAAACCCGGCCGCTGCCGCCGTTTCAACAGCCCGCTCCCCAGACCGCGACCGCACCCGCGCGTCGGGGAGGCTTGACGGCAGCAGTCCTGGCCGGCGCCCTCGTACTTGGGGGCGCGGCCGGGATCGGTGGCGCTGCTTGGCGCGACGCCTGGATAGGGGACTCCCCCCGCACTCCCGCGGCCGCCTCGACGATGACCAGCTCCGGCAACCAGATCCACGAGAGCGCGGCGTCGGCCACGGCGGCCAGCTCCGTGGAAGGTGTGGCCGCCAAGGTGCTGCCCTCGGTCGTGCAGATCAACGTCTCCGGGGCGAACGGGTCGGGCTCGGGCTCGGGCATCATCTTGAACAAGAGCGGTGAGATCCTCACGAACAACCACGTCGTGGAACTCGCCGGCAACGGCGGCTCGGTCACGGTGAGCTTCAACGGCGGAAAGACCCTGCGCGCCCGGGTAGTCGGCACGGACCCGGTCACCGACGTAGCCGTGATCAAGGCGCAGGGCGCCACGAACCTCAGCCCGGCCACGATCGGCAGCTCGGAGTCACTCCGGGTCGGTCAGTCCGTGGTCGCCGTGGGATCGCCGTACGGCCTCAGCGCGACCGTCACCTCCGGCATCGTCAGTGCGCTGGACCGGCCCGTCTCGGTGGCCACGAGCCAGCCGCCGGCTCCCAACAGCGGTTCAGCCTCCCAGTCCCAGCTCGACCCGAGCACGACGTACCCGGCGATCCAGACCGACGCGGCGATCAACCCCGGCAACTCCGGGGGCCCGCTGGTGGACATGGCCGGCCGGGTGGTCGGCATCAACTCCTCGATCCGCACGGCTGACCGCACCTCCTCAGGCTCTCAGGGCGGCTCCATCGGGCTCGGTTTCGCCATCCCGATCAAGGAGGTGCTGCCGATCGTCAACCAGATCCTCAACCATCAGACCCCGACCCATGCGCGCCTCGGCGTAACCGTCTCCGACGTCCCGGGCAAGCGTCTCGAGCAGGGCGCGGTGATCCGTTCACTGGAAAGCACCGGGGCCGGCCGCTCAGCCGGGCTCCGGGCCGGGGATGTGATCACCAGGGTCAACAACCAGATCATCGGCGGCGCGGACTCCCTGGTGGCCACCATCCGAGGCCATCGTCCCGGCGACCAGGTTCAGCTGACCATCGTCCGCGGAGCAAAGACGATGACCGTCATTGCCAACCTCGGCAGCGACGCCGGCACCAAGACCTCCTAAGGCGTCCGGGTTTCCTTGGCCACCGACCCCAACAAGTCGACGAGCAGGTCGCGCAGGATCGAGAACCCGTGCTCGGTGAGGATCGACTCGGCATGGAACTGCACCCCGTAGCAGTGCGGACCGCCCACCAGATGGATGTCGCCGGTCACGTCGTCGAGGTCGACGCAGATCCCCTGGGGAAGCGCGGCGGTGGAGCGGCCCACGAAGGTGTTGTAGAAGCCCACCCGCTCCTCGCGGCCGCAAATCCGCACCGGAGACTGGGTCCCCTGGAAGACAATGTCCTTGTAGGCAAGAGCGATCCCCAGCCGGTCGCACAGCACCTGGTGGCCCAGACACACCGCTAGGAACGGTTGCCCGGACCTCAACAAGCCATCGACAGCCGCCCCGAACGTGGCGATCTTGGGTTGCTCGTGGGAGCGTGGGTCGCCTGGGCCGGGGCCCACCACGGCAAGGTCGTACCCGTCGAACGTCCCCGGGGCGAAGTCCTCGTGGCGCACGACGGTCGTGCTCATCCCGAGGACCGTGAAGACATGGCACAACATGTTCACGAAGTCGTCGCCACCGTGCAGGAGGGCCACGGACCTTCCAGCAAGCGAGGGGTCCGGGGCGGCTCCGGACTGGTCTGTGAGCCAGAACGACGCCAGCCGCTGGTTGCGAGAGTTCAGCGCGACCAGCACGTCCTCGTCTCGGGTAAGCGCGGTGATGTCGTCGGGCTCCCCGGTGGCAGCGGGCGCCAGCCCGAACGCGCTCAGGATCCCGTGTGCCTTGGCATGGGTCTCAGCCACTTCACATTCGGGGTCCGAGTCACGCACCAAGGTCGCCCCTGCCGTCACCCGGAGCTCCCCTTCCGGACTCACCTGGGCGGTCCGGATCACGATCGGCGAGTCCGCCGTCGGCGTCCCGTCGAGATCCCTGCCCAACAGGGCTAGCGCTCCGCCGTAGTACGCGCGCCCTTCCGACTCGTACTCACCGATCAGCCGGCAGGCGTTCTCGACGGGCGCGCCGGTGACCGTGGCGGCGAACATCGTGTCGCGCAGCACCTGTCGCACGTCGGACCGGGTGCGTCCGGCGAGAAGGTACTCGGTGTGCACCAGATGGGTCATCGGCTTGAGGAACGGGCCGAGCACCTGCCCGCCCTCGTGACAGATGGCGCACATCATCTTGAGCTCTTCGTCAACCACCATGAACAGCTCGAAGATCTCCTTCTCGTCGGCCAGGAACGCCAACAGCTGTTGCTTGAGCTCATCGCGGCCGACGCCTGTCGGCAACCGAAACGTGCCCGAGATCGGGTTCATCCTGACCTCACCGCCATGAACACTGACGTGTCTCTCCGGCGAAGCCCCGATCAGGAACCGGTCACCGGTCCAGAAGCAGTAGGTCCAGTAGGCACCGCGCTCGCCGACCAGCAGGCGCCGCAACACCGACAGCGCCTTGCCTGCCGACCAGCTGCTCAGCTGCGCACGGTAGTTTCGGCCGACGACGAGGTTGGCACCCTCACCGTTGCCGATCTCGTTACGGATGATCCGGCCCACGACCTCGGCGTACTCCTCGTCGGTGGAGTCGAAGCCGCCGCGATCTGCCAGGACGATCTCCTCGTCGGGCAACGCAGCCACCAGTTCGGCCAGCGGCACCTCGCTCTCGGTCTCCAGCCGTACGACGGCCAGCGGCGTGCCGTCATCGTGCGCGACGAACCCGCGCTCGGTCACCTGCCGGAAGGGCACCGCGACCAGCGTGTCGAAGCGACGCCCGAGCTCTGGAATCCCTGTACACACAGGGATCTCGGCCAACGTGTCCAGGTGCGAAAGGGTGCCACCGACCAGCGTGACCGTGTCGCTGCCGCGTAGCCGGATCACCGCCCAGGCCTCGTTCCCGAGGAGCTCGCAGAGCGCCGCAGAGGCCGATCCAGGCGGGTTCGTCATGCCGGGCACGCTACAGCGGCTCGGCTGCGCTCGAAGGGGGTCAGGTCGACAGCGTGACCAGCCGTTGGGTGGCGCGGGTGAGGACGACGTACAGGGTCGCCCTTCCGGTGGGCGACTCTGCCTGGATCTCCTCGGGCTCGACGACCACCACTGCGTCGAACTCCAGGCCCTTGGTGTCCAGCCCGGTGAGTACGGCGATCCGGCCGTCGGCCTGGCCCAGGGCTTCTGCATGCTCGGACCAGGACCCGATCCAGCCACGCACCTCGACCCGGCGCGCCACGGGTACTACGACACCGATCGTTCCCTCGACGGCAGTGCCCAATGTGTCCAGTGTCGAACGCAGCATCGTCTCCAGGTCCTCGACCCGCAACACCGCTGGCTCGACACCCGTCGACCGAATCGCCCGGGGCAGGTCGGCAGCCAAGCCGACCCGGGTCGCATAGCCGGCGGCATACTCGTAGATCTCCGCCGAGTTGCGGTAGTTCGTCGAGAGGTGGAACTCGTGCAAGGGCTTCTCCCCGATAGCCGCCGCCCGCGCCGCGGCCGCTTCCCGAGGCGATGGCCAGGAGGACTGTGCCGGATCCCCGACGACCGTCCAGGTGGCGGTCCGTCCGCGGCGGCCGACCATGCGCCACTGCATCGGCGTCAAGTCCTGGGCCTCGTCGACGAGCACATGCGCGTATCCGTCATCCTCGACCCGGTTCGTCGGCGGCGCCCACGCCTGCCCGCCGGCATACTCCCGGTCGGATGCGGTGAGAACCTCCTGCAACGAGCTGTCCGCGACCGACAACGGGTCCTCGTCGTCCGACCCGACCAGCGGCGGGTCGCCGAGGAGGTACCGGAGCTCGTCGAGCAGCGGCACGTCGTCGACGGAGACATCCTCGCTCCAGGACTTGGTCAGCACCCGCACCGACTCGTCGTCGAGCACGCCCTGGGCGATCCGGCCGAGCAGCTCCGCGTCGCGAAGCCAACCGAACACCGTGGTCGCGTCCAGGACCGGCCACCAGCTCGCCGCGAAGTCGAGGAAGGCGTCGCTGGTGCGCATCTCATCGGCGAACTCCTCCTTGGTCCGTTCCAAGGCACGCTCGCCACTCACCTGACGCCACATCGCATCCAGCAGCGTCGAGGCGACTCTCGTCGTGGATCGGTTGCGCCGACCCATCGTGAGCAGCTGCCGGCGTACCTGCCCCAGCTCGCGCGGCCCGAGCAGGATCACCTCGTCGCGGTAGAACACCCGGAACTCCCGGGGCGAGCCGGGCACCGGCTGCCGCGCCGTCCGCCGCATCAGCTCGGCCATCGCAACCGAGCCCTTCACCTCGGCCACGGCAGGGTCGTCGCGCCGGGTCGCCCGGATGCCGTCGACGACCTCTCCCAGCGACCGCAGCGCCACCGCGGTCTCCCCCAGCGAAGGCAGCACCCGCTCGATGTACCGCATGAACACTCCCGAGGGGCCGACGACGAGCACCCCGCCGGTCTCGTAGCGACGCCGGTCCGCGTAGAGCAGGTACGCCGCACGGTGCAGCGCCACCACCGTCTTTCCGGTCCCCGGACCGCCGCTGATGGACACGACACCGCGCTGTGGCGCGCGGATCGCGCGATCCTGGTCGGCCTGGATGGTTGCCACGATCGAGTGCATGGACCGGTCGCGCGCCCGCGACAGCTGGGCCATCAACGCGCCCTCGCCGACGATGACCAGGTCGGTGCCGGCGTCGCTGTCGAGCAGCTCGTCCTCCACGCCGAGCACGCGTTCTCCCTGGCTGCGCAGCACCCGCCGGCGTACGACGCCATGGGGGTCAGCATGCGTGGCCTGGTAGAACACCGCGGCGGCCGGTGCCCGCCAGTCGATCAGCAGGACGTCCCGGTGGGTGTCGCGCAGCCCGATCCGGCCGACGTACCTCGGCTCAGGGTCGATCGCCGGCGCCATGTCGAGGCGACCGAACACCAACCCCTCATGGGCTGCGTCCAGCGTGGCCATCCGGCGAGCGGCCTGGAAGACCATCGCGTCGCGTTCGACCAGGCCACCTTCGTGGCCCAGCTGTCCTCGCGAGATGCCTTCCCGAGCGAGCTCCGAGGCGGACCGGGCGGAGGCTTCGAGCTGTCGATAGACGGTGTCGACGAACTGCTGCTCGAGCGCGACCTCACGGGCCGCGACGTCATCGTTCAAGGGTGGCCTCCGGCCGCGGGCGTTTTCGGGGAGTCGACTACCTTACCGGTTCAGATGCAGTGGTAGGTCCCGGAGTCGCGCACCTTCCCGTCGATGTCGCGGAAGCTCCAGGAGAACTGCCCGCTCCCCAGGGTCAGCTCCAGCACCCCGTGGACGGTGTTCTCGAAGTACTGGCTGCCAGTGACGGTGGCTCCCCGAGGGTAGAGACTTCTGCCGCCCGTGCCCGCCACGAACTCCAGGATTCCCCGGGTCGCCTGGACCGAGCCGTTCGGGTCCATCCTGGCGAAGCGCTCGTAGTCGTGGTCGTGGCCAGACAGCGCGATGTCGGCGTGGTGGTTGTAGGCCACCGTCCACAACCCGCGTACCACGGTGCTGCTGCCGTGCTCCGCGCCGGAGGAGAACCTCGGATGATGCATCGCAATCAACGAGCATTTCGAGGGATGGGCGACCATCTCGGAGTCCAGCCAGCTCGCCTCGGTCGGGCAGCTGATCACGTCGCAGTTGCTGTTGAGCAGGTAGAGCTGCCAGCCGTTGGTGCTGATCCGGTAGTAACCCGGTGCCGGCGCCGCCCGACCGGCGAAGTAGGAGTAGTAGCCGGCCGCACCGGCGGTGTAGTACTCGTGGTTCCCCGGCACGGGGTAGGTACGCGAGAGCAGACTGCCCCATGAGGACGCGTAGGAGTGCTCGAAGTCGGCCAGGCTGCCGGTCTCGTACTGCTCGTCTCCTAAAGGGATGACCAGGTCCGGGTTGAGTGTGCGGAGCAGGCCGGCGGTGGCACCTTGCCGACAGGTTGTCTTGGTAACGACGAAGCCCGGTGGGCAGGCGATGTCGCCGGCCACCACGAGCCGGGTGGCGCCCGCGGTGGGAGCCGCGGCCTTGGTGGCGCTCAGGTTCGCTCTCACGTCCGCGTCAGCTCGGGGGGTCAGCTGGTTCCCGGCCAAGGTCCCGCGGGGGCTCTGGTGGCCCCGGTCGCCTGAGACGGCCCCGCAGGCGCTCATCCCCAGCACCAGGCCCACCCCAATGACGGCCACCCGCAGCTTCACTCTGCCAGCGTACGACGGCCTCAGACTGTTTCGCGGCGGTGCACTCCTTCGGCCGGTCTGCGCCGGTCGGTGCTTGGCAGGTGGTGGTCCAGCCAGAGATAGAGCGCACCACAGCCGACCATGACCAGGGTCAGCCCGACGCCGTTGCGCAGCACGGTCGGGTAGCCCAGCGTCTTGACGTCGACGAAGGGGTACGGATACCAATTCGTCGCCGCGCCGTGCGCCAAGATCCAGGCGACGTACAGCGCCGGCCAGCTCAGCGAGGCGAGCAGAATGCTCTCAGTGAATCTGGGGCGCGGTCCGAAGACCAACCACCCCAGGATCGCCATGATCGGGGAGACGTAGTGCAGCAGGGCGTTGGTCACCGCCGCGGCGCCGTGCAGGTCGACGATGCCGTGCAGCAGGCTGCGGTAGACAACGCCGGTGATCGTGATGCCGAACAGCCCCTGCAACCGAAGCATCCGCCACCAGGTCCCGTCACGGCGCGGGTCGAGGGCGAGAGTGAGTGCGATCCCGGCGACCAGGATGTTGGACTCGACGGTGAAGAAGCTGAAGTAGCGGACCATCCGCGTGCCGAGACCGGGCAGCTGACCGGTTGGTCCGATGAGGACGTTCACGCCCTGAACTTGTAGGACGAGCTGCCACACGAGTCCGGTCAGGACGGCGACCGAGGTCAGCCCGAACCACAGGCGCGCAAGGCTCGCTGAGCGCTCACGTGACTGCATCTCTGTGAGCATAGGGGATGTGGGGTCTCACGCGGCGCTGCGGCGTACCTTGACGCAGCACCGGCCCGGTTCTGGAGCGAGGACTTTTTCCAAGCCCGGGCAACCCAGGCCCTCGAGAGCTCCTCCGATCAGCGACTGGTTCAGCCTGCACACCAGCTCCATGTGTCCTTGCACGAGGCTGTCGAAGGGACGGTTGGCAAGCACGATCTCCTTGGTAGAGCGACGAGGCTCGTAGCCGTGACGCTCAAGCAAGGCTGTCGCGCGCTCAAGCTGAGTTCCCTTGGTGGAGGCCGTGGCCGCGATCCGCCGCCCCTGCGCCGAGGCGGCATCCTGCACGCTCTTGCTCACGGCGGCGTTCTCTCGTGTTGCCGATCGATCGCCTCTGCCAGCACCTCACCGGCGAGGTCATAACGACGTTCGGGCAAAGAGACGCTCAGCTGTCGGGACGCCCGCCGGTAGAGCTTGGCGGGCCTGCCGGCGGCGGGACCGGTGCGACCCGACAGTCGGCGGAACTCGACCTCGAGCAGATCTTCGGTCGAGGCCGACCTGGTCGTGGTCGGCATTGGTGCGGTACCCAACACTTTCCTGGCCGAGTCCGCGGGACTCAAGACCGACAACGGAGTGGTTGTCGATGCAGCGCTGCGGACCTCCGCGCCCGAAACATCTTCGCGGCGAGTGACGTCGCGAACGCCTACCTTCCACTGCTTGCCAGACACCTGCGCGTCGAGCACTGGGACAACGCCATCGAACAGGGCGCGGTCGCGGCCCGGAACATGTTGGGCGAGAACGTAGCCTACGACAGGTTGCCGTACTTCTACTCCGACCAGTACGACCTCGGCATGGAGTACGTCGGCAGCATCGGTCCGGATGGCTACGACGAACACGTCCTCCGCGGCAGCCCGCACGAGGGCGTCTTCACGGCGTTCTGGCTACGCGGCGGTCGGGTTCTAGCCGGGATGCATGCGAACGACTGGGACGCGATCGGTCCGATCCGGACGATCGTGGGTGCGAACCAGGCCGTGGACCGTCTGCAGGACGAGCTCGTACCACTTGAGGAGATCGCAGCCAGCCTGCGTTGACGCCACGCCTCGGCCCCCTTTCATCCGAGGAAGCCTCGCGAAACTCGGGATCCGCTCAGACCGAGCTGGTCGGATGCTGCACCCGGGGATAGCGGGCCCGGCCCTCGAGGTCGTTGAGATCCATGTGGTTGCGGATGTAGCGGCTCGAGGCGCCGTACGTCGGGACGAAGTCCCACGAGGGCTGGAGGCCCTGTCCGAAAGCCTCGGTGACCGTCATCCGGCGCTGCTGGCTCTCGCGCACCTCGGCGTCGAGCCTGGCCAGGTCCCAGCGCGCGGCCACCTCGGCGGCGAGCTGGGCCACCAGACCCGCGCTGGCCGGCTCCTTCGCAAGGTTGCGCTGCTCGTTGGGGTCGGTCTCGAGGTCGTAGAGCTGGTCGGGGTCGGCTGGTGAATGGATGAACTTGTGGCGGCCGCGCCGCAGCATCACTATCGGAGCGATCGCCCCCTCGGCGAGATACTCTGCAACGACGGCGTCGCGCTCTGCGCCCCCGCCGAGGTGCGGGAGCAGGCTGACCCCGTCGAGCGGACCGACGATGTTGGCGGTATCCCCATCCTGGGCCAGACCCACCAGGGTCGGCAGCAGGTCCATCGTCGAGACCGTGTTCGCCACCCGGCCGGGCGCGAACATGGCCGGGGCCGACACCAGCAGCGGCACCCGCGCAGAGCCTTCGTAGAAGTTCATCTTGTACCAAAGGCCGTGCTCGCCGAGCATCTCGCCGTGGTCGCTTGTGACGATCACGATGGTGTTGTCGAGGGTGCCGGTCTCGCGGAGGAGCTCGACCAGCCGGCCGATGTGGTCGTCGACGTACGAGATCGCTCCGTAGTACGCACGACGGGCAGCGCGGACGGCATCCTCGGTGATCTCCACACCGTCCATCGCACACACCTGGCGCAGACGCTGTTCGTGAGGGGTCGCCGTGCTCGCGTCGTACCCGACCTCGGGCATCGGGATGTCCTGGTCCCGGTACATGTCCCACCAGCGACGCGGGATCGCGAAGGGGTCGTGCGGATGGCTGAACGAGACCACGAAGCAGAACGGACGTTCCTGTCCCGAGCGGATGTGGTTGAACAGCTCGCGTTCGGCGGCGAACCCCACCTCGTCGTCGAAGTCGAGCTGGTTGGAACGTACGCATACGCCGGCGTCGAGCACCGAGGACATGTCGTGATACCAGTGCGGCCGGTCGTGCGGGTGGTCCCAGTCGGGCGTCCAGCCGTAGTCAGCCGGGTAGATGTCTGTGGTCAGCCGCTCCTCGAAGCCGTGCAGCTGGTCGGGCCCACAGAAGTGCATCTTGCCCGACAGCACCGTCCGGTAGCCGGCCCGGCGCAGGTAGTGGGCGAACGTCGGGATCTCTGAGGCGAACTCCGCAGCGTTGTCGTAGGTGTGGGTCCGCGATGGGAGCAGACCGGTCATGAACGAGGCGCGGCCCGGCGAGCACAGCGGGCTCCCGGTGTACGCCGCGTCGAAGACAACTCCGCTCTCGGCCAGCGCCGACATCGCCGGTGCCAACGTGACCGGATGACCGTGGAACGGCAGCGCCGACGGCACCATCTGGTCAGCCATGACGATCAGGATGTTGGGCTTCTGGGTGGCCACGTGGAGCCTTCTCTCAGATCTGCGGATGCACGCTCTCGAGGGCGGCAGCCTCGGCGGTCGCGGTCTCCAGCGAGGGCGTGTTCTCGATGAGCTCTCGAGTGTACGGCGCCTGCGGGTTCGACAGGAGCGCGTCCGTGCGGCCCTCCTCGATGATGACCCCCTCGGCCAGCACCACCACCCGCTGCGCGATGGAGCGCACCAAAGGAAGGTTGTGGGTCACGAAGACCATCGACAGCCCCAGCTCGCGCTGTAGGCGGCCGAGCAGCTCGACGATGGCCGCCTGGACGCTGACATCGAGCGCGGAGGTGACCTCGTCGCACACCAGGATCGACGGCGAGGAAATCAGGGACCGGGCGATCGCCACACGCTGGCGCTCACCACCGGAGAGCTGGTCGGGATAGCTGCCTGCGTAGCTGGCGGACAGCGACACCCGCTCGAGCATCTCCCCGACCTTGACCGAGATCTCCCGCCCCTTCGCCAGGCCGAACACCTCGAGCGGCTGCCCGACCGACTCACCAACGGTTCTTCGGGGGTTCAGCGAGCCGTAAGGATTCTGGAAGATGTACTGGATCTGGCGACGTACCTCCATGCTGCGAGCGCGCGCAGCGGTCTGCAGCTCCTGGTCGCCGAGCCGGATGCTGCCCGTCCAGTCGCGGTGCAGCCCGGCGATGGAGCGCGCGGTGGTGGTCTTGCCCGAGCCGGACTCCCCCACGATCGCCAGGCACTCCTGGCGCTCGAGCTGGAGGTTGATCGAGTGCAGCACCTCGGTCTTGCCGTAGTGCGCGACGAGGTTCTCCAGGGTGAGGACAGCTGTGTCGCTGTCGGACTTCCCGATCGCGACCGGGTCCCCGGTCTTGGTCTGCGCCTGGGCGAGCACCTCCTCTGCGCGGATGCACCGAGCGCTGTGCTCCGGCCCGACGACGGCCAGCGGCGGTAGGGCCTCGTCGCACGCTGCGATGTGCATCGCGCAGCGGTCGGCGAAGGCGCAGCCAGGTGGCCGGCGTCCGGGCGAGGGAGCATGGCCGGGGATCCCGACGAGGGTCCGCCCACCGGCGAGGCGGGGGATCGCCCCGACCAGACGGCGGGTGTAGGGATGGGCGCTGGACTCGAACAGCTCCTCGGCCAGGCCGAGCTCGACCACGTTGCCGGCGTACATGACCGCGACCCGGCGGGCGAGCGCGGCCACGACGGCGAGGTCGTGGCTGACGTACAGCGCCGCCACCTGGTGGGCGGCCGCCAGGTCGCGCACGGTGGCCAGCACGGTTGCCTGGGTAGTGACGTCGAGCCCGGTGGTCGGCTCGTCGAGAACGATCAGCCGCGGCCGGTTGGCAAAGGCCATGGCAAGTCCCACGCGCTGCTGCTGGCCACCGGAGAGCTCGTGGGGGTACCGGCGCAGGTACGCCGGATCGTCAGACAGCGCTACCTCGCGCATCATCTCCGCGATACGGCTCCCGTGGTCGGCGCCGGCGCCCGACGAGTGGGCCTCGAGGACTTCGCGCAGCTGAAGCCCGATCCGCAGTGCCGGGTTGAGCGACGAAGCGGGGTCCTGCGGGACGTACGAGACCGCCGACCCCCGCAGACGACGCAACCGCTCCTCGCTCAGGGCCAGGATGTCCTGGTCGCCCAGCATGATCCTGCCGCCTGTGATCCGAAGTCCGCGCCGGGCGTGGCCGAGCAGCGCCAGGCCCACGGTGGTCTTCCCCGAGCCGGACTCCCCGACGACCCCGAGCACCTCACCGGGTGCGATGTCGAAGGAGACGCCCTCGATCACGGTCGTACCCCGGGTCGTCTCGATCTTGAGGTCGCGCACGGTGACGGCCGCCTCCGGGCGCGTCACCGGGTCGGCGTTCACTCCTCACCTCGTTCCCGGTCGATCCCGGCAGCCGTCCGAGCGATGCCGTCACCGATCAGCCCGGTGCCCATGGTGAGCAGGGCAATCGCCACGATCGGGGCCACCGCGCCCCAGGGCTGGATGGACAGGGCGATCTGGTTCTGCTGGATCATCGTGCCCCAGTTGGCGCCGTTGGGGTCCGGCGCAAGGCCGAGGAAGGCAAGCGCGGCGATGACCCCGATGGAGTACGTCAACCGCAGGCTCGCCTCCACCATCATCGGGCCCAAGATGTTGGGCAGGAGCTCCCCGCTGAGGATCCGCAGGCGCGAGAGGCCCATTGCCTCCGTAGCCGCGACGAAGTCCCGCTCGACCACCGGTTGGGCGGCGCCCCTGGACACCCGCGCCACCCGAGGTGCCGTAGTCAGTGCGAGAGCCACGATGATCACCCACGCATGGGCGCCGACCAGGCTGACCAGCACCAGAGCGAGCATGATCTGTGGGAACGCCATGATCACGTCCATCGCGCGCATCAGCACGTCATCGAGCGCGTTGCGCGAGTACGCCGCAACCAGACCGATCGCGACTCCGACGATCAGGCCTATCAGGGTCGAGACGACGGCCATCGTCAAGATCCCGGCACCGCCGTGCAGGAAGCGGCTGAGCACGTCCTGACCGAGGTAGTCGGTGCCGAGCAGGGCCTTGCCGCTCGGTTGCGAGTTCGGGATCGAAACGAACGCGCTCGGCTTGTGAGGTGCCAGGAGCGGGCCGAAGACCGCGATAGCCACCAGCACCAGCACGAAGATCACCCCGATCCGGGTCCGCCACAGCCTCATCGAGCGGGCCAGCAGCGAGGACGACCGGACCGCCGGCGTCGGAACCCCGATGCCTTGTGCGCCGACCTGGACCTCTCGGATGTCGGTCACAGTCGCGTCCTCAGTCGTGGGGTCACCAGGATCGTGGCAATATCGGCCAACAGGTTGAGCACCACGTAGACCGCGGCAATGAGGATGGCCAACGCCTGCACGACGGGGAGGTCGTGGTTGACCACGGCATCCTGCATCGCGCTGCCGATGCCGGGGTAGTTGAAGACATACTCGACGACGACGATGCCCCCCGCGAGGTAGGCCAAGTTGATCGCGATCACCTGGAAGACGGGTCCGATGGCGTTGGGGAGAGCATGCCGGACCAGGACGGTCCGCTCGGTAAGCCCCTTGAGGCGGGCCATCTCGACGTAGTCACTCTCGAGCACCTCGACCATGGACGCGCGCATGATCCTGGCGACGTACGGCGCCACCGCGAGCACCAACGTCGCCGTAGGCAGGACCAGCTCCAGCGGAACCTGCCATGGTCGGGTGCCCGCTGGGATGGGGCTGATCGCGGGCAGGACGTTGAACACTGTTGTAGCGAACAAGATCACTAGCAGCACGGCGACCACGAACTCGGGGAGCGCGGCCAGGATCAGCATCAGCAGCGAGCTCACCGAGTCGAACGTCTTCTCCCGTCTCAACGCGGCCCAAGAACCGATCGCGATCGAGAGTGGCACCGAGACGACTGCCGAGATCAGCACGAGCACCGATGAGTTCACCAGGCGGGCGCCGAGCAGCTTGGTGACCGGCTCCTGCGCAGCGAGCGAGTTGCCCAGCTGTCCGCGAAGCAGGCCACCGACCCAGGTGAGGTACTGCTGGAAGACCGGCTGGTCGAGGTGCAGCTGGTTGCGCAACGCCGCCAGGCTGGCCGGCGTCGCGTTGCGGCCCAGAATCGCCCGGGCCGGGTCGCCGAGTGCCTGGGTCGAGACGAACACCAGGATCGAGACCAGTACCAGGACGAGCAGGCCCAGGAGCAGCCGTCGGAGGATGAAGACCGCGATCCCGCCTTGTCGCAGCCAGTTCATCGCCAGCCTCAGCGCTGGAACCAGATGGTCCGGTAGCCGTGCCCGAAACTGTCGAGGTTCAGCGTCCCGCGGCTCGGCTGGAAGCCCGCCACCTTCGAGGAGTAGCCGTCGATGAGGTCACCGAAGAACGGGATGATGTAGCCGCCGTTGGCGTACTCGAGCTGTTGCATCTCGTGCTCGATCGCGATGCGCTTGGCGGTGTCCGTGGCGGCCAGTGCCTGCTGGTAGAGCGAGGCAAAGTTGGACCCGGGACCCGATTTCGGCGGCCAGTGCGTCTCGTTGTACGGCGAGGTATGCAGTGACCCCTGTTGCACCTGGTTGAGGTATCCCCGGGTGCCCCAGAAGTCGATCGAGAACGCCAGCTTGAGGTAGGAGGAGCCGTAGTAGTTCGGGTCGGTCTTGACGTTGATCTTCACGCCCGCGGCCTGGGCCTGAGAGGCGAAGACGGTAGCGGTGGAGACCATGCCGGCCGCACCGTTCGTCGTGTGCAGGTCGACGGTGAGACCCTCGTGGCCGGCGGCCTTGAGCAGCGCCTTCGCCTTGGGGATGTCCTGCTGTCGCTGGGGCAGCGACTTGTTGTAACCCTCGTCGAACGGCGCATAGAGGTCGTTGCCGACGAAGCCGTAGCCGGAGGCGATCTGGTCGATCATCGCCTTGCGGTCCACGATCAGACGCATCGCCTCGCGGACCCGGTTGTCGTTGAAGGGGGGCATGTCGATCGCCATGCACAGCGGCAGCCAACCACCGGTCTTGGAGATCAGCGAGTTGAGATTGTGCGACTTCAAGGTCGCGACCTGCGAGGCGGGAAGGTCGGTCATCGCATCAATCTGGCCACCGAGCAAGGCGTTGACCTGCGCGGTCGAGTCGTTGAAGTCGATGATCGTCACTCGATCGAAGTAGGGTTGTCCGCTGCGCCAGTAGTTCGGGTGCCGCTCGCTGATGCTCTGCTGGCCCGGCGTGAAGGACTTGAGCTTGTAGGGCCCAGTGCCGTTCTGGGGGGCCGGAAAGGGCTTGTAGCCGACCGGCACGATGCCGAAGGTGTAGCTGGCCAGGGTCTGCGGGATGGTCGAGTCCGGCGACTTCATGGGGAGCGCCACGGTGTACTTATCGACCTTCTTGATGCCGGCCACGTCGACGTTCCCAGTTGCGGCGTACCCAGTCAGGCCGTTCTTCTTGGTGGCGATGCGCTGCAGCGAATAGACCACGTCATCGGCCGTCATCGTCTTGCCGTTCTGGAACTCGATCCCCTTGCGCAGGTGGATCGTGTAGCGCTTCGGACTGTCGGCGCTGACCTGCTCGGCCAGTCCGTCGTTGGTCAGCTTGAACTGGTTGTCGAAGGTCAGCAGCGTCTCGAAGGCGCTGACCAGGCGGGCCTGGTCCGGCTTGGTGATGATGTTCTGGCCGTCGAATAGGTCCTTGGACCCGCCACCGGTCACCCCGAGCCGGAAGTTGCCGCCTCGCTTGGGCTTCCCAGTGGGCGAGGCCTGGCCCGAAGGGGTAGTGCCGCCGCTACCACAAGCGGCGAGGCCGCCGGCCATGGCGACGCCGGTTGCTCCCACCATGAGCTGGCGCCGCGAGAGCGCCAGCCGGTCCAGGTTGTGCTGCTCGTCCCGAGAGGGAGTAGCGCTGTCGGATTCAGCCATTCGACGGACCCCTCTTCTGTGAGTCCGGTCTGCCTGTCTCTTTGGTGATGGGCGGACGCGGGGTGGCCACGTAGTGTCACCAGCGCAAACGTTCAACCACAATCCACAAGGTGTCAACCTTTTGACCGGGCGAGTTGCGCTTCGCTTCGTCAGTGTCCCGGTATCAGGGGATTTGTACCGCAAACTGTTGCCTATTACGCAACAGCATTAGCGATGAGGAACAGACATTGCTCGACGCACCCGACCTCGTGGAGCCCTACGACGACCCCGCCCGGGCACACGTGGAAGTGGCCGCGCTCCGGCCGGCGCCGTGGCCGACCGCGCCCGTCGACCTCGACGTGACCGTCGTCGGCGCCGGCCGGTGCTGGGACCTGGAGGCCTATCTGGAGATGACCTCGGCCACTGCTCTGGTCGTGGTCGTCGACGGCGTGTTGGTGCATGAGTGGTACCTCTCCGGCGTGACGGCTCAGGACCGGCTGCTGGGGAACTCCGCGACCAAGTCGGTGCTCGCCCAGCTGACCGGACTCGCCGCCCGCAGCGGCGCGCTGCCCGACCTCGATGTCGCGGTGAGTGACCTGGTCGGGGAGCTTCGCGGCAGCGGCTACCACGGCGTGACGGTGCGGCAGCTACTGACGATGACGAGCGGTGTCGGCTGGATCGAGGACTACCACGATCCATCCAGTCCGGCTTCGTTGCTGCGGGCCGGCTGGCTCGAGGGGCTGGGGGGCTCGCGCGAGCAGCTCACCGCCATTCCCACCGGTGACCCGCCGGGCGTCCGCTACGCCTACTGCAGCCCGGACTCGATGGTGCTGGACTGGGTGCGCGAGCTGGTGAGTGGGCACCGGTTCGCCGATGCGCTCGGCCAGCTCTGGTTCGCACTGGGTGGAGAGCGGGCCGCCTTAGTCGGGCTGGACGCGCCCACGAAGTGTGGGGGCGTTGCGCTGGCGGCCGGTGGACTCGCGGCCACAGCGCGCGACTGGGCCCGGCTCGGAATGCTCCAGGTCGACGGCACCTGGGCCGGCGAGACCCTGCTCGAGCGCGCCTGGGTCGAGCAGAGCTGCCGCCCCACGCGGCCGTTCCTGCGGCCAGGACGGCTGCCGAGCAAGATCACCACCCATGCCGGTTTCGGCTACCACTGGTGGCCGCTGGTCGACAATGGAAGCCAGGTGATGGCCGACGGGATGCGCGGCCAGTTCGTGTACGTCGACCGCCCGCGCCGCACCGTCGTGGTCCAGGCCTCGGCCTGGCCCTACGACGACCCGTGGTGGGACCGGCAGTGCCGCGACCTCGGCTACCTCGCCCTCCCTGCGATCGCCGAATCGGCCTGGCTCGCCACCCGGACATGAGCGGTCCGTCTCAGAGGCTGAGGGCCGACCACCTCCCGCTCACTCTCGACCGGACCCTCGTGCCGGACCAGGTGCTTCGTCGCGGCACCGTAGGGGCCTATCGCACGCTGTCCATCGAGGCAGGCGAGCTGCATCTGGTCAGGACCGACCTCACAACGGCGCACGCCAGGGCCGGGACAAGATGGCCGCTTGCTGTGTTCGCGCACGCGACCGACCTGCAGCTGGCCGACGTACAGAGTCCAGGACGCTTCGAGTTCTGCGACCGCTATCGGGAAGACCCGTCGTTCCACAAGCTGCTGCCGATGCACCGCCCCCAGGAAGCCCTCGCCGCACGGGCCGCCGAGGCGATGGTTCGCAGCCTGAACGCGCTCATCTCCGCGCCGGTCAGCGGGGCTGCGATCGACCTGGTGCTGACCACCGGAGACGCGATCGACAACGCCCAGTGGAACGAGACGCAGATGTTCCTGGCTCTGCTGGACGGCGGGCTGGTGCGCCCCGGTTCGGGGGTCGAGGAGTACGAAGGGGTCCAGGCGCTTCAGTGGCCCGATGACTCATTCTGGCAACCGGACGGGACCGGTACCGACCCGTACCAGCGCCGGCTCGGGTACCCGCGCCTGCCCGGTCTGTTGGATGCCGCCCTTGCCGACTTCGTCTCACCCGGTCTGAGGCTGCCCTGGCTGGCGTGCCTGGGCAACCACGAGGTGCTGGTCCAGGGGGTGGCCCTCCTCACCGAGCCGCTGAGAGCCCGGCTCACCGGAGACCGTAAGTCCGCCATGCTCCCCGCGGGTCTGGACCGTTCGACGCTGCATGAGAGATTCCTCGTCGCCCCCGAACACCTCCTCACCGGCGAGGCCCGCGTGATCGGCGCCGACGGTGGCAGACGACCCATCGGCCGCGCGGAGTTCGTCGCAGCACACCTCACGACCGGCTCGCGTCCGCACGGTCACGGGTTCAGCGAGCAGAACCGGCGCGACGCGACGGCGTACTACGTTCACGACGTCGGGCGCTTGCGCTACGTCTGCCTGGACACCACGTGTGCAGCCGGCGGCGGCGACGGTTGGCTCGACCAGGACCAGGGCCGGTGGCTGGAGGCGCGGCTGGCTGAGGTGCACTCCGAGTACGCCGCCCCGGACGGCACCCTCCTTCGCACCGGGGCGACCGACCAGGTGGTGGTGGTCTTCTCCCATCACGGACCGGACACGATGACCAACACCCGCGGACTGGTCGTCGACGACCATCACGGGCGGCTGACGTCCGGGCCGGCTCTGGAGGCGCTGCTACACCGTTTCGGCAACGTCGTCGCTTGGGTCAACGGACACACGCATCGCAACCGGGTGACGCCCCGGCCCGATCCCACCGGCCGCAGCGGGGGGTTCTGGGAGATCACCACCTCCGCCCTTGCGGACTGGCCCTGCCAGACCCGGGTCGTGGAGATCTTGGACAACCGCGACGGCTCACTATCGCTGGTGTGCACGATGGCCGACCACGACGGCATCGTGCGTCCGGACCCGGCGCTGCCGTGGGACGGCCGGTGGCTGAGCGGTCTCCATCGCGAGCTGGCTGGCAACGAGCCGTGGCACGGTTTCGACTCTGGCCGCCGGGGTAGGGTCGAGGACCGCAACGTCGACCTGCGGCTGCGGGCACCGTTCCCCCTCGACGACTGACTTCCATGCCCTACCCGGATGCTCGCATCGTGCGACGATGACTCGCATGACGAGCCTCCCGGAGGTCCCCGGCCCCGGCAGCACTGTTCCCTCCGGCGCACCCGCGGTCGCGCTTCCGGCTGGTCGGGTCCAGTCCGTTGACCGGGCGCTCGTCCTGCTGGACGCGGTCGCGGACGCCGCGCCGCACGGTGAGACGCTGGCGAACCTTGCCGAGCGGAGCGGGATCAACCGGGCCACCGCATGGCGGCTTCTCGGCACCCTGGAGGCACGCAACCTGGTCGATCGTGACCCCCGCACGAACCGCTACCACCTGGGCATCGCGCTGGTCCGGATGTCGTCGGCCACCGGCCATGACGGGCTCGTACGACGGGCCCACCCGATCCTGGAGCGGGTCGCCAGCCTGACCGGCGAGACGGCCGACCTGGCGGTGGCCGGTCGCCGCGGGGTCATCTACGTCGACGAGGTGGCCCCCTTGTCGGTGCTCGCGGTCAGCTGGCTGCGCCGCGAGGTGCCGCTGCACGCGACCTCCACCGGAAAGGCGTTCCTCGCCTGGCTGCCCGAGGACCAGGCCCGTAGCCTCCTGAACGACCCGCTGCCCAGGTTCACCGACCAGACGCTGACCAGCGCGAAGAAGCTCCTCGCCGAGCTCGTCCGGACCCGGGAGAGAGGATTCGCCTGCTGTGCCGGAGAGCTTGAACCGAGCCTGTACGGCGTCTCCGCGCCGGTGCTCAGCCCGCACAACGAGTTGCCGGTGGCCGTGTTCAGCATCTGGGGACCGGTCAGCCGAGTCCCGGCCAGCCGGTTTCCCGCGCTCGGGCCGGTAGCCGTCGAGGCGGCGGCGGAGGTCGCCGCCCTGATGAAGGCTGAATAGATGCCCTTGACAGCGCGCCGAAACAGGTGAAGCGTTTCATATGCTGCGACGTTTGCTCGCATCATGCGGAGGTTCGAAATGGCACAGACGCGCAAGGTCATCATCACCTGCGCGGTGACCGGGGCGGGGCACACCCCGACGATGTCACCGGCGCTCCCCTACACCGTCGATGACGTGGTCTCCCAGTCGGTGGCCGCCGTCGAGGCCGGCGCCTCGGTCATCCACCTGCACGCCCGCGACCCACGGGACGGCCGGCCGACCGCCGACCCGGCCGTCTTCCTCGACTACCTCAAGGGGATCAAGGACTCCACGGATGCGGTGGTCAGCATCACCAGCGGCGGGGGCACCGGCATGTCGGTAGCCGACCGGCTCCGGGTGATCTACGAGACCAAGCCGGAGCTGTGCACGCTGAACCTGGGGACCTTCAACTACGGAAGCTTCCCGATGATCGGCAAGTACGCCGGCTCCTGGAAGTTCGACTGGGAGGAGCCCTATCTCGAGAGCACCCGCTCCGAGCCTTTCGTCAGCACGTTCGCCGACATCGAGCACATGCTCACCGACGTACGCCAGGCCACCGGTGCGCGGTTCGAGTACGAGGCCTACGACATCGGCCACCTCTACACGCTGGCCTACTACCTCGACCAGGGGCTCGTCGAGCCCCCGATCTTTCTGCAGACGATCTTGGGTGTGATGGGCGGCATCGGCGCCGAGGTCGAGCACCTCGCCCACATGAAGTCGACCGCGGACCGGCTCCTCGGCGACTCCTTCGAGTGGTCTGTGCTCGGCGCCGGTCGGCACCAGTTCAACATGATCACCGCCGCTGCGGTGATGGGATCACACGTGCGCGTCGGCCTCGAGGACGGCCTGTTCATCGGCAAGGGACGGCTCGCGGAGTCCAATGCTGAGCAGGTCGCGAAGATCTGCCGCATCCTGGCCGAGCTCTCCCTTGATGTCGCCACCCCAGCGGAGGCCCGCACGATCCTCGGGCTCAAGGGTCTCGACCAGGTCGGCTGGTGAGGCCGCCCCAAAGGGGGCGACCCGAACCCGAGGCAGTGGACACCGTCGCCGTCATCGGGACCGGGGTGATCGGGGGCGGCTGGGCCGCGCACTTCCTGCGCACGGGCTACCGCGTCGTCGCCTGGGACCCGGGGCCCGACGCGCCCGCACGACTGGACCAGATGCTCGACACTGCCTGGCCGGCCCTCGAGCGACTGGGTCTGCGTCCGGGAGCCTCGCGCAATCGGCTCAGGTTCGCCGATACCCTCGAGGAGACGCTCGATGGCGCGGACTTCGTCCAGGAGTCGGCACCGGAGACCCTCCCCACCAAGACGGCCCTGCTCTCCGCGATAGACGCTGCCACTCCGCCGGGAGTGGTCGTCGGTTCGAGCACGTCGGGTTACCCGATGTCGCGGCTCGCGGTCGACTGCTCGACGCCGGGACGATTCGTGGTGGGGCATCCGTTCAACCCGCCGTACCTGATCCCGCTGGTGGAGGTGGTCGGCGGGGTAGCGACCGACCCGGACACGGTGGCCTGGGCGGAGAGGTTCTACACCCACGCGGGGAAGGTCGTGCTGAGGTTGGACCGCGAGGTGCCCGGCTTCGTCGGCAACCGGCTGCAGGAGGCACTCTGGCGCGAGGCGCTCCACATGGTCGACTCCGGGCAGGCAACGGTCCAGCAGATCGACGACTCGATCGTGCACGGGCCGGGGTTGCGCTGGGCGTTGATGGGGCCGATTCTCACCTTCCATCTCGCGGGAGGCCCCGGGGGGATGGCGCACATGCTCGACCAGTTCGGACCAGCGCTGCTCCAGCCCTGGACCCGTCTCGACGCCCCCGAGCTGACCCCCGAGCTGCGGGACCGCGTGGTGTCCGGCGCAGAGGAGTCCGCGGCGGGCTGGACGGTGGCCGAACTGGTGGAACGGCGCGACGCATTCCTGGTCGACCTGCTCCTGCTACTCGACAAGCACCGGCCGCCGACGGCGTACCAGCGCTCGCCGACGGCCAGCGTGGCGACGGGTGGTTGAGGTGAGCAGGCAGTGGCCCGCCCCGTGGTCGACGTACGAGGTGTCCGTGCCTGAAGCCTGGCTGGACTACAACGGGCACATGCACGACGCCGACTACCTGACCGCGATCAGCATGGCCAACGAGGAGCTCTTCGCGGCACTCGACCTCAGCGCCAACTACCGCCGCAGCACCGGCGCTTCGTTCTACACCGTCGAGTACCACTTGCGCTTCCTCGCCGAGTGCGCCCTCGGAGACATGCTCCGCGCCTCTACGACCCTGGTAGCCGCAGACGCGAGACGGCTGCGGTTCTACACCGAGCTCGAGCACGCCGACGGCCGGGTCGCCGGCACCGGTGAGTCGCTCTACCTCCACGTCGACCCCCGAAGGGGCGGTGTCGTCGCGATGCCAGAGGACCGGGCGCGCACGGTGGCGGAGCTGCACGCCGCGCACTCCGGCCTGCCGCGACCGGCGTACCTCGGCGCCGGAGTGGGGACGTCCCGATGACCTTGCCGGCGACGCCGACGCCACTGCGCCTGCTCGAGACGACCGTGCTCGAAGGGTGGGTGGACTACAACGGGCACATGAGCGAGTCCTACTACCTGCTCGTGTTCGGCAACAACGCTGACGCGTTCTTCAGGTACGTCGGGGTGGATGAGGCCTACCGCGCTGCCGGTCACTCGCTGTACACCGTGGAGACCCACCTCCACCATCGTCGAGAGGTCTCCCGGGGCGAGCCGCTGTCGCTGACCCTGCAAGTACTCGACCTCGACGCGAAGCGGGTGCACCTCTTCGCGGAGATGACCCAGGGCGACACCGGTGCCCCGCTCGCCACCGCGGAGCAGATGCTGGTCCACGTCGACATGGCGGCGGGCCGAGCCGAGCCGATGCCCGAGAACCTGTTCGCGAGGATCGAGGAGCTGCGGCAGGCGCACCGGCTGCTTCCAGTGCCGGAGGTGGTCGGGCGACCGATGGGGATTCGTCGGCCAGGCGTCGTCGAAGAGAGGACCGCGCGTGGACTTCTGGCTCAGTGACGAGCAGCGCGCAACCGTCGACACCGTACGGCGGTTCGTGACCACCGAGCTCTACCCGCACGAGGACGAGGTCGACCGGCTCGACGACGTACCCGCCGAGCTGGCAGAGGAGATCCGCACCAAGGCGCTCAAGGCGGGGCTGTACGCCGCGAACATGCCCGAGGAGCTGGGCGGGGGCGGTCTCGACGCGGTCACCATGGCGCTTGTCGAGGGCGAGCTCGGGCGGACCAGCTATGCACTCCAGTGGCTGGTCGCCCGCCCGGGAAACATCCTCCAGGCCTGCGTTGGCGAGCAGCGCGAGCGCTACCTGCTGCCCACGATCCGCGGCGAACGGCACGACTGCCTGGCCATGTCCGAGCCCGGAGCCGGCTCCGACGTACGGTCGATGAAGACCCGTGCCCTGCGCGATGGGGACGACTATGTGATCACCGGGACCAAGCACTTCATCAGTCACGCCGACAAGTCCGACTTCGTGGTGCTGTTCGCCGCGACGGGGACCGAGGAGACCGCTCACGGTCCGAAGAAGCTCATCTCCGGCTTTCTCGTCGACCTCGACGCCCCCGGCGTCATCGTCCGTCGCGGCGCGTCCACCGTCTCGCACCGGGGTTATCACCAGTGCGAGATCTCCTTCGAGAGCTGCCGGGTGCCGGCGTCCATGCGCCTCGGCGGGGAGGGCCGCGGCTTCGAGCTGATGGCCGAGTGGCTCGGGGCAAGCCGGCTCACCGTCGCCGCCACCAGCGTCGGCCGGGCCCGTCGCGTGCTCGAGATGACCACCGAGTGGGCCGCTCGTCGGGAGCAGTTCGGCCAGCCGATCGGACGATTCCAGGGCGTCGGCTTCCAGCTGGCGGACATGTCGATCGAGCTCGAGGCGGCCGAGCTGCTCACCCTCAAGGCCGCCTGGAAGCTCGACCAGGGCACGATGACCGACCGCGACGCGGCGACCGCGAAGGTGTTCGCGTCGGAGGCCCTGGGTCGGATCACCGACCGTGCCGTCCAGATCTTCGGCGGCATGGGACTGGTCTCGGAGCTGCCGATCGAGAGGTTCTGGCGCGATGCCCGCGTCGAACGCATCTGGGACGGCACCAGCGAGATCCAGCGGCACATCATTGCCAGGTCGTTGCTGCGTCCGTTGGGTGCCTGACGTGGGCCGTCCGGAAAACCTCCGCCGGCTGCTCGCCCCGAAGTCCGTCGCGATGGTCGGCGGCGACTTTGCGGCCGCGGCGGCGCGCCAGTGCCGGCTGATCGGCTACGCCGGACCGGTCTGGCCGGTGCACCCGACTCGACCGGACATGGCGGGTATCGCCTGCTACCCGGATCTGGCCAGCCTTCCCGGCGTACCGGACGCAGCCTTCGTCTCGGTCTCCAGCCGGCGCACCGTCGAGGTCGTGGCCGGGCTGCGCGCGATGGGTGTAGGCGGAGTGGTTGTGCACGCCTCGGGATTCGCCGAGGCTGGCGGCGACGGGGCCCGCCTGCAGGACGAGCTCGTCTTGGCGGCCGGCTCGATGGCGCTGGTCGGTCCGAACTGCCTCGGCATGCTCAACTACCTTGACGGCGCCGCGCTCTGGCCCGAGCAGCACGGTGGTATTCGCGTCGACCGTGGAGTGGCGGTGATCGCCCAGAGCGGGAACATCGCCCAGAACCTGACGATGCAGCGACGCTCGCTCCCGATCGCGCAGCTCGTCACCGTCGGGAACGCGGCGCAGACCGGCGTCGTCGACCTGCTCGAGGGCATGCTCGCCGACCCGCGGATCACCGCCATCGGGCTTTACCTCGAGCAGGTCCCCGACGTGGTCGAGTTCGCCCGCGTGGCCACCGAGGCGCTCAGGCGGCGGATCCCGATCGTCGTACTGAAAGCGGGCTCCTCGGAGCTCGGTGCCCAGGTCACGTTCAGCCATACCAGGTCGCTGGCCGGCTCCGACGTCCTCGCCGACGCCTTGTTCGCCCGGCTCGGGATAGCCCGCGTCGAGGAGGTGGGCACGTTCCTGGAGGCGCTGAAGCTGCTCCATGTCCTGGGTCCGCTTCCGGGACGCCGGATTGCCTCGGCCAGCTGCTCGGGCGGCGAGGCGGCGTACGTTGCGGATCTCGCCCGCCCCCGGGGGTTGGAGCTACCGCCGCTCACGGGCCCGGCCCGCCGCAAGCTGCGCCGCGTCCTCGGCTCCCGGGTCTCGGTCCGCAACCCACTCGACTACCACACCTATGTCTGGGGGGACCCGAGCGCACTGAGGTCGTGCTTCACCGCGCTGCTGGGCCAGCACCTTGACGCTCACCTACTGGTGCTCGACCATCCGCGAGAGGATCGGTGCGACGCCGCGGCGTGGGAGGAGACACTCGAGGCGTACGTCAGCGCCCAGCGCGCCACGGGGGCGCGTTCGCTCGTGGTCAGCTCGCTGCCAGAAGGGACTCCCGAACACGTCGGTCGCCGGCTCATCGAGGCGGGGATCCCTCCCATGCACGGAGTGGCGGACTGCCTGACCGCGATCGACGCAGCCGCCACCATCGGAGAGGCTCAGAGCCGGGTGCCTCAGCCGGGCGCGCTGCTGCCGCCACGCGCAGAGCCCAGGCAGGTGGTCCAGCTCGACGAGGTGACCGCCAAGCAGCTGGTCGCCAGGTACGACGTGCAGGTGCCGGGGGGCAGTGTCGTGCCGGCTGCGACAGCTGCCGATGCGGCCACCTCGATCGGCTTCCCGGTGGTGGTCAAGGCCCTCGGCGCAACCCTCGCGCACAAGTCCGAGCTCGGCGCGGTCGCCGTCGGCCTCGGTTCGCCAGAGGCGGTCGAGAAGGCGGTCGCGGAGATGGTCGACCTTTCGGGGGAGTTCCTGGTCGAGCAGATGGTCGTTGGAGCCGTTGCCGAGCTCGTCGTCGCAGTGCGCCACGACACTCGGTTCGGGCCAGTGCTCACCGTCGGGGCCGGCGGCGTACTCGTCGAGCTGCTCGGTGACACGGTCACGCTCCTGCTCCCGACGACGAGTGCGGACATCCTCGGCGCACTGGAGGAGCTGCGCATCTGGCCGGTGGTGGCCGGCTATCGGGGCCGGGGCGGCGATGTCGGGTCGGTGCTCACCGCGGTCGAGTCTGTGGTCGACCTGGCGATGAGCGAACCCGTCGTCGAGGTCGAGGTCAACCCACTGCTGGTCCTGCCCGCCGGCGCGGTTGCGGTCGACGTACTCCTCCGGATGGTGGCCGCAGATGGCTGACTCGGTCCGATGCGAGGCCCAGGACGGCATTCTCCTGGTGACCCTGGACAGGCCCAAGGCCAACGCCGTCGACGTCGCCACCAGCCACGCGCTGTACGACGCCTTCACCGAGCTAGAGCGCGACCCCGCCCTGCGGGTGGGCGTGCTCACCGGCGCGGGCGAGAGGTTCTTCTGCGCTGGCTGGGATCTCAAGGCAGCCGAGTCGGGGGAGGCCGTCGACGCCGACCACGGTCCCGGCGGCTTCGGCGGCCTTACCGAGATGTTCGACCGGAGCAAGCCCGTCGTCGCCGCCGTCAACGGGCTGGCCCTCGGCGGTGGCTTCGAGCTCGCGCTCGCGGCGGACCTCGTCGTGGCATGCGAGGACGCCGAGCTCGCTCTTCCCGAGGTGGCCCTTGGTCTGGCCGCGGACTCGGGTGGGCTCCTCCGACTCCCACGGCGGCTCCCGCGAGCCATTGCAATGGACCTGCTGCTCACCGGCCGGCGAATGGGTGCGGCCGAGGCCGGCCGATGGGGTCTGGTCAACCGGGTGGTGCCACGCGCTGAGCTGCTGACCGAGGCGAGGACCCTCGCTCATGCCGTTGCCACCAATGCACCGCTCGCGATCGCGGCCGTCCGCGAGGTGGTCACCGCGACGGAGCAGCTGAGCGTCGAGGAGGGCTTCGCTCTCATGCGCAGCGGACAACTCGGCAGCTACCGGCGCATGCTTGGCTCCGCCGACGCCCAGGAAGGTGTCCGTGCCTTCGCCGAGCGCCGACCGCCACGTTGGCAGGCCCGCTGAGAGGACATTTGCGGCGGCCACGTGAACCATTCACCCATCCGGCTCGTGTTAACCGACAAGAGCCATCCCACACATGGCGAAACCGTGGCGCCTCCTCGAGCGAAGGACCTCCTCCGATGACCATCTCCTCCCTGCACACCTCCCGCCGCCCGGTTCAGCTGCTCCGGCTTCTCGTACCTGTTGTGACGGTCGCCATCACCGCTGCAGCCTGCGGCGGCGGCGGCGCGAGCTCGTCATCTTCGGGTGCGGGCCAGGCAGTTGCGGGAACGAGGGTCAACGCCACCGAGACCGAGTACAAGATCGTGCTCAGCAAGAGCGCACTCGCACCGGGTACCTACACCTTTGTGGCCAAGGACTCGGGTTCCGCGACACACGCTCTGTCCATTGACGGTCCGGGAGTCAAGGACAAGGCCACCTCGCAGGTGTCTGGCGGGCAGTCGGCGTCGGTGACGGTGAAGCTCCAGAAGGGCACCTATGAGCTCTACTGCCCGGTCGCGAACCACAAGCAGCTCGGCATGCACACCACCATCACGGTACGTTGAGATGGTGCCCGAACCTGTACGAAGGGACCGCGCGCTGGACGTGGCCGGTCCGCCGACACGTTCCGAACGCAGGTCGCGCACCGCGATGCTGCTGGAGTGGGCCGCTCGGCTTGTGGGAGCCGTACTGCTGGCCGCGATGGCCGGAATCCACCTGCACCTGTGGAACACCGGCTACCGGACCATCGCGGTCATCGGTCCGCTGTTCTTGGTGAACGCGATTGCCGGGGCGCTCTTGTGCGTAGCCGTGGTGGCCGCCCCCCGAAAGCTCCTGGTCTGGGTCAGCGCGGCTGGCGCAGGCCTGCTGGCCGGGACGCTCCTCGGTCTGCTCCTGAGCGTCACCACTGGCTTGTTCGGCTTCACCGAGTCCCTCCATGCCCCGCTCGTGGCAGCCACTATCGCCACCGAGCTGGCCGGTACCGTTGTGCTCGGTGGGCTTGCGGTGTATCTCGCCGCCCAGCACCCGCTTTTCACCCGGCTTCGGAACCGCCACGAGACCCACCCCACTTGAGGTAGACCTCGTGCGTCACGGTGGGGTTGGGCGGCCAAGCCCGGCGTCGCGAGCAACGACGGCCGCCTGGATGCGGTCCGCGAGACGCAGCTTGCTCAGGAGGTTGGACACCAGGTTGCTGACGGTCTTCGGTGCAATGTCGAGACGTAGCGCGATGGCATGAGTGGCGAGACCGGCCGCGAGCAGGTCGAGCACCTGGTACTCGCGGTCGGTGAGCTCTGGGAATCCTCGGGCGGGGAGCGGAGGCGAGGTGAGCTGTTGCAGGATCCGTTGCGCGACCCTGGGTCCGAACACAGCTTCTCCGGCATGCATGGCACGAACGGCCCGGGCGATGTCCTCCTGTTCGGCGCCCTTGAGCAGGTACCCCCTCGCACCCGCCCTCATCGCTGCGAACAGGGAGTCGTCATCGTCGAACATGGTGAGCACACAGACCGCCGTACGCGGTGCCAGCCGACTGATCTCACGGAGCGCACCGAACCCGTCGAGGTTGGGCATCTGCAGGTCTATCAGCGCTACGTCCGGTTTCCTCAGTACCACCTCCCTGACCGCCTCGCGGCCGTCGGCGGCGACGGCAACGACGTCGATGTCACCGAGCGAGCCGAGCACGGCGGCCAGCCCGTTGCGCATCACGGGATGGTCATCGGCAACAAGGACGCGGATCATCCGGACGCCACCGGCAGCCTCGCGCGGACGGCCCCGCCCGAATGGGAGGGGCCGATCTCGCAGGTGCCGCCCAACTCCGCGGCGCGCTCACGCATGGCGCTCATCCCGACTCCTGGTGACCAGGCACCGTCGGGCCGCCCGTTGTCGAGCACCTCGATGAGCAGGTCGCGGTCTTGGCAGACGGACAGGCTCACCGACGTCGCGCTCGAGTGCCGGACGACGTTGTTCAGTGCCTCCGTTGCGATGCGGTAAGCGGCGACCTCTATTGCCGGTGGAAGCTCATCGAACGCGTTTGCCTTGACGGTGATGTGGAGTGGCTGACCATCGGCACGTCGGCTAGTCTGCGCGGCCCGCGCCTCGAGCGCACCGTTCAGGCCCAGTTCAGCGAGTGCCGGGGGGCGCAAGTCCTCCACCACTCGCCGCACCTCGGCGATCGCCGTACGGGTATCGGTACGCACGCTGCGAAGCAGCTGCGCGGCGTCCTCGGGTGCGCTCGACTGCAGGTTGGCCGCAGCGTCGGCCGCAAGGGCGACGCCGGTGAGCAGCGGGCCGAGCCCGTCATGCAGGTCGCGGCGAAGTCGTAGCCGCTCCTCTTCTCGGGCCGCGATCAGACGCTCACGTAGGCGCTGCAGGTCGCGCGAGGTGATCGTCGCGGCCAGTGCCACCGACAGCGGACCGGCGAGCAGCTCGAGGACTCGATCGTCGGACGGTGTCAACCGCTGCTCCCCGGTTCGCAGCCCGATAACAAGCTCGGCGTCGTTGCCGAGGGAACGGTGGACGACGCGTTCCGGCTCCTTGCCGGCGGAGGCCACGGTCTGTCCTCCGGCGACCACGGCAACAAACGGCAGCTGCATCGCCTGGCGAACTTCGTCGATGCTCAATGCCAGGTCGGTCAGGCGTACGCCGACGCGCGAAGCGACTCGCAGCGGATCGCGCTCGCCGTACATCAGCCGTTCCACCGCGGACTGGATCCGGGCACGCAACGGAAAGGCTAGTAGCGCCACGAGCAGCGCCGACGCCACCCCGGACAGTGCCAGGACCAGCACGGCGTAGCCGACCAGGACGAGCCCCGACAGCAACGCATAGCTGAGGCCGCGGGCGAGCACCACTCGGATGTCGAGCAGACCGTGGCGCAGGATCGCGATGGCGATCGCGAGCGGCAGCAACGGGATCGCGAACAGCACCGCGATCGGCGTACCCGCCATCAGCGCCCACGGCAAGACCGCCGCGAGGATGATGCCGGCCGCGCCTTGCAGCCACAGCAGCTGTCGCCGGACCGTCTCGTCGCCATTCCGGTAGCGGACCCCCAGCGCGCCGAGCCCGATGAGCATTCCGACTGACCAGCGCAGCTCGCTGATGGACCAGACAACCGTCCAGACACCATCGCGGGGCAGCGTCCACAAGCCGTTGGGCAGGCCTTTGAGCTGCACGCCGGTACCCACTTCGACGAGGAACAGCGGTGCGGTGAGCGCGATGACGGCCACCACCGGCCGCCAGCGCGGCGAGGGCAGCCGCCCGTCTGGCAGCAAGAACAGCGACAACGGAAGTACGACACCGATGTGCACCGGCCAGGCCCAGGCGAACACGGTGACGGCGAGCTCGACGGCCAGCCGAGACGCGCCAGCGTCCTGCATGGCCTGTGCCAGTGGGGCGCAGACCGCAGTGAACAGCTGAAACAGCCCGCCGACGACGTACATCCAACCCACCGGATGCTCCGGTCGGTGCCAGGCGATGAACGCGCCGCACATGCCGAAGCTGAAGCCGATGACCAGGTTGCTCACCACGAAGGCGTTCAGCGCCTGGGTGAAAGACCAACCCACGTACAGCGTCAGCACCAGGGAGGCGACGGTGAGCGCGACGACCAGCGCCGCAAGTACTGCTGCCAGCCGCCGGCGCCGCATGCACTGCAGTCTCTACCTGCCGGGTTCCCGGTGTCACGGGAACTCGTCCCGGTGTGGTCGGGCAGCTTCCCGTTCCGATGGGACAAGCGCCGATGCCCACGGGATCAACGGAGTGCACGCTCATTCCCATCGACCAACGACTAGGGAGAAGCTCATGACCACATCAGTCCGCCTGGGGCTCGTTCTGCTCGGGCTCCTGGCTGTCGGCGACATCGCCGGCCTCGCACTTACCGACGGGAGTCACCCCCCTTACGCCGTCGCCGCCATCGGCGCGGTCCTCGGGCTCGCCTCATTGTTCTTCGTCGTACGAGCGTGGCGCGGCAATCACACTGCGCTGCTGCCGCTGCTGGCACTGCGCGTCCTGTCCGCACTGACAGCCGTCCCGGCCTTCTTCGTCGCGGGCGCGCCGGCTCCGGCGGTCGGAGCGGCTGCGGCGATCATCGTATTGACCGTCGTCGGCGTGCTGCTCGTGGCGCCGGCGCGCTCAGGTGAGGTCGTTGCCCGATGAGACGGGTCGCGCTGCTACTTCTCCCAGTCGGGCCAATGAGCGTCGCACTGGTCCGGTTCATGCTGCCCTACTACACGGCCAACGACAGCCTCGCGACGGTCCGATCGGTCTACGCCCACCCCGCTCGTCAAAGTGCAGTGGTCTGGCTGGGTCTGATCGCCGTTCTCACGCTGGTCCCCGGGGTTCTCGCCGTCGCCAGCGCGTTGCCACCGAGCCGGCTCAAGTCCTGGGCGGTCGGACTCTCGGTTCCCGGATACCTGTGCCTGAGCGTGCTGCTTGCCGAGGACTACCTGCTCTCGGCGGGCGCAAGCGCGCATACCGCTCCGCGTCAGCTGGCCGCCCAGCTCGACGGGATCCATCCGTCATTCCAGGTCGGCACCGCCATCTTCGTCCTGGGACATGTCGTTGGAACCGTCCTGCTCGGGGTGGCGCTGCTTCGATCTGGGCGCATCCCGGCCTGGGCGGCATGGACCATCACCGTCTCCCAGCCGTTGCACTTCGTCGCCACGGTGATTCTCGGCAGCCCGACACTCGACCTCTTTGCCTGGTCGATGACAGCGGTCGGCATGGGGGTCGTTGCCCGCGTCCTGATCACCGAGCTCTCGCCCGCTGAGCGCGAGCTCGATCGGGTGTAGAACAACCCAGGTATGGGCATTAGTGGCGGAGGCCGGCGCGCAGTTGCCGCCGGAGCTTGGCCCAGGCTCGGGTGAAGTCCCGCTCGGCATGGTCGGCTTGGTCCTGCTCGAGCGCGTGCAGGCGCCCGAAGGTGAATCCGTTGTCGCCGCCGAGATGGGCTTGTCCGCCGTACTGGCGCAGCTTCTCCCGGGCGATCACGGCGTCCTGGTGCTGCCCGAGCGTTTCCTGGACTCGTTCGGTGCCGGCGGCCAGTGCTCGGGCCGGCGCGCCGAGGACCGGGATAGCAAGCTCGGCCGCGTAGCGCAGCCTCTTGGCCTTCTTGCGGACCTCGTGCAGGGCTAGGTCGCGCTCCTCGCGGTGTCGCGACCGTTTGCTCTGACGTACCGCTCGGCGTACGCGCTTGGCGTCTCGTTTCAACAGCTTCGGCACGATCTTCCGGGCCGGTCGGTCCGCTTCGCGAGTCAACGGCGCTGAGGTGACGAAGTCGTCGAGGGCGTCCAGCAGCCGGTAGTACCGGTCGCTGTCCAGCGCCTCAAGGCTCTGCTGGCGGCCGGCGCGGTAGGCGGCGTCCAGCTCGGCGTCGATGCGGTCCGTGACCGGTCCGAGGACCAGTTCGGCGGGTTCCCCGGCCAACAGCAGGCCCAGTCGCTTGCGCAACACCTGGGCGTCCCGCGCCTCACTGAGGGTTCGTCCGAGCCAGCGCAGCTCCTCCCGCAGTGGGTCGGCCGCGTTGGGGGTGAACAGAGGCTGGTAGGTGCTCAGTGCTGCCCGCAGATGTCGGGCGGCGATCCGCAGCTGGTGGACGGACCCGTCGCGTTCGGTCCGTACGCCGGCGTCGTGGTGGTGGAGCCTGGTCGTGTGGTGGGCCACGTGCGCGATGAGCAGGTCGGCGGCGCTGCCCCTGGCCAGTGCCTTGCGAGTGGGCTTGGTCGTGGCCGGGGGTGCCGCGTCGCCGAGTGCTCGGAGCAGTTTGGACGTGGTTCTGGCGGGGAACGCACCGGCCTCGATCAGGTGGCGTTCGACGTCATTGAGAACCGACCTGCGCCCGTCGACGAGTTCGACCTCCCACTCCCGCCAGTCCCGGGCCTCAAACGAGCCGTGCAACCGCTGGGCGTGGACCGTGTCGTCGCAGAGCTGAGCCAAGATGTTGGCGTCGTCCCCGGTGAGAGAGTACTCCAGTCGCCGAGTCGTCAGCATGGCGACGGGCGCGAGCGGGCGGTCCCTGATCAGGCCCCGTACGAGTGGCAGCAGGCGCGTCGGTACGGTCCTGACTGCTCGGCCCAGCGGCAGACGAACTTCCGTTCTGGCGTCGCTTCCCTCCGAGAACTTCAGGTGCCACCCGTCGTCCTGGCCTCCGGTACGGCGGCGAAGGGTCGCCCCGTGGCGGGCGAGGTCAAGGTCGGGGGTGTCGAAGTAGACCGCCTCCAGCTCAAGTTCCACAAGCTGGCCGACCGTCGCGACGTCCGTGACTGCCGTCAAAGTGGGCAAGC
>JALZBH010000135.1 GCA_030947625.1 Actinomycetota bacterium
GCGTGACGCTGGCGCGGAGGCGATGCAGCTCAATGGCACCGTGCGGATCGTGGCGCAGACCTCGTTCGAGGACGCGACCGGCGGGATCCTGGTCGACGGCAAACCGGTCACCGCGCCGTACACCATCATTGCGATCGGAGACCCGGCCACCCTCGCCAAGGCGGTCAACTTTCCGGGTGGGTTCACCGACGAGGCCAAGATCGACCAGGCAACGCTGACGGTACAGCGCCTCAGGGTCGCCCTCGTCCAGGTGACCGTCGCACCCACCGCGCCGACGTACGCCAAACCGCTCCCCGGTAGGTAGCCGGCAGGTGGCCAGGGCCCGCTAGGTTGGTGCTGGCCCGACCAGCTGCACACCAACGACGAGGAGATGCGGTGTACCCCGACGACTTGTTGTACACAGCCGAGCACGAGTGGGTAAGGCAGCCCGGCGAGCATGCCGGATCGCTGCGGGTCGGCATCACCGACTACGCCCAGGACGCGCTCGGGGACATCGTCTACGTCCAGCTCCCCGAGGTCGGCATCTCAGTCAACGCCGGCGAACCGATCGGCGAGCTGGAGTCGACCAAGTCCGTCAGCGACGTGTTCGCCCCGGTGAGCGGGGAGGTCGTTGCCCGCAACGAGCAGCTGGAGGCCACCCCCGAGCTGGTCAACACCGACGCCTACGGTGCGGGCTGGCTTTTTGAGGTGGTACCGAACGAGGACGACGTGAGTGCTGACCTGATGGATGCTGGGACATACCAACAACTGATCAGCACCGAGTAGGTTCCGCCCGGCACGCCGGACGTCTGGTTTGTCCCGGCGGCACCCGCTGGTACGTTGGCGGCGAACTGTGAACCTCCACTGAGGCCTCAGATTTCAACCCCGGAGCCACCCGAGCTCCGGGCCTGCTGGACGCGACCGAGAGGAGGCCGCACCACATGTTGAAGTGCTTCCATTGCGGCAGTGAGAACGCCGCCACCGCCCGGTTCTGCTCTCAGTGCGGCAGACCGCTCTCCGCGTCCAGCACCGAGCCGCGGCCGGGTGAGTCCACGGCAACAATCAGCTTCGGTGGGACCAGTGGCGAGACCGACGAGCGGGCGGCCCTGAACGAGGCGGACGCGGCAGCCGTCGACGCCCTTCCCGAGGGGAGTGCTCTGCTGATCGTGCAGCGCGGGCCCAGCGCGGGCAGTCGCTATCTGCTCGACACCGACGTGGTGACGGCCGGGCGGCATCCCGACAGCGACATCTTCCTCGACGACATCACCGTGTCACGTCGGCACGTGGAGTTCCGTCGTAGCCAGGGCACCTTCTTGGTCCACGACGTGGGCAGCCTCAACGGCACCTATGTCAACCGCGACCGCATCGACGAGGCAGTGCTGGCATCGAGCGATGAAGTCCAGATCGGCAAGTTCCGGTTGCGCTACTTCACTAACGACGCCGTCCCGGGGCGGTGAGATGAGGCAGTCCGCAGGCGGTGCCCGCAAGAGCATCGGACAGGCGTTAGCGGACCTCAAGGCGGAGTTTCCCAATGTAGACATCAAGGAATCGAAGATCCGGTTCCTCGAGGCCGAGGGGCTGGTCGAACCGGAACGGACCCCGTCCGGCTACCGCAAGTACTCGGTGACGGACATGGAGCGGTTGCGCTACATCATCCGGGCCCAGCGTGAGCAGTACCTTCCTCTCAAGGTCATCAAGGAGCACCTCGACGCGATCGACCGGGGACTTGAGCCCCCAGTCGCGCACGGCCAGCCGACAGTGCCTCGCGTCGTACTGGCCGACGGTACGCCGGGTTCAGCTGCGTTCCGTGCCGAGCGCAGCGACGTCCGGATCTCCCGTCGAGAGCTGGTCAAGACCGCCGAGATCACCGAAGCACTTCTCGACCAGCTGGAGAGCTTCGGGCTGGTGCGCACCCGCACCGGCTCCAAGCACTACGACGGCGACGCGGTGGTGATCGCCAAGGCAGCGGGCGAGCTGGCTACCTTCGGTCTCGAGCCGAGGCACCTGCGGGCGTTCAAGACCGCCGCGGATCGCGAGGTCGGCTTGGTCGAGCAGGTGGCCTCGCCGCTTCGTCGCAGCCGCGAGAACGGCGCCGAAGGCCGGGCGGACCAGACCATTGAGGAGATCGCCTCGCTGTCAGTGAGGCTGCATGCGGCGCTGGTCAAGGCAGGCCTTCGCTCCTTGCGCTGAGAGGGGCTCGCGCAGCCGAGTAGGCTGCACGTGTGCTCGAAGTCGAGGTCGTCGGAGTCCGGGTGGAGATGCCCGGCAACCAGCCCATCGTGCTGCTACGCGAGGCGACCGGGGAGCGCTATCTGCCCATCTGGATCGGCGCCGTCGAAGCCACCGCCATTGCCTTTGCCCAGCAAGGAGTCGTTCCCCCGCGGCCGTTGACCCACGACCTGCTCAAGGACGTACTGGACGCCACCGGCAACGAGGTGACGGAGATCCGGATCACCGATGTGCGCGAAGGAGTCTTCTTCGCCTCGCTGGTGCTCAGTTCGGGTGTCGAGGTGAGCGCTCGCCCTTCCGACTCGATTGCGCTCGCGCTGCGCACCGGCTCGCGGATCGTGTGTGCCGAGGAACTGCTGGACGAAGCCGGGATCGCGGTACCCGACGAGCAGGAGGACGAGGTCGAGAAGTTCCGCGAGTTCCTCGACCAGGTCACGCCCGAGGACTTCGAGCGAGAATAACTTTCACCTTCAAGTGGAGGTTGAGACTTTGCCGACACGCCGACGGGGTCTTTGACCACTCTCCACTCGAGGTTTACGGTCAGAGATGTCCTGGCTGTAACTCCACGGGTGCAATCTGTACGCCGACGCACCGCCGCTGCGGCGGTGCCCGGGTTACGCTCAGCAGGGTGCGACGATCTGTAGGAGGTCGATGTGGGCACGAACCCGACCGACGGTGGCACTGCCGCCGAGCGTGACGCACGAGCGCTGCACGACGCGCTGGCTGCAGAGCGTACGGCGGACCGCCAGGGTCTGCTCTTCGACGACGACGTCTCACCGCTACCCAACGACCTCGGCTACCGCGGACCCACGGCATGCCACGCAGCGGGCATCACCTACCGCCAGCTCGACTACTGGGCCCGCACTGGACTTGTCGAGCCGACCGTCCGCGGCGCGACCGGCTCCGGCACCCAGCGACTCTACGGTTTCCGCGACATCTTGCTGCTCAAGGTGATCAAGCGGCTGCTCGACACCGGCATCTCCTTGCAGCAGATCCGCACTGCGGTCGCCCATCTGCGTCAGCGGGGGACCGACGATCTGACCCGGGTGACCTTGATGTCCGACGGCGCCTCGGTCTATGAGTGCACCAGCAACGAAGAGGTCATCGACCTGCTACAGGGTGGCCAGGGTGTCTTCGGGATCGCGATCGGCGGCGTGTGGCGCGAGATCGAGGGTTCCCTTGCCGAGCTGCCCTCCGAGCGCGCCGCCGTAGCCGAGGCGAGCGAGGACGACCAGCACCACGACGAGCTCGCGGCCAGGCGACGCGCCCGCGACGTCGGCTGATTTCCAGGCACGTCGCAGTCCCAGCCCCTCGTGGTGGCTGATAGTTTTGACCTTGCTGACAACCCGCGCGGGAGAGCCTTCGACGACGCAGCTGTCGCCGGAGCGCCGAAGGGGCAACCCCTCCCCGGAACCTCTCAGGCGCAAGGACTGTGCGGGCTAGGCGACTCTGGAGGGCCGGCACGTCGAGACGGGTGGCCTGACTGAGGGGGAGGCGACCCAACCGCTGGGAGACCGGCGGCACCTGCCGCACCCTGGGAGCCTCATGTCTGACCGCCTCAGCTCCGAGCGCCAACACGCGACCGCTGGTCCGCAGCTCGCGTTCAGCGACCGGCACATCGGCCCCGGCACCGACCAGATCGCGACGATGCTGGAAAAGGTCGGCTTCGACTCGCTCGAAGAGCTCATGCTTGCTGCAGTGCCGACCGGGATCCGGCTGCACCGTCCGCTGAGCCTGCCCGAACGTGCCACCGAGGCCCAGGCAGCTCGTGAGCTGCGTGAGCTAGCCGCGTTGAACCACCCGTTGAAGCCGATGATCGGTCTGGGATACCACGGCACGATCACCCCGGCGGTGATCCGCCGCAACGTTCTCGAGGATCCAAGCTGGTACACCGCCTACACGCCGTACCAACCCGAGATCAGCCAGGGCAGACTCGAGGCGCTGTTGAACTTCCAGACGATGGTCGCCGACATCACCGGCCTGCCCATTGCGAACGCCTCGTTGCTGGACGAGGCAACCGCGGCCGCCGAGGCGATGACGCTGGTCCGCCGCGCTACACCGAAGGTCGCTGGCCCGTTCGTCGTCGACCAGGACGCGTTGCCGCAGACGATCGAGGTGCTGCGCACCCGGGCGGCGGCGATGGGGATCGACGTACGGCTGGCTGATCTGTCCCAGGGACTGCCGGAGGGAGAGCTGTCCGGAGTGCTGGTGCAGTACCCGGGTGCGTCGGGTCGCATCGCCGACCCTCGACGAGTCATCGAGCAGGCGCATGAGCGCGGGGCGATGGTGGCGGTGGCGACCGATCTACTGGCGCTGATGCTGCTGGAGTCCCCGGGCGCCCTCGGGGCCGACGTCACGGTCGGCTCGTCCCAGCGGTTCGGGGTGCCTATGTTCTACGGCGGACCGCACGCCGGCTTCATCTCGGTCCGGTCCGGGCTCGAGCGGCACCTGCCGGGACGACTGGTGGGGGTGTCCAAGGATGCGGATGGGCGGCCGGCGTACCGGCTGGCGTTGCAGACGCGGGAGCAACACATCCGGCGCGACCGGGCCACCTCGAACATCTGCACTGCCCAGGTGCTGCTTGCCGTGGTTGCGGGCATGTACGCCGTCTACCACGGACCTGACGGCCTTCGCCGGATCGCGCAAACTAGCCATGCCTACGCGCGCTGGCTGGCGGAGGGCCTGCGTTCCGGTGGCGTCGAGGTGGTCCACGACGACTTCTTCGACACCGTGCTCGCTCGAGTACCTGCTGGGGCCGACGATGTGGTAGCCGCAGCGGCAGCCGCCGGCATCCACCTGCGCCGGGTCGATGCCGACCACGTCGCTGCCAGCACGTCCGAGGTCACCGACGACGCCACGGTCTTGTCCGTGCTGGACGCTTTCGGGGTCTCCTCCGATGGTCCTGTCTCGGAGGGCTCGGCGTTACCGCCTGCGTTGCGGCGTACGACGGATCTGCTCACCCACGAGGTCTTCGACACCTATCGCTCGGAGACCTCGATGCTGCGCTACCTGCGCCGGCTGTCGGCACGGGACTACGCCCTCGACCGAGGGATGATCCCGCTGGGCTCGTGCACGATGAAGCTCAACGCCACCGCCGAGATGGAGCCGATCGGCCTGCGTGGCTTCGCAGACCTGCACCCGTTCGCCCCCGCTGCGGACGCAGAGGGCTACCACCGGCTGGTCGGGCAGCTCGAGCAGTGGCTGGCGGAGGTGACCGGATATGACCGGGTGTCAATCCAGCCCAACGCCGGCGCTCAGGGCGAGCTGGCCGGCCTCCTGGCCATTCGCGCCTACCACGCAGCACGTGGCGAGACCAACCGCAAGGTCTGCCTGATCCCTTCGTCCGCACACGGGACCAACGCTGCGTCCGCTGTGATGGCGGGGATGAAGGTGGTGGTGATCGCCTCGACGGCCGAAGGCGCCGTCGATCTCCGCGACGTGCGGGCGAAGTGTGAGCAGCACGCCGACGAGCTGGCCGCGGTGATGGTCACCTATCCCTCGACCCACGGCGCCTACGAGGACACCATCTTGGAGCTTTGCTCGCTCGTTCACCAGCACGGGGGCCAGGTGTATGTCGACGGGGCTAACCTCAATGCCCTTCTGGGACACGCGAAACCGGGCGAGTTCGGTGGCGATGTGTCTCACCTGAACCTGCACAAGACCTTCTGCATCCCCCATGGCGGCGGCGGTCCCGGCGTCGGACCGATCGCGGTGCGCGAGCACCTAGCGGCGTACCTTCCCTCCCACGGGATGCACCCGGACCCGCAGATGCGGACCGGCATCGGCGCGGTCAGTGCAGCGCCATACGGCTCGGCGGGGATCCTGCCGATCTCGTGGGCGTACATCAAGATGATGGGGGCCGAAGGCCTGACCAGAGCCACGTCCGTGGCCGTGCTGGCCGCGAACTACGTCGCTGCCCGGCTCGACGGCTACTTCCCGGTGGTCTACCGCGGCCACAACGGGTTGGTAGCACACGAGTGCATCCTCGACCTGCGCGGGCTCACCAAGCAGACAGGCGTCACCGTCGACGACGTCGCCAAACGGCTGGTCGACTACGGCTTCCATGCACCCACGATGAGCTTCCCGGTTGCCGGCACGCTGATGGTCGAGCCCACCGAGAGCGAGGACCTCGCCGAGCTGGACCGCTTCTGCGAGGCCATGATCGCCATCCGCGAGGAGATCGACCGGGTGGCGGCGGGGGAGTGGGACCTCGCCGAGTCTCCGTT
>JALZBH010000136.1 GCA_030947625.1 Actinomycetota bacterium
GCCAAGCCCTGTCCTTGCGCTGACCGAGCAAAAGTCACCCCGAGCTCATAGCTGTTCGGTGGCCCAGCCAACGTATGGACGGCAACGTCTCCCAACAGGTCAGTTCTGGCGGCGTCTCGCACCCCGAGCTGAAGCCAATCCCCCGGCGCTGGCAAAGTGCCGGCCTCTTGACCGGCCACCAGCCGCACGGCCCGTTCTCTGCCATACGAGACATCCCAGGACTGCCAGCGGGCGACCTCAGGGTCCTGCCGGTAGCTCACAAAGGCTGGGATATCGGATGCTCTCAATGCCGAAATGTTCAGACGCCCAGTCGTCAGCAGGATGGCCACGCCAGACGGTAACGCCCACAGCCCGACGCGGCGTGGGGGTGAGCCGGCCGAGGCGGTCCTGGCCCGGGCAGCCCCAGGCACCGGTCAACACGTCACCCGATGTGCAAACCGCCCAACGATCACCCGTCGGCCGCCAGGCGTGTCTCGATCGGTCTATCGAGGACCACTTGCGGACCGGAAGGTCATGAGCGGACGTCTGACGCGAAGATTCCTCTGTGGGGCGGGCTTTGGGCTCATCCGACGCGGTCGAGGGTGACGTGGTGTCCCATCACTTCGAGCTGGTGGAGTGCTCGGTTCTTGGCTCGTTCGGGGTGTAGTCGGGTGAAGAAGTCGGCTCCGGGGTCGTCGTAGAGGGTGCCGTCACGGCCCATGTGCCAGATCGCGAGAAGCATGGAGTGTTGGATGGCGACGTTGGCCTTCTGGGGGCCTCGCCGGAAGGCGATGCGCCGGTAGCGGGCGCCGAGGTAGGTGCGTGGGTTCTGTGAGCAGGCCATCGCGGCTACCCCGAGCGCGCCGTGCAGGTACGGGTTGCCCGGTCGGGTCTTGCTGGACTTCACCTTCCCGGCCGACTCGTTGTTGCCCGGCGTGGTCCCGGCCCAGGACGCCAGGTGCTTGGCGCTCTGGAAGCGGGTCATGTCGGCGCCGGTCTCGGCGATCACGATGTCGGCGGTCATGGTGGCAGTCCCGGGGATGGTACAGATCAGGTCGCGGAACCCCTGAAACGGCTCTATCACCACCTCGATTCGCGCGGTGAGCTGTCCCAACGCATCGGTGTGCCGATCGATCAGGTCCAGGTGCACCCGAGCCAGGAACGCGTGATGCTCGGTGAACCGGCCGTGGGTGCACCGTGAGCCGCTCCCGCAGGCGCAGCCCGGCCGCTGCCGTCCACGCGGTCAGCTCCTCGATCTCGGGCCAGGGCCGTTCGGGGTTGACGTGGTCCGGGGTCACCGGAGAGACACCGCCCCAGTCGTCGACCCCGGCGGCCAGCAGCCGCCCGATCTGGTCCGGCTCAGAAAGGTTCGGCGGGGCCTGGACGGACGCGCTGGGGCCCAGCACGAGCCTAGTGACCGCGATGGTGGCCAGGTACTCCTCCTCACCGACGTCAGGCACCGACCGCATCGCCGTGTCGTCCTTGGCCCGAAAGTTCTGGACGATGCACTCCTGCACCGAGCCGTACTCGCGCGCTACCCGGCGGATGGCCAGGATCGAGTCAAGCCGGTCCGCGACCGTCTCCCCGATGCCCACCAGGATCCCCGTAGTGAACGGCACCCCCACCCGTCCGGCGTCCTCCAGGACTCTCAGCCGCACCGCAGGGTCCTTGTCCGGGGACCCGAAATGCGCCTGGCCCGGTTCGGTGAACAACCGCCGTGAGGTGGTCTCCAGCATCATCCCCATCGACGGGGCAACCGGCTTGAGACGTTGCAGGTCCGACCACGACATGACCCCCGGGTTGAGGTGCGGCAGCAGCCCGGTCTCATCCAAAACCCGGATGGCCATGGCCCGCACGTACGCGAGCGTGTCGTCGTAGCCACGAGCGTGGAGCCACTCCTTTGCCGCGGGCCAGCGATCCTCCGGCCGGTCCCCGAGGGTGAACAGCGCCTCCTTACACCCCCGGGCGGCACCCCGTCGAGCAATGTCGACGACCTCGTCCGGGGAGAGGTACGCGGCAGGCAGACGGTGCGGGACAGTCGCGAACGTGCAGTAATGGCAACGGTCCCGGCACAGCCGGGTCAGCGGGATAAAGACCTTCCGGGAGTAGGTGACCGTCCCCGGACGACCCGCGGCGAGCATCGCCGCGTCCCTGACCCGGGCCGACGCGGCGAACACGGACTGCAGGTCCTCACCTCGCGCACCCGAGCAGAACCAGCGCCTCCGCCCGGACAAGAGCCTTGCCGGCGTGGACGCGGGCCACCGCTCGTCGCATCGAGGAATCAGGCACGCCCGGCAACCCATCCCTCTCCTCGCCGATCAGCGAGTGCGTCACACCGGCCGCCTGCCGGCGCTCACCGGCTTGGTCTAGCCTCGACCGGTTCGAGATGCCTGGCCGCGTTGGCGGCGGGCGAGGTCGGGATTGATGTCGGTCGCCGCGTGAGGTGATCATTGTGTCCACTCGGACAACGGTTCTGCCGTTCCAACCAGCAACGGAGTCGACCGCCCAGCTGGCAGCCGTCTCCTACCTCGCCCGGTACGCCGGGCGCACCCACGCCCTCTACGCCTTTCCGTTGCGGGAGTGGTTCACCTGGTGTGAAGCCAGTGGGCTGGACCCGCTCCCGGGGACCCAGCGCGACCACGTCGAGTTGTACATCCGTCAGCTCGGCGACCGCGGGCTGACGGACTCCTCGACGGCGCCCTCGGCCCGGGCACCGTGGGTTAGCAGCTCCAAAGTGATCTCGTCCGCTCCGGCCGCGCTGACGCGGGCGAGGGAGCAGCCCTCCTCCGCCAGGTGGCTTTCCACGACCCGGCCGATCCCGCGCGGGGTACCCACCCCCGTCACGACGGCAGCGCGGTCCTGCTGGAGGGTCGTGATGTCAAGCTCATCGGCGTTCTCGTTGATGTGCCCCGCAGGAAGCGGTCGTGGGGTGGTGGATGTGATGCTCACTTTCGGCTGGGCTCAGATTTCAACTCCCCTCGTCTCCTTCAGCACCAGGACTGCCACGGTGGACAGCAGCGCGGCGAAGATCACCCAGAATCCCGCGGAGGCGGGTGCTCCGGTCGCGGTGATCAGCGCGGTGGCGATTAGCGGCGCGAAGCCACCGAACACCGCGGAGGCGAGGTTGTAGGCCGAGCTGAGTCCGGCCACCCGGATGCGGCGCGGGAAGAGCTCCACGAGGACGGCGGGCATGCTGCCCAGGAACAGCGCCGCAGAACCTGCGAGCGTCGCCTGGATGACGAAGACGACGAGCAGTGAGTCGGTATTGAGCAGCACCTGTATCAGCGGGTAGGTGAGCACGAGGACCAGCAAGCAGCTGGCGATCATCCCTGGCTTGCGACCGATCCGGTCGGACAGCCGACCCGAGGAGATGACGACCGCGATGACCACGAGGCTCGCGACCGTGTTCGACCACAGCGCCTGGCCGGCACCGACCTTCCCACCGTTCACAGTGACGTACTTGATGAGGAAGTTCGGGAAGTAGGAGGTGAAGGTGTACACGGCGGCCGACTGCATCCCGACGAGGAAGAAGGTGTGCACCAGCTTGATCGCCAGCTGGCGACCGGTGAAGGTGACGACCGGGCTGGTGGGTGCCTCGGTGACCGGGCCGACCTGTTCCACCGACTCGGTGCGGGCCTCGCCGTTCGGGTGATCCTCGGTGAACACGGGGGTCTCCGCGGCGCGGGCCCGGAACGGCAGCGCGATCAGTGCGATGAGGCCGCCGATGAGGAACGGGATCCGGAAGCCCCAGTCGCTCATGAACTGGTCACCGAACGCTGAGTTCATCGCGGCCACGAGGGCCGACCCGAGCACGGTCCCGACGAAGATGGTGGTGATGTGGAAGCTGCCGAACAACCCCCTGCGGTCCCGCGGCGCCCACTCGACCAGGAACGATGCCGCCCCTCCCCACTCACCGCCGGCCGCGAAGCCCTGGATGAGCCGAGCCAGCACCAGCAACAGCGGCGCGGCGATCCCGATCACATGGTAATCGGGGATGACTGCGATCGCTGCGGTCGAGACACCCATCAGCGCGATGGACAGGATCAAGGCCGGCTTGCGACCCCGCCGGTCGCCGTAGAGACCGATGACCAGTCCGCCGACCGGGCGGGCGAGGAACCCGACGCCGAACGTGGCGAAGGTCAGCAACAGCGGTGCGGCACCCCCCGTGTCACCCGAACCGGTGAAGAAGTGTGCGGCGATGGTTGATGCCAGCAGTCCGTAGGCGACGAAGTCGAACCACTCGACGACGTTGCCGAACCCTGCGGCGATGACGGCCCTGCGGCGGAGGGTCCCCAGGTTTGGTGCGTTGGCGGGTGCTGCGGTTGTCATCTCTGCTTTCCATTGAGGGAGGTGGGACCAAGGTGAGGGACGTGCGCCACGAGACCCGGGGTGTCACGGCATGATCAGGCCACCGTTGACCTCGATGACCTGTCCCGTCACGTAGCCGCTGAGTTCGTCGCTGGCGAGGTACAGGGCGGTGCCCGCACACTCCTGGGCGGTTCCCAGCCGGCCCATCGGGATGGATCCGGCGAGGGCCGTCAGCATCTCGGGGGAGGTCTGACCGTCGTGGAACGGGGTGTCGATGACGCCGGGTGAGATCGCATTGACCCGAACACTCTCGGCAGCAAGCTCTTTGGCGAGCGCCCGAGTGTAGGTCGACACGTAGCCCTTGGTTGCGGCGTAGATGCCCGCACCTGCGCTCGCCCCGGATCGAGCGGCCTGAGAGGTGAGGTTGATGATGTTGCCACCACCATCCTGGGAGCGGAACGCGGCCACCATGCGACGGTTGAGGGTCATCATCGAGCGGGCGTTGAGGTCGAAGACCGCATCAATGATGTGGTCGTCGGCGTCGGCTAGGGGCACCCGTCGGACGAAACCCCCGACCGAGTTGACCACCACGTCGACGCGCTCGACGGCGTCGAGCACCTCGTCGGCGAAAGCCTGGCACTCGGCGGCGACCGACAGATCGGCTCCGAAGATCTGGGCGGTGCCGCCACCGTCATTCACCAAGTCGGCGACCTCGTGGGCACCGGCCGTGTCCGAACGGTAGTGCACGACCACCCGGGCGCCGTGCCGGCCGAAGGCAAGGGCGATCTCCCGGCCGATGCCGGAGCTCGCCCCGGTCACGACCACGGTCTTGCCTGCGATGTCCTTCACGGGAACTCCTTTACGCGTCTGCGGCACGGTCTGGCCGTGCGGGGGGTCAGGGGGCCGGCAATTGGAAGCCGGATCAGGGTGCGGCCCTGGCCGGGTCGATCTGGTCGGGGACCGCGGCGAACCCGGCCGGGTCGTGCGCCCGACGGCCGAGGGACAGCCCGTCGACGGTGCCACCCAGCTCGCCGAAGAGCCCGGACCGTCGCTGCCGTAGTGCTCGCGGAGGAAGGCACCCTTGAAGCCGGGTTGGCCCGCACACGCTCGGCTGACCCCGGGTCGAAGAGCCCCCGGGCCTCGAAGTCCTCAGTCTCTCGGCGCAGCCGGTCGAGGTGCCGCCGGGTGAGCGACGGCTCGGCGTCGACGATCGTCACGTGCAGGCCGGCCAGGGCGAGGACCTGGGCGATGCCGCCGCCCATGTAGCCGGCACCGACGACGGCGACCCGCTCGATCTGCCGGACCTGCCGGACCTGCCGGACCTGCCGGACCTGCCGGACCTGCTCGGCCTGCTTGCTCTGCTCGGTCACGCTGGACGACCCTCCTCGCCGGGCGCGGCAGCGGTGTGAACCGGGGGGGCGTCCTCGGGAACGGCCGCCGTGGCCTGTCACTCCCGCGGGGGTGATCGCTAGACGATATAGGATCGATGCAAGAGGATCAAGAGGTGTGCGCGGCGCCCGCCGGCCGCTTACCCGTCGGCCACGGCGCGCGAGCGGACGGCGACGAGATGGGTCTTCATCGACTCCGCCGCGGCCTGTGGGTCGCCGCTGCGGACCGCATCGAGGATGGCGGCGTGCTCGACCACCGCGAGCTCGACGTCGATCGCGCCGCGGTTCATCGACTGGCGAAGGCGGTGCACGTGCGGGGCGAGCGTCTGGGCCATGTCAAGCAGGTACGGGTTGCGACAGTGCCGCAACAGGACGAGATGAAACTCCCAGTCGACCGTGTAGTACGTGCGCAGCGTCTCCCACTGGAGGCGGCTCGGGTGTCGCGTCATCATCTTCAGCACCCGCTGGGCCGCTCGACGATGCTGGGTGCTCACGGTCTCCAGCTCGGTGATCACCGCCGCCGAGACGGGCACCGCTCCCCGGACGGCGGCGACCTCGACAACCGCCCGGGCTTCCATCAGCTCCGCCATCCGAGACGACGTGAGCGGCGCCGAGACGCGATACCCCTTGAGCGCCATGCGGGTGACCAGGCCCGTGTGCTCCAGCTGCCCCAAGGCCTCCCGCACCGGGGTCGGGGACACCCCCAGCTGCCGGGCCAGGCCGTCAATGGACAGCGAC
>JALZBH010000137.1 GCA_030947625.1 Actinomycetota bacterium
GCGATGAAGCCGATCGCCACCGTGCCTCGGGCGTTGAGGACCATCGACGTGGCTACCGGCGAGGCCGCCGTGGCACACCACCAGCGCTCGGATGTCTGCGCAGTCCCGGCGGCCGGGATCGTTGCAGAGGCGATGGTGGCGCTGGTGCTGGCCGACGCGGTGCTGGAGAAGTTCGGCGGGGACTCGGTGCGGGAGACCAGGCGCAACGTCGAGAGCTACCTGGACACACTGAGGTTCAGGTGAGTGCCAAGTCCGCGCCGTCGCCAGGACCGCTGCTCGTGTTGATCGGTCCGATGGGTTCGGGCAAGTCCGCCGTCGGCGAGCTGGTTGCCGAACGCCTCGGGGTGCCGTTTCGCGACACCGATGCCGACGTCGAGGCGACAGAATGTCGCCCCGTCTCGGACATCTTCGTCGAGTCGGGCGAGCAGTTCTTCCGGGAGCTGGAGCGGGCTGCGGTCGCAACAGCTCTTGCCGAGCACACCGGTGTGCTCGCCCTCGGCGGTGGTGCCGTCCTCCAGCCGGAGACGCGCGCGCTGCTGGCTGGGCATCGAGTGGTGTTCTTGCGCGTCGGGCTCGCCGCAGCTGCCGACCGGGTCGGACTCGGGGTCTCGCGGCCGTTGCTGCTGGGCAATGTGCGCGGTCAGCTGAAGCGCCTCATCGACGAGCGGACCCCGGTCTATGAGTCGCTTGCCCGGCACCGGGTCGACACCGACGGTCTCAGCGCCGCGGAGGTGGCCGAACGGGTCGTCCGGCTGGCCGGGGAGATGTCCGTTGGCTGACACCACCCGACTGCGAGTCGACGGCGGATCGCCGTATGACGTGGTCATTGGCCGCGAAGTGCTCGGCGAGCTGAACACGATGCTCGGTCCGGGGGTGCAGCGGGTGGCCGTCGTACATCCCGAGGTGCTGGGAAAGCAGACCGCAACGGTGCTCGAACGGCTCGACGAGTACCAGCTCCTCGACGTGCCCGTCCCGGACTCTGAGGCTGCCAAGGCGGCACCGGTCGCGGCTCGATGCTGGGACCGCCTCGGCGAAGCCGGTTTCACCCGCTCGGACGCAGTCGTCACCGTGGGCGGCGGCGGCACCACCGACCTCGGTGGTTTCGTCGCCGCCACCTGGCTGCGCGGCGTGCAAGTGGTGCACGTGCCGACAACGCTGCTCGGCATGGTCGATGCGGCGATCGGCGGCAAGACCGGGATCAACACCGCCGCTGGCAAGAACCTGGTCGGCGCCTTCCACGAGCCCGGTGGCGTCGTCTGCGACCTCGACCTGCTCGAGACGCTGCCACGGGCCGAGCTGGCTAGCGGTCTTGGGGAGGTCATCAAGTGCGGCTTCATCGCCGACCCGGAGATTCTGGGGCTGGTTGAGTCCGACCCCGAGGGTGCCCTCGACCCCTCGTCGTCGGTGCTGCGCGAGCTGGTCGAACGGGCGGTCGCGGTGAAGGTCGAGATCGTGGCTTCGGACCTGAAAGAGACCGGCCATTCCGACGGGCGCGTCGGCCGTGAGGCGCTCAACTACGGTCACACGACGGGGCACGTGATCGAGCGAGTGACCGACTATGGCATCCGCCACGGCGAGGCGGTTGGGCTCGGCATGGTCTTCGCCGCGGAGCTAGCCAGACGCGCGGGGCGCCTAGATGATGAGACAGCGGCCCGGCATGCACGCGTTCTTGCCCTGGTCGACCTGCCCATGCAGTGGCGAGGAGCGCCGTTCGAGCAGCTACTGGCCACGATGCGGCTCGACAAGAAGTCGCGCGGTGACCTGCTGCGGTTCGTCGTACTGGACGGCCTGGCAAGTCCCACCATCCTCGAGGGACCGGACGAAGCACTCCTCCGCTCGGCGTACGACGCAATGGCGGGAGGGCTCCGATGATGGTGCTGGTGCTCAACGGGCCGAACCTGGGCCGGCTCGGCCGGCGACAGCCCGAGATCTACGGAACCACCACGCACGACGAGCTGGCCGATGCATGCGTGGTTTGGGGTCGCGAGCTCGGTCTGACAGTCGAGGTGCGGCAAACCAACAGTGAGGGTCAGCTGCTCGACTGGCTGAACCTGGCTGCCGACGAGGCCACCCCGGTCGTCTTGAACGCCGGTGCCTGGACGCACTACTCCTACGCGCTCTTCGACGCTTGTTCACAGCTGGTCGCCCCGCTCGTCGAGGTACATCTGTCGGACCCGATGTCACGACCCGAGGAGTTCCGGCACACCTCCGTGGTCACGCCTCATGCGGTCGAGGTGATCGCCGGGCACGGGGTGCAGGGCTACCGGATGGCGCTGGAACACATCGCCGACTCCGCCGATTCGGCTGCGCCTCGCGCCCAGCCCTAGACTGGGCGGCTGCTGCAGGCACCGTCCGCAGCATCTCCTTCGACTCCGAACCTAAGGCTGATGCGCCCATGGCGACAACCAATGACCTGAAGAACGGCATGGTGCTCAACCTCGACGGCCAGCTGTGGCAGGTCGTCTGGTTCCAGCACCACAAGCCCGGCAAGGGCGGCGCGGTGATGCGCACCAAGCTGAAGCACATAGAGTCGGGGAAGACGGTCGACAAGACGTTCAACGCCGACGTCAAGGTCGATGTGGCCTCGGTCGACAAGCGGACCATGCAGTACCTCTACAACGACGGCTCGTCGTACGTCTTCATGGACACCGGCAGCTACGAACAGCTCGAAGTTTCCCCGGAGATCGTCGGGGACTCCACCAACTTCCTGCTGGAGAACCAAGAGGCGGTCGTCGCGACCCACGACGGCAGGGTGCTGTACGTCGAGCTGCCCGCTTCGGTCGAGCTGCTGGTGCAGTACACCGAGCCGGGTCTGCAGGGCGACCGCTCTACCGGCGGCACCAAACGGGCCACCCTCGAGACCGGCCACGCCATCAACGTCCCCTTGTTCATCACCACCGGCGAGAAGATCAAGGTAGACACCCGCGACTCGTCGTACCAAGGCAGGGTCAGCTCCTGAGCGCCCGCTCCAGGGCTCGCAAGCGGGCTCTCGACGTCTTGTACAGCTCCGAGATGCGGAGGCGCGAGGCGTCGGAGGCACTTGCCGAGCAGGTCGAAGCCGGCCAGGTCAACGACTACACGGCCACGCTGGTCCGCGGCGTGGCCGGGCACCAGGCACGCATCGACGAGGTGATCTGCACCTATGCCAAGGGCTGGACGCTGGACCGGATGCCCGCGATTGACCGCAACGTGCTCCGCATCGGCGTCTTCGAGGTGATGTACGCCGACGACATTCCCGATGCGGTCGCCGTCAGCGAGGCCATCAACCTGGTCGCCGAGCTGTCCACGGACGAGTCGCCAGCCTTCGTCAACGGGGTGCTGGGAAATGTCGTCCGCGACAAGCAGGAACTCGCCGGCTGAGCCCATCAAGTGAGCCATGATTCGGGATGAGTGCTTGACTTCCTGCCATGGCAACGAACTCATGCGACGTGGTGGTGGTCGGGCTTGGGCCGGGGGGTGAGTCGGCGGCGACCAGGCTTTCCGAGGGCGGGATGAGCGTGGTTGGCATCGACGAGCGCCTGGTCGGTGGTGAGTGTCCGTACTTCGGCTGCATTCCCAGCAAGATGATGATCCGAGCCGCCAACGTCCTTGCCGAAGGCGCCCGCATCCCCAAGCTTGCGGGCGCCGCCCAGGTAGCGGCGGACTGGACCCCGGTGGCGACGCGGATCCGGGACGAGGCGACCGACGACTGGAACGACCAGGTGGCGGTCGACCGGCTGGTCAAGGCGGGTGTTCGGTTCGTCCGTGGTCATGGCCGGCTGAGCGCTCCAGGCAGGGTGAGCGTCGGTGAGGACGAGTACGAAGCGTCGGTGGGCGTCCTGCTCAACACCGGTACGGCCCCGGCCGCGCCGCCCATCGAGGGGCTGGCCGAGACGCCGTACTGGACGAACCGCGACGTGCTGCGCATCGAGGAGCTGCCTGCGTCGGTGATCGTCATCGGAGGAGGGGCCATCGGTGCCGAGATCGCCCAGGCGCTGAGCCGGTTCGACGTCCGGGTGACGCTGCTCGAGGTGGCCGACCGCATTCTGCCGCCGGAGGAGCCCGAGGCGAGCGCGCTGGTGGCGCGGGTGCTGGTGGGCGAAGGCATCCAGGTGCTGACCGGGGTACACATCGCCTCGGTGCAGTACGCCGACGGCCAGTTCACCGTCGAGCTTGACGACGCTCAGCTGAGTGCGGAGAAGCTGCTGGTCGCTGCCGGGCGTCGGCCGAACCTGGCTGACATCGGGTTGGACACCGTCGGTCTGGACCCGGCGGCGCGCCTTCTCGAGGTCGACGAGCGGATGCGCGCCGGCGAGAAGCTTTGGGCGATCGGCGACATCACCGGGAAGGGTGCGTTCACGCACGTGTCGGTGTACCAGTCGGAGGTCGCGGTCGCGGACATCCTCGGCCACGACGGTCCGACTGCGGACTATCGGGCGGTCAGCCGGGTGACGTTCACCGATCCCGAGGTCGGCTCGGTGGGCATGAGCGAGCAGCAGGCTCGCGAGACCGGTGTCGACGTACTCACCGGGTGCGCGGACGGCTCGACCTCATCGCGCGGTTGGATCCACAAGGCCGGCAACGACGGCTTGGTCAAACTCGTCGCCGACGCGCACAGAGGGGTCCTGGTCGGAGCCACCTCGGTCGGACCGATGGGTGGGGAGGTCCTGTCGATGCTGACGCTGGCCGTGCACGCCGAGGTGCCACTCGAGGTCTTGCGGCGGATGCACTATGCCTACCCGACATTTCATCGCGGGATGCTTGACGCGCTCGCCGACCTGTCAGCGGGTTAGACCATGGAAGCCTCGCAGGTCCGACATCAGGGGGCGCGCGCGCAGAACAGCGAATGGCTCGATGTGGCCATCCGGATCGGTCTGGTCGCCTACGGGATCGTGCACCTGACCATTGCGTGGCTCGCCGCCGAGCTCGCGCTCGGCAACCGGGGCGGCGGAGCCTCCCAGCAGGGGGCCCTGCACCATCTGGCGGGGGAGCCGTTCGGCAAGATCCTGGTCTGGGCCATCGCGCTCGGCATGTTCTTGTTGGTGATCTGGCAGCTGCTCGAGGCCGCGCTCGGCCACCGGGGGGACGAGGGCGGCGAACGGATTCGCAAACGAGCCACCTCGACGCTCAAGGCGGTGTTCTACGGCTACCTCGGCGTGCTCGCCGTGAAGACGGTGACCGGAGGCTCCTCGGGCGGAGGCGCCAGGTCCAGCACCGCGAAGGCGATGGCGGTGCCGGGAGGGGCATTCGTCGTCGGTCTGGTCGGTGTAGCCGTGATCGGGTACGGCGCCGGCTTGGCCTGGTGGGGCTGGAAGGAGAAGTTCGCCGAGCACCTGGACAGCGCGGGCAGGACCGGCGAAGTCGGCAAGGCCTATCTGCTCCTCGGAAAGGTTGGCTACATTGCCAAGGGCCTTGCCATGGCAGTAGTAGGCGGGCTGTTCTGCTACGCCGCGCTGACCCACGACCCGAACAAGGCAGGAGGCCTCGATGCTGCGCTGCACGAGGTGCTCCAGCAGACTTTAGGCGTGCTGCTGCTCCTGGCGATTGCGGTCGGACTAGCCTGCTACGGGCTGTTCTGCTTCGCCCGGGCGCGCCACCTGAACAGCTGAGCAGCCCAGGATCAGCTGGCGCTGCGTTGGCGGCCAGTCAGGCTCGGTATTGCCGGGCGAGTTCGCGTAGCCGGGAGTGGGTGGCCCGATAGACCTCGGCCGAACCCAGGTAACGTTTGGGGATCTTGGCGACGAAGGTGTAGTTGGAGTCGCAGACGTTGGCGACCGGGCTCTCGCCGAGCTGTGAGAGCAGCTGATAGGCATCCAGGGGATCCAGGCGGGTCAGTTGCGCGACCCACGCCACCAGGTCGACCTGGCTGATGCGAAACGCATCCTCGAGTGGGCGCGCGGACCCGGTCGACATGATGTAATCGTCGCTCTCCAGCCGCGGCCATGGTGTCGGCAGGCCCTTGATCACGTCGACGATGACGACGGTGTTCATGGCGGCTTCGACCGCCACCCCGCAGGACTCGCCCTCCCCCTGCCGGCAGTGCCCATCGCCGAGTGAGAAAAGTGCTCCCTCGACGTTCACGCCGAGATAGCAGGTGGTGCCCGCGCGCATCTCCGGGGTGTCCATGTTCCCGCCGAAGTCGCCTGGGGTGAGTGCACTTCGAGCCTCCAGGTTCGCCGGCGCCACGCCGACCGTGCCGTGCATGGGGTCCATCGGTAGTGTCATTGCGAAGTCCGAGCGGCGAGCATGAAAGGTCACGGTGTGGGCCTTCCGGTCCACGTCGTAGATCCATACGAGCTCGGGCAGCGGGTCCTGCAACGTGGCGGTGGCATGCGTTGAGGTCAGCGCGCCGAAAAGAGGCACCGTGGTCGACGCCGCCCAGTCTCGAGCGGGCTCGATCGAGACGAAGTGCACCGCGAGCGTGT
>JALZBH010000138.1 GCA_030947625.1 Actinomycetota bacterium
TCGACGTCGATCAGGGCCTCGTCGACCACCACCGCAGTTACCTTGAAGTCGGCCACCCGCAGCACCGTGGCCAGCCGGCGGAGCACGTACAGGTCGGCGGTGAGCTCCAGGTCGGTGATCGCGTCGGCGAGTCGCACCAGGTCGGTCCGCTGGTCCGAGAGCGTCGGCTCGGCGAGCTCGACGTAGCGCTTCTGCAGTGCCGGGCGCAGAATCACCTGTCGGCCGACGCCGACCGTTGCGGCCTTGGGGCGGGTGGTGAGCGGGGGCACTTCGATCGCCAGGTTGCGAGTCGCCTGGATCAGGCATGCCAGCCGCCAGCCCTCGTCGAGCTGTTCGGCGCTGAACGTGCGTACGTCGTGCCGGGTGACCGGTACGACACCACCCGTGACCTTGACCCTGCACTTGTGGCAGGTGCCGTGGCCACCGCAGGTCGAGTCGATGGCGATGCCGTTCCAGGAGGCGGAGTCGAAGACGGTTACCCCGGGTGGCACTCGGACACTCCGCTGGGTCGATGCCGTGTCCGTTCCGGTGTCGACGGTGAAGGAGAGGTTGACGCGACCGGTCCCGTCGTGGGTTGCCTGACCTGATCCGGACCGCTCGATCAGGCCCTCGCGGGCGACGTCGGCGAGCGTGAAGTCGGGGCCCTCAGCCATGAAGCGGATTCACGGGCTGGGCGTCACGACGTGACCTGATCCCGGACCAGACGGGCGCGGTGGGCGGCGATCCAGGCGCCGCCCCACTCGTCGTGGCCGAGCAGCAGGTCGGCGGCCTTGACCGCTTCGACGATCTCGGGTGTGCGGGTATCCATGATTGCGCTGGTCAGTCCGGCGGTCATCGCCATCGGCAGGAAGGTCGCGCCGATCGTTTGCCGGCCGGGCATCCCGAACGACACGTTGGACGCGCCACAAGTCATGTTGACACCGAACTCGTCGCGGATCCGGCGCATCGTCTCCAAGGCGGTGTTGACCACCTCCTGGTCGGCACCGATCGGCATTGCCAGCGGGTCGATCACGATGTCGGCAGCGGCGATGCCGTACTCCTTCGTGGCAACCTCGATGATCTTGCGGGTCAGCACGATCCGCTTCTCCACCTCCATCGGGATCTCGTCGGAGTCGTTAGGCAGGGCGATCACTGCGGCGTCGTACTTCTTGACCAGGGGGAGGATCTGCTCCATCCGCTCGTCCTCGGCGGTGATCGAGTTGACCAGCGCCCTCCCCTGATAGGCGGAGAGTCCGGCCTCCAGGGCATCCACGACGGAGGAGTCGATGCAGATCGGCTTGTCAGTGAGCTCTTGGACCAACATGATCGCGCGGCTGAGCAAGTCGGCCTCGTCAGTCAGTGGTACGCCCATGTTGATGTCGAGTACGTCGGCACCGCCCTCGACCTGAGCCTTCACGTCGCGCTCGATCGCGGATAGGTCACCTGCGCGGAGCTGGTCTTGGAAGATGCGTCTCCCGGTCGGGTTGATCCGTTCGCCAATCAGGCAGAAGCGGGTGTCGTGCCCAATGACGACCTGCTGGCTGGCCGAACGGAGCACGGTCTCGAGTCGTGGGGCACTCACGAGCGCGGAGAGTGACTTGAGGGAGTGACCTGGGGTGCCAGTCTGCGACGTCTCGGCGGGAGAACCTTCATGCCGGGACCCGGGCGCGTCGCTCGTTGAGCAGTGCCTTGGCGCGTTTGACGGTCTGGGAGGCGTCTGCGGCGTAGCCGTCGGCACCGACTGCGTCGGCGTATTCCTGGGTGACCGGAGCGCCGCCGACCATGACGATGACCGAGTCCCGGATGCCGGCCTTGTCGAGCGCGTTCAGGTTCGCTTTGAACATCGGCATCGTGGTGGTCAGGAAGGCCGAGAAGCCGACGATGTCGGGCTGATGCTCCTCGATGGCGGTCACGAACTTCTCCGGCGCCACCTGGACGCCGAGGTCGATCACCTCGAAGCCGGCGCCCTCGAGCATGATGTTGACCAGGTTCTTGCCGATGTCGTGGACGTCGCCCTTGACCGTGCCCATCAAGAACTTGCCAACGGTCTGCACGCCGGTCTCGGCGAGCAGAGGACGCAGCACCTCCATCGCTCCTGCCATGGCGCGTCCCGCGATCAGCATCTCGGGGACGAAGAAGTCACCGCGCTCGAAGCGGGCGCCGACCTCCTCGAGCGAAGGGATCAGCGCGTCGAAGAGCAGGCTCTGCGGCTCCATGTCGAGACCGAGACCTTCATGGGTCAGCTCCAGGACGCGGGGGGCGTTCCCGACCAGAGTCTCGTCGTAGAGTCCCTGCAGGATCTCCTCGGGGGTCATTCGGTGCCTCCGACTGGGTACGAACGAAGCGGATGTCCGGTGTTGCTCATGCGACGCCTTCCTTGCGGGTTCGCCGACGGAGCAGGGCGGACAGCTGCTCCCCTCGGTCGTTCAACAGCAGCCCGATCTCGTCGAGCCGGTCCTCCAGCCGTGGGCTGGGGCCCGAGACACCCAGGGCTGCGATGACCTCGCCGGCACTGCCCCGCACCGGAGCGCCGACGCCGGTCAGCCCGATCTCAAGCTCGTCGACGGTGCTGGCATATCCCCTACGGACCGCCTGCGCGAGCTGGCGTTGCAGGGTCGCGCGGTCGGTCACCGTGCGAGGTGTGACCTGCTCCAGGGGGCCGGACGGTACGGCGATGACGCCGTACGCAAGCAGCACCTTGCCCAGCGCGGAGCTGTGCACCGGGACGTCGACCTCGGTCCAGTCGCGGGTGCCGAGCATGTACGTCGAGTCGACCTGGGCCACCTGGACCACCCGGTCGCCGCGGGTCACCGAGAGGTTCACGGTCTCGCGGGTCTCCGCGCCGATCCGCTCCAGCGTCGGCCGGGCGAGGCGCACCAGCTCGTCCCACGGGTCATGGCGGGTGGCGTAGAGCCAGAACAGGGGCCCGGCGACGTAAGAGCCGGCACTGTTGCGCTCGAGCAGCTCGGTGCGCTCCAGCGCGGTCAGCAGCCGCGAGGTGGTCGACTTCGGCAGCCCACACTCGTCGTGGAGCTCGAGGAACGACAACGGCTCGTCGGCGCGCACCACCGTGCCGACCAGCAGCGCGGCGCGGTCGATCGCCTGGGTACCGGTGCTTGCCACGGTGGCGGTGCTGGTCACCGCGCTTCCCCTCCCAGGGCCCTCGGGCTGCCTCGTTCCATGATGTGGAACTGCGTTTCCATATGATGAGGCTAAGATGCAGATCGAGGCGGGTCAAGCCCAGCCCCAGGTAAGCAACTGAGCACCGTTGACGCCGGCGAGTGCCGTGCAGGAGGACCGATGTTCGAGAACCGGATGCCGCGTTACGAGATCCTCTCGCAGGAGGCCATGGCCACCTTGGACAAGGGGTGGCGTCGGCTGATGACCGAGATCGGCATCGAGTTCATGGACCAGCGGGCCCTTGAGCTGTTTCGTCAGGCCGGCCAGAAGGTCGAGGACCACACGGTGTTCCTCGATCCCGAGTTCGTGCTCGAACAGGTGTCCAAAGCACCCGGCGAGTTCGACGTACAGGCCCGCAACCCCGCGAGCAACGTCCACATCGGCGGGGACTCGATGGCGTTTGGCGCGGTCTACGGGCCACCGTTCGTCCGGCAAGGCGACGTACGCCGGGACGCCACCATGGACGACTTTCGAAACTTCACCCGGCTGGCCCAGAGCTTCCCGGCGCTCGACTCCGCGGGTGGGGTGATCTGCGAGCCGAACGACACGCCGCTGGACAGCCGGCACCTCGACATGACCTACGCGCTACAGACGCTGACCGACAAGATCTACATGGGCAACGTGGTCTCCGGGGTGAACGCCCGCGACACCTTGGACATGACCTCGATCCTGTTCGGGTCGCGGGAGTCGATCGAGCAGACCCCGGCGACGATCTCGCTGATCAACTGCAACTCGCCGCTGCGCTGGGACGACCGGATGCTCGAGGCCCAGTTCGAGTACTCCGGTGCCGGCCAGCCCGTGGTCCTCACGCCGTTCATCCTGATGGGCGCGATGTCGCCGGTGACGATTCCGGCGGCTCTCGTGCAGCAGATCGTCGAAGCCCTGTCCGGCATCACGCTGTCGCAGCTGATCCGGCCGCGGACGCCGGTGATCTTCGGGTCGTTCCTGTCGAACATCGACATGCAGTCGGGCTCGCCCACCTTCGGGACGCCCGAGTCCGGCATCGGCCTGCTGTGCACCGGCCAGATCGCTCGACACTTCGGACTGCCGTTCCGCACCGGCGGCGGCCTGACCTCCTCGCAGGTGCCGGACGCACAGGCCGGCTACGAGGCCCTGATGACGATGCTGCCGACCTTCCTCGCCGGCGCGAACTGGGTGATGCACTCGGCCGGCTGGCTCGAGGGTGGTTTGGTCGCCGGTTATGAGAAGTTCATCGTCGACATCGAGCTGCTCCAGATGATGCAGGCCGAGTTCACCCCGCTGGAGATCGACGAGGAGTCGATGGCCTTCGGTGCGCACGAGGAGGTCGGCCACGGCGGACACTTCCTCGGCGCCATGCACACGATGGAGCGCTTCCGAACCTGTTTCTACCGGCCGCTGCTGTCCTCTTCGGAGAACTACGAGCGCTGGATGCGAAACGGCGGAGTCGACGCGGCCCACCGCGCCGAGAAGATCTACCGGCAGAAGCTCGAGGAGTACGTCGCTCCCCCGCTCGACGACGCCATCCGGCTCGAGCTCGAGGAGCTCGTCGTACGCCGTCGCCGGGAGCTCGGCGACTGACCCAACGACTCGACGGCCACCCTCGGACGGGATCACGTCGAGCGCCTGGCCCGGGACGTCATCCGAGCTGGCGGTGGGGGCGACCAGTTGGTATGACGTCACCGGGGGTCAGGCCGTACGCCGGCCCGGTTGCCACCCCGCCGCGATCAGTGCCTCCTCGATCTGCGCGAAGAAGGCGTCGGGCGCAACCCGAAGTCCGAGCAACGGGATGCGCAGCACCAGGTCACCGGTGATGCTCACGCTGTTCTGTCGGATGGCGTCGCCGACGAGCTGTCCACCCATGCGTGCTGGATGCCGTCCACCTCCACGACGAGACCCCAGGCCGGCCACCGGAAGTCGAGGTAGTAGGTCCCGTTCCTGGATCGATGGAGGACCTGTTTGGACGGCTCCGGCAGACCACGCTTGCGACACTCTCGTGCGAAGTCCAGCTCGCCCAACGAGCGCACCCCGCCTAGCAGATCGAGCAGCACGGCGTGGATGAACGGGCGTCGGCGGTCACGTCTCACCGCGAGCATCGCCTCGCTGACCCGCTCCGCCGTCGAGAGTCCCAGCTGGATCGTCATCGTGAGAAACAAGGCTGCCTGCCTGTCGCTGACGGCCCACAGGGCGGCGCGCACCGCTGCAGTCTCGACGCGCGAGCGCGGTATGCCTTCGAGCTCGACGTCCTCCGCACACCATCGGCGGGTTTGCCGGACATCGATTCCTCGACCTCGGCGACGACGTACACCCCTCGGCACCGAAACCCGGATGTCCTTCTCCGTTGCGCGTTCGAGCCCGGCTTCGATGAGCGCGGACACGCCGTCGAGGTAGGCACGTGGTCCTGCTTCGAAGACAGCGGCCCAGTGACGAGCGCCTAGGTCCAAGGGACCGGTGTGCATGCAGATGGACTGGGAACCGCGCCGTGCCCATCGCCCGGCGGCGACGTTAGCCCGCACCTCCGCGCGGCTGAGACCCAACGCGTAAACCTGCCGACGGGAGACCACTCCGGACTGGGCGGACGCGAGCTGAGCAACGAGCGCCCGGCGCTCGGCCCGCAGCTCGGTTACGGACGAAGTTCGAGCGCGGACCGTCGACATTCTTCGAGGCTGCGCCGCCCAGCACCTTGGCGCCACGTCGATGGCCCGGGCCTGTGGACGACGCGCCCCTCCTAGCGGCGCGTGGACGTGAGCTGCTGACTCGCCCGCACGCACCGCTCAAAGCGTTTCCTCCGCCGGGCCACCCCCGGACGTCATCCCGATCGGCCGTCCAGACGACCAACTCCTATGACGCTTAGGTCGGCAGGCCGGGGCCACCGCCGGACGTCATACCGATCGGCCGTCCAGACGACCAACTCGTATGACGTTCCGCTCGGGGTCGCCGGGATCGGGGGCTACTTGAACACGACGGTCCGGTGTCCGTTGAGCAGCACCCGGGACTCGGAGTGCCATCGCACGGCGCGGGAGAGCACCTGGGCCTCGACGTCGCGTCCGGCCGCGACGAGCTGGTCCTGGTTGTAGGTGTGGTCGACGCGCAATGTGTCCTGCTCGATGATCGGGCCCTCGTCCAGGTCCGCGGTCACATAGTGAGCCGTCGCCCCGACCAGCTTCACCCCGCGTTCGTAGGCCTGGTGGTAGGGCCGAGCCCCCTTGAAGCTCG
>JALZBH010000139.1 GCA_030947625.1 Actinomycetota bacterium
CGGTCCCGGGGAGGCGATCGTGGCGGTGATGGCCAGCGCCATCAACTACAACACCGTGTGGACCTCGATCTTCGAGCCGATGCCGACCTTCGGCTTTCTCGAGCGCTACGGCAAGGTCTCCCCGTTGGGCAAGCGGCATGACCTGCCCTACCACGTCGTCGGCTCCGACCTGGCCGGCGTCGTACTGGCCACCGGGCTCGGCGTCCACGCCTGGAAGCCCGGCGACGAGGTGGTCGCGCACTGCCTCTCGGTCGAGCTCGAGAGCTTCGAGGGCCACAACGACACGATGCTGGACCCCGAGCAGCGGATCTGGGGCTTCGAGACGAACTTCGGCGGCTTGGCCGACCTCGCTCTGGTCAAGTCCAACCAGCTGATGCCCAAGGCGGCGCATCTGACCTGGGAGGAGGCCGCCTCACCGGGGCTGGTGAACTCCACGGCGTACCGCCAGCTGGTCAGTCGCAACGGCGCGGGGATGAAGCAGGGCGACAACGTGCTGATCTGGGGCGCCAGCGGTGGTCTCGGCGGCTTCGCGACCCAGTACGCCCTGAACGGCGGCGCTACCCCGGTCTGCGTGGTCTCCAGCGTCGACAAGGCCGAGATCTGCCGCAGGATGGGCGCCGAGCTGATCATCAACCGGAGTGAGGAGGGCTACCAGTTCTGGAAGGACGAGCACAACCAGGACCAGTCCGAGTGGCGGCGCTTCGGTAAGAAGATCCGCGAGCTGACTGGCGGCGAGGACGTCGACATCGTCTTCGAGCATCCGGGGAGGGACACCTTCGGAGCGTCCGTCTTTGCTGCCCGCAAGGGTGGCACGATCGTCACCTGTGCCTCGACCAGCGGCTACCTGCACGAGTACGACAACCGCTACCTGTGGATGAACCTCAAACGGATCATCGGCTCGCACTTCGCCAACTATCGGGAGTCCTGGGAGGCCAACCGGCTGATCACCAAGGGGATGGTCCACCCCACCCTGTCGCAGACCTACCCGCTCGAGGAGGTCGGCCAGGCTGCCCTCGACGTACACCGCAATGCCCACCAGGGCAAGGTCGGCGTGCTCTGCCTTGCCCCCCAAGAGGGTCTCGGGGTTCGCGACCCCCAGATGCGCGCCCAGCATCTGGGGGCGATCAACCGCTTCCGCGGCGTCTAGGGATTCGGCTCGGCGCGCCGCGCGCCCTGCTGAGGTTTCCTGTTCCCCATCGGCGAGACTGGCTCAGTAGGCCGAGGCTCGATGAAGCGAGGAACGATGACGATGAGTGACCAGCGAGGCCTGTCCATCTTCGATGACGACGAGCCTGAGGGCATCCCGGTTGAGACCGACCAGGACATCCCTGCTGAGGCCGATGAGGACATCCCTGCTGAGGCCGACGAGCCGACCCAGGTGATCCCCCGGGTGTCCGCAGACGAGGCCCCGGAGCCAGCCGCCCAGCAACCGACTCAGTCAGTGGCGGCCGCCCGGCCTCAAGCTCAGCAACAGACCCGTCCGGCCGAGCCGGCCGAGCCAGCCGCACGCCCGTCCACTCCGGCACCGCCACGCGACTCCAGCACCCCCGGCAGCCAGGGCAGCCAGGGCGCCGCGGTCCCGAGCCTCCCGCAGGTTCGCCGGGGCGGCTACGACCGGGCTGCCGTCGACCAACACCTGCGCAGCTCGGCCGCCGAGACGGCAAGGCTGACCTCTCGGCTCCAGGCCCTGGAGGCGGAAGCGGCCAAGATGCGTGCGCAGCTCGCCGAGCGCGATCAGCCGTCGTACGCCGGGCTCGGTGGCCGCGCAAGCGAGATGCTGCGTCTTGCCGAGGAGCAGGCCGACGACGTGATCGTCCAGGCCAACCAGGAGGCGACCCGTATCCGCGAGCAGGCTGCCAGGGACGCCTCCGCTGTCAAGACGCAGGCCGAGAGCGAGGCCGAGGACATGCGGATGGTCCAGCTCCGCGAGCTCGACGACCACCGCTCGCGCACGATGCACGACATCGAGCAGGAGCGAAGCCGAGCGAGGGCGGAGAGCGAGGACCTGTTGGCCTCCGCTCAACGCGAGGCGGACCAGCACCGGCTGGCAGCCGAGCAGGAGACCAATGCCCAGCGCACCTCCGCGGCGCGGGAGACCGAGCAGGCACGTGCAGCCGCCGATCGTGAGGTCCAGGAGACTCGGCGGGCGCTCGCCGTGGAGAAGGAGCGACTGACCCGCGAGGCCGCGGACCACCACGGAAACGCCACCGCCGAGACCCAGCGGCTGGTAGCCGAGGCGGAGGAGCGCTCCAACGCCGCCGAGCAACGGGCCAAGGAGGCCACCGCAGCCTCGATCGCTCACCGGGGGCAGACCGCGACCGAGGCCGAGCAGCTCATCGCCCGCGCCCGTCGCGAGGCCGAGCAGATCGTCAGCTCGGCGAAGAAGCAGGCGGAGAGCCTGCGCAACAGCGGGCATGCCGACTCTGAGCGTGAGCTGTCCACGATCAGGGCAGAGGTCGACCGGATGTCCAAGCGCCGGGACGCGATCGTGGCCCAGCTCGGGGCACTACGTGACGTCGTTGCGGGATTCGCCGACGACGACCCCTCCGGCAGCGCGTAGAAGCGTCAAACCTGTTGGTCAGCGAGCAGCCCGGCGAGGAGTCCCGCCGGTCTGACGCGCCCGTCGGTGACCCGCGGAACGAGGAGCCGGAGTCCTCGGAGCGGTTTGAGGCCGAGGTCCGCTCCGAGGAGTTCCTGCGCGACCACCTGCCCCCCAAGGAGGGGGAAGACAACGCCTTCGGTGTGCCGGGGCGGCCGGTCTCCTCCCACTCGCCGTTCATGATCGGTTTCGTCGGTGCAGCCGGGGCGCTGCTGGCCTTCTGGCTCGGGACGCTGATCCTGCACGTCGGCTCGGTCCTTATCCTCATCCTGGTCGCAGCTTTCCTGGCGGTGGGGCTGAACCCGGCGGTGGAGTTCTTGATGCACCGCGGGCTCAGACGACCGTGGGCGGTGTCGGTGGTGATCTTGGCCGTGCTGATGGCGCTGGCCCTGTTCGTCATTGCCATTGGCCCGGTGATCGGCAACCAGCTCGCCACGCTGGGTCACAACGCACCCGGCTGGCTCGACCGCCTGCAACACAGCTCACAGGTGCAAGACCTCGACCAGAAGTACCACGTCATCGACAAGATCAAGCACTACATCAGCAGCGGTGCGCTCACCAGAAGCGTGTTCGGCGGCGTTCTCGGCGTCGGGCTGGCGATCCTGGGCGCGCTGGCGAACACCTTCGTGATCGTCGTGATGATGCTGTACTTCCTGGCCTCGCTGCCGACGATCAAGCGTTCGCTGTACGACCTGGCGCCGGCCAGCCGTCGCGAGCGCGTGTCGATTCTGGGCGACCAGATCCTGGCCGGCGTCGGGGGGTACGTTTCCGGTGCTTTCGTGGTGGCGATGTGTGCGGGCGTGAGCACGCTTGTGTTCTTGTTCGTCGTCGGTCTGGGAGAGTACGCCGTTGCACTGGCTGCCGTGGTGGCCCTGCTCGACGTGATCCCGCTGATCGGCGCGACGCTGGGCGCCGTGATCGTCAGCGCGATCGGCTTCGCGACCGACATACACATTGGCGTCTACTGCGTGATCTTCTACATCCTCTACCAGCAGCTCGAGAACTACCTGATCTATCCGAAGGTGATGTCTCGCGCCGTCGACATCCCTGGTGCGCTGACCGTGATCGCGGCGCTTATCGGAGCCGGGCTGCTTGGCGTCGTCGGCGCGCTACTGGCCATCCCCACGGCTGCCGCGCTGATGTTGCTGACCCGCGAGGTGCTCATCCGGCGGCAGGACGATCGGTGAGCTCGGGTGCAGCCCGGCTCGACTCGTCTGCGCCTCCCCTAGCTTGACCACCACCACGCCCGCCAGGACGAGAGCCGCGCCCACGAGCTGCACCCCGGCGGGCAGCTGACCAAGCAGCAGCCACGCGAACACCAGCGCAAACAGCACCTCGAGCAGGCCGACGAATGAGGCCAGTCGCGAGCCGAGACGTCGTGAGGCGGCAATCCCAGCGACGTAGGCGACGGCGGCCGACACCACACCAAGACCCAGCAGCGGCAGCCACGCGGGCACGCGGGCACCGCCGTAGGTGACCGGGCTAGACGTGGCGTGCCACGGAACCAGCCCGAGAGCGCCGGCCGGGACGAGCACCAGCGAGCCGACGACGAGGCCGCCGCAGGCCAGCACCAGAGGTGGCAGCCCGTTGTCCTCGGTCGCGGAGACCACGAAGAAGAACGCCACCCCGACCATTGCCGCCATTGCCCAAGCCAGCCCGACTCCACTCACCTTCGGTCCTGAGAAGAGATCCAGCACCAGCAGCAGCCCCAGCGCAGCCATCAGGGCACCAGCAACGGTCTTGCGGCCGGGCCGTTGGCCGTGCCGCAGCCACAGCCACCCGACGACGACAACCGGCGCGGTGTACTCCACCAGGAGTGCCAGGCCGACCGCCATGTGCTGAACCGCGTTGAAGTACGCGAGCTGGCAACCGGCGACCGCGACCACGCCGAACGCCGTGAGCAACCCGACATTTCCCCGCAGCAGTGCCCAACGGCCACGCAGGGCCACCAGTGCCGGGCCGAGCAGCACCAGCGCTGCGACGACGACCCGGACGGTGACCGCAGCGCCGGGGCTCCATCCCGACGCCATCAGGCCACCGGCAAGAGACCCGGAGACACCGAACGAGCCCGCAGCAAGAGCCGCGAACCCGAGCCCTGCCCTGCTCAGGCCGTACGATACCAGCGCCTGGTCATGAGCCATAGTCGTCATGACAGATGACACTACCGAGGAGTTTGGTAATATGTCAATGTGGTTTTTGCGCATGACACTCGCGAGGCCCTGACGGCCGCGGTGGCGTTGGTCAACTCGGGGGCGGAACCGGACACGTTGACCACGTTGGCCGAGCTGGACGCCTTCTTCGAGGCCCACCAGTACACCGGTTCGCGCCGCCGTGACGAGACCGAGCTTCGCGCTGTCCGCGCCCTGCGTGAGCCGTTGCGCGAGCTGCTCACCAGCGAGCGGGACGAGGCAGTCGCCATCGTCAACGAGATGCTCAGGGACGCCGAGGCGCTGCCTCAGCTGGTGCGCCACGACAGCCACGACTGGCACGTCCATGCGGTCGCCCCGTTGGCGCCGCTGGCCACCAGGATCGTGGTCGAGACGGCAATGGCGATGGTGGACGTGATCCGCGCCGACGAGGTGTCGCGGCTGGCCGTCTGTGCCGACGAGGAGTGCAGCGGTGTGTCGCTGGACCTGTCCAGGAACCGCTCTCGCCGGTTCTGCTCCACCGTCTGCGGCAACCGCAACGCGGTCGCGGCCTACCGCTCCCGCCGGAGCCTCGGCTGATCAGCGGTCCGGTTCCGGCATGGGCACGTCCTTGTAGGCAGCCAGGTTGTGGGCGTTGTACGCCGAGGTGTCGGCGGTCTCCACGGGTCCGTCCCAGTCGCGGGGAAGCGGCACCGGGACCTCGGGCGCAAGCCGTCTCGCGAGCTCGTCTAGCACTCGTTCGGCATCACCGACCCACAGGTGCTTGGAGCCGGCCATCGGCACCACCTCCGCCTGGCGCAAGGAGGCAAACCGTCGCTTGGCCTCCTCGGGACGCAGGTAGTCGTCGAGCTCGGGCACCAGCGCGGTCACCGGCTTGCCGGAGTCTGCCCAGCGCTCCAGATCCGAGGCGGTGCTGAACCGCAGTGGCGGAGAGAGCAGGATCATGCCGGTCACGGCCGGATCAAGTCCGTGCACCAGAGCCAGATCGCTGCCGAACGACCAGCCGACGAGCCAGATGTTCGCCAGGTCGTGGAACTCGGCGTACTCGATCGCGGCCGCGACGTCGTACCCCTCACCGCGGGCGTTGTCGAACGTCCCCTCCGAGGTCCCCTGGGTGCTCCAAGTGCCCCGAGTGTTGAACCGGAGTACGCCGATCCCGGCCAGCGCCGGCAACCGGAAGGCTGCCTTGCGGAAGAGATGGCTGTCCATCATGCCGCCATGGGTCGGCAGCGGATGCAGGCACACCATCGTGGCGACCGGGTCACCCTCGATGGGCACCGCCAGCTCGCCCACCAACCGCAGCCCGTCGGCGGTGCGCAGAGTTATCCCCGTACGCCGCGCGGGCAGCACGGAGTTGGCCCGGATAGCGGCCACAGCTGCTAGGCCTGCTCGAGGTAGCGCTCGACGCGCCGGTCGGGAACCACCCACATGACTGCGACCGCGATGTAGGGGACCATTCCCAGCCATGGCTCTACGAACGCCAGCGCGATCCCCAGGATGTAGAGCACCGGGGAGACCTTGCCCTTCAGATCGCTGCCCAAGGCCGCGCGCAGCCGCGGCCCGGTTCGAGGCACTCGCATCATGGCTGTCTGC
>JALZBH010000140.1 GCA_030947625.1 Actinomycetota bacterium
GATCATCGGCCGGTTGACGAACGCGCGCGCGATTGCCACCCGCTGCTGCTCACCACCGGACAGCTCGTCGGGCATCCGCTGGCCCTTGCCGTCGAGGCCGACGAGCTCGAGGGTCTCCGGCACCACCGTGTTGATGATGTGCTTGGGCTTGCCGATCACCTGCAGGGCGAACGCGACGTTCTCGGCAACGGTCTTGCTGGGCAGCAACCGGAAGTCCTGGAACACCGTGCCGATCTGGCGTCGCAGGGTGGGCACCTTCCAGCCGGCCAGGCGGTTGATCTCCTTGCCTGCGACGTAGACCTTGCCCTTGGTCGGCCGGGCCTCACGGAGCACCAGGCGCAGGAAAGTGGACTTGCCGGATCCGGACGCGCCGACGAGGAAGACGAACTCGCTCTTGTCGACGTCGACGCTGATCTGGGCCAGTGCGGGTTTCGTCTGGCCGGCGTACATCAGGGAGACGTTCTCGAATCTGATCACAGAAGTGGTCGGCGGCCGGTATCGGGGACAGGAGGCTGTGCGCGCCCATGAGGCGCATCCGACCGCTTGTCGAGTCTAGGTGAGCAACCAAACCAGCCCGGGACGTGGGGTGCTCGGTGTTTCGTCAGCTACCCTCCGTCCCGCGTCGCCAGCGGATGCCGGCCTCGAGGAAGCCGTCGATGTCGCCGTCGAACACCGCCTGGGGGTTGCCGGACTCGAAGTTGGTGCGCAGGTCCTTGACCATCTGGTACGGGTTCAGCACGTAGCTGCGCATCTGGTCTCCCCAGCTGGCCTGGGCGTCGCCACGCAGCGCGTCGAGCTCGGCACGCTCCTCGGCCTTCTTCAGCGCAAGCAGCTTGGCCTTGAGGATCACCATCGCAGAGGCCTTGTTCTGGAGCTGGGACTTCTCGTTCTGGCACGAGACGACAGTGCCGGTCGGGACGTGGGTCAGCCGGACCGCCGAGTCGGTGGTGTTCACCGACTGTCCACCTGGTCCGCTCGATCGGTACACGTCGACCCGAATCTCCTCATCGGGGATGTCGATCTCATCGGTCTGCTCCAGCACCGGCACCACCTCGACCGCGGCGAACCCGGTCTGCCGGCGCCCCTGGTTGTCGAAAGGGCTGATCCGGACCAGCCGGTGGGTGCCGGCCTCGACGGAGAGCGTGCCGTAGGCGTACGGCGCATGCACCGCGAACGTGGCTGACTTCAGCCCGGCCTCCTCGGCGTAGGAGGTGTCGAAGACCTGGACGGGATAGTTCTTGCGCTCAGCCCACCGGGTGTACATCCGCATCAGCATCTCCGCGAAGTCGGCGGCGTCGACACCGCCGGCCCCCGAACGGATCGTGACCAGGGCCTCCCGGGCGTCGTACTCTCCAGAGAGCAAGGTGCGGACCTCGAGCTGCTCGATGGACTTGTGCAGCCGGTCGAGCTCGGTCTCGGCCTCGACCATCGACTCGGCGTCGGAGGCCTCTTGGGCGAGCTCGACGAGCACGCCCACGTCGTCGAGACGGTTCTGCAGCCCGGTGAACCGGTCAAGCGCCCCCTGCAGCTCGGAAAGACGGCCGGTCACGCGCTGGGCATTCGCCTGGTCGTCCCACAGGTCCGGGACGGCGACCTGCTCGCCGAGGTCGGCGATCTCGGCCCGCATGCCGGGGAGGTCGAGCACCTTCTCGATCGTGCTCATCGTCGCCTGGAGCTGCTTGATCTCGGACTCGAAGTCGCGGCCTGCCACAATGAGCAAGGTTACGGCCCCGCCGCGTCGTACACCGAACCGTGCCTGCCGTCCGCTGCCGTGCGGACGCAGGACGGGAGGACCACTGGAGAAGGAGAGGCCGCATGCCGCAACCGGGCTGGAGCAAGAAGCGCGAGCGTCAGTACGAGCACATCAAGGAAGGGCTCGAAGACTCCGGACGGAAGGAGGACGTCGCCGAGGAGATCGCCGCGCGCACGGTCAACAAGGAGCGAGCCCGAGCCGGTGAGTCGAAGCAGGCGAGCAAGACCTCCACCGACGACATCTCCTCGGGTCGCCGCGGCGGGCTACGTTCCCACAAGGGAGCGGGCGGACGAACCAAGGCGCAGCTCTACGCGGAGGCGCGCAAGCAGAACGTCAAGGGTCGCTCGTCGATGACCAAGGCACAGCTGGAGAAGGCGCTTCACTAGCCGGGAGTGAGCTCTCCGACAGGCAGGGATCGGTCGACTCGGTTTCCCGCCGGCGCGAGCGGACAGGCCCAGCGCGGGTCGTAGGCACACGAGGGGTTGTAGGCGAAGTTCAGGTCGAGGACCCACCTGTCCTCGCCGGCACGCCCAAGGTCGGCGCCCTTGACCGTGTCGAGCAGATAGCGGCCGCCACCGTAGGAGGTGTCCCCCGCCGAACCGTCGCGCAGCGGCACGAACAACCCTCCGCCGTACGACTCCAGCCACCAGGCGTCGAGTGCACCCAGGTCGCCGAGCTCGAACCGGCCGACTCGGACGAACGGCACCTCGCCATCGGTCGCGGTGACGGAGGTCCATTCCTCAGGCTCCGCCGCAACCAGCGGCACCACGAACCGGTACGCCGGATCGTACCCGCCGTGCCGCAGCCGCTGCTGGCCGAGCCGGGGCGACGCGGGATGCTCGAGGAACATCGCGCTCCGACGCGCGACCCACAGCGCATGGGCCCGCCTCGGCTCCGGCTCGGCCCGCACCTCGGCGTACAGGTCGTGCACGCCTGTGCGCCAGGACATCACATCCACGGCGGTGTGAGCGGACCCGGTCAAAGCGTCATGTGCTCGATCATCAGGTAGGCACGCGGAAGTGCCGCCACCGGGTCGGCAGCGAAGTGGCGTTGCATCGCCCGGTTCCTCAGGGCGTTGTCCAGCGCGGCCATGATCATCGAGTCGTCGAGCACCAGGATCCGGTGCCCCACAGCGCCCGTGGCCGGGTTGACCGCGTCGAAGAAGCCGCGCGACCCGTAGATGCCCGGGTACAGCCGGCGCAGCTTCATGATGTTCGCGTACGCCCGTCTGGGAGCCGGGTCCAGCGCCAGGAACGAGGCATGCGGCGTCACCACGTCCTCGGTCGCACATCCGTGACATTGCGAGAGCGAGAGTCCGAGGTTCGGGTCGGCCTTGGTCGCGCCGGCACCGTGGTAGGGGAACTTCAGCCCTTCGACGCCGTAGGTCGCGTAGCCTCCGGAGTCGTCAGCGGTGCTGGACGGCGACATTCCCCACACGGGCAGATGCAGCTGCTCCCGGGTGTACTTGATCTGCACCCGGACCGCGCGCCGGTCGGCCAGCCCGAAGCCGTGGATGCCCCAGGAGGTCTCTGGCACGATCTCGTTGGCCATCAGCGCCTCGAACATCCCACCACCGAAGGTCGGCATGAACCGCAGGTTGCTGCCGGGGTAGGTGTAGTGGCCCTCCCACACAGGGAACCGGTGACCGGACTGCGGGTCGGCGATCGTGACCCACTTGCCGCCCATCGGCCACTGACCCTGCCAAGAGAAGTCCGGGTCGGTCGAGCAGTCGGCGAACGGCGCCTGCGGAGGCAGCTCGCGCCAGCTCCGCCACCACACGTTGCCCGGCATCTGGTGCAGGCCCATCCCGATGTACGCCGAGATCCTCGGGTCGCTGTACAGCGCGCCGTTGTGGTAGTAGTGCGAGGCGTTGTTGCCGACGTCGGGAGGCGAGCCGACGTAGTAGCCGCCGTACATCTGGCCGGTCGGCTGGTTTCCGGGGATGGCGGGGTTGACGTTGCAGTGGGTCTCGGCACGGTTGTCGTAGAAGATGCTGAAGTCCATCCGGCCGAGCAGCTTGTCGGCGAGGTTGCGCACGCTCGGGATGGCCTGGCGGGCCTCGATCAGACCCGACGCGTACCAGCCGTTGTCGACGTTGGAGACGAACGAACAGTTGTCGAACGTGCCGCCCACGTGCGGGCAGTCGCCCTGTCCGGGGTTGACCAGCAGGTGCCCGTTGGTGGTGTCGTACCACTGGTAGAGGAAGCCCTTGTACGCAGCCAGCCGGCCGACCTGGCGCAGTGTCGCCTTGGCCTCCCGACCGGCCTCGGACTTGCTGATCAGACCGAGGTCACGGGCCGAGACCAGCGCCCACAGGTAGACGCCGATGTTCGCCGAGGACGTGTAGCGGCCGTAGTCGGTCGGCCGTCTGGAGCCGCCCGCATAGGTAACGTTGTCCATCGGCAGGTGGGTCTGCGGGTCGACGTCGTCGCCGTAGAACTTCCAGGTGCGCCGGGCTATCGACATCAGCCGGGCGCGTTGGGAGTGGTCGAGCCCGGTGTAGTTCGCCACGCTGCGGACGCCACCGCCGCCACCATGGTGACCGTGCGTAGCGACGTGCGCGGCCTGGGCGCCCGGCGCGGTCAGGGCGAGCCCCAAGGAGCCTGCCGCGATCGCGCAGACCGCCCAACGGGTGAGAGCCATCTTCTTCATGCGATGCACCTTTCTAGCTTGCGATGGGCGCCGAGATTGCGTTCAGCAGCTCGACGGTGTAGTTGTCGGTCGGGTTCTGCAGGACCTCTGTGGTTACTCCGCGTTCCACGACTTTCCCCTTGTTCAACACGAGAATCTGGTCGGTGACCACGCGGGCACTCAGTAGGTCGTGGGTGATGTACAGCAGGCTGAGCCCACGCTCCTCACGAAGGCGGGCCAGCAGCCGGAGGATCCCGGCGCGCAGCGATACGTCGAGCATCGAGACCGGCTCGTCGGCCACGATCAGCTCCGGGTTGCAGGCGAGGGCCCTGGCGATCACCACTCGCTGGCGTTGGCCACCGGAAAGCTGGTGCGGGAGCTTCGCGGCGTACTGCTCGGTGGGCGTCAGCCCGACCGTCGTGAGCAGCTCGTCCACCCGGCTGCGGGCATCCGTTGCGGACATCTTGAGAAAGTTCTGGCACGGCCGGGTCACGGTGTAGGCAACCGTGTGCAACGGGTTCAGGGCACCGTACGGGTCCTGGAAGACCATCTGCACCCGGGAGTGGAAGCTGCTCAGGGCACCTCCGCGAAGCCGGCCCACATCGGTCGGCCCGAACGTGATCGAGCCCTTCGTGGGTCGCTCGGAGGCGGTGACCATCTTGGCGAGCGTGCTCTTGCCGCTGCCGCTGGCACCGACGAGGCCCACGGCTGCACCCGGGGCGATCGTGAAGGAGACGTTGTCGACGGCGACCAGATCGGGCTGACCGCGACCCCGGTAGACCTTGCTCACGTCGCGGACCTCCAGGGCCGGCACCGACGACGAGCCGTTGTGGTCAGCCATGACGGGCCTCCTCGACCTGAGCGCGGCGAACATGGCAGGCAGCGTGTCCGGCCCCCAGCACGGTCAGCGGCGGATCGACCTCCCGGCAGATCTGCTCGGTGAAGCCACACCGCGGCGCGAACGAACATCCTTCGAGTGGTTGGGAGAGGTCCGGAGGCTGGCCCGGGATGCCGCCCAGCTCGATCTCGTCGGCTCGCGGGTCGGCATAACAGCTCAGCAGCGCCTCGGTGTACGGATGGTGCAGCCCACGCAGGAGCTCCTTCGACGGCTGGTCCTCGATGATCTGGCCGGCGTACATCACCATCACCCGGTCGGTGGCCTCGAGTACGACGCCGAGGTCGTGGCTGATCAGGATCGCCGTGAAGCCGTTCTCCTTCTGCAAGTCCTGGATCGTCTGCATCACCGCGCCCTGGACGATCACGTCAAGAGCCGTGGTGGGCTCGTCGAAGACGATCATCTTCGGGTCCAGGGAGAGAGCCAGCGCAATCGACACGCGTTGACGCATCCCCCCGGAGAGCTCGTGGGGAAATCGGTCCAGCGTGTCGATCGGCAGGCGAACCTTCTCGAGCAGATCCTCACCCCGCTTGCGCACGCCGGACTTGCTCACCTGCTCGTCCTTGCGAGCGTGCGCCCGCATGATGTCCCGCAGATGCGCCTCGATGGTCCGGACGGGGTTGAGCGCGTTCATGCCGCTCTGCAACACCAACGCAATCCCGTTGCGTCGTTGCCTGCGCAGCTCCTCGCCGTCGAGGGTGGACAGGTCCACGCCGTCGAAGTCGATCACGCCGCAGGCCAACCGGGCTGGCGGCTGGAGCAGCCGGGTGAGGGCGAAACCGAGCGTGGACTTTCCGCAACCCGACTCCCCCACCAGGCCGACGAACTCGCCCTGCTCCAGGCTGAAGCTGACGTCGCGTACGGCGCGCACCTCCCGGCCACCGTGCGGGGCGTAGACCACGCTGACGTCCTTGGCTTCGAGGAGAGCCATCACTTCTCCCTCAGTCGTGGGTTCGAGAGCGCATCGACGCCGAAGTTGATCAGCGTGAACGAGACCGCGAGCAGCGCGATCATCAGACCGGGTGCGAACACCAGCACCCATTGGCCGGTCAG
>JALZBH010000141.1 GCA_030947625.1 Actinomycetota bacterium
CTCGACGTCGATCCCGGCCAGGTCGGTGTGCGGGGCGCGCATCAGGACGCCGTCCAGCCCGTAGGTCCACGAGTGGTAGGGACACCGCAGCGCCGAGGCCTCGCACGCAACCGGCGTAGGCGGTGGCGGCTCCTCGACCGGCCTCAGCTGCGAACCGCGGTGACGGCAGACGTTGTACGCCCCATGCAACCGGCCGGATGCGTCCCTGGTGACCAGCACCGATTCGCCCACGACGTCGACGACGACCACCCGCGAGGGCGTCTCCAGGCCGAGGTCGTCTGTGCGTCCAATGCAGAACCACTGGCCGAACAGCACGATCTCCCGTTCGATGAGCCACGCCTGCGGGTCGACGTACCTCTCGCGCGGCAGTGCCTGCTGCAGAGCTGACCTCTGGGCGGTCCTGAAGACCGGCTCCGTCATCGGGCCTCCTCCGCTACTACTGACTCATCAATCAGTAAGAATCATCGTTGCATGCCGGGATCGAGGGGCGCCAGAGGCCCGCTACGTCCGGTCCAGGGCGGGGATGGCGCTCTGGTTCAGCACCGCGTCGAGGTGACAGGCGACGCGATGACCACCGAGTGGCGGCAAGACCGAGAGCGGCTCGCTGCGGCACCTGTCCGCGACCCCGGCACCGTCGGCGGCTCCCGAGGACAGTGCCGGGCAGCGAGGGTGGAACCGGCAGCCCGCAGGAATTCGCGTGGGGTCCGGGATCTCACCGGTGAGTACGACGGGTTCGAGGCCGCCGATCTCCGGCACGACCGAGAGCAACGCCTGCGTGTAGGGATGTCGGGGCGACCCGAGCACCTCCTCGGTGGTTCCGAACTCCACCACCCGGCCGAGGTACATCACCGCGATCCGGTCGGCGATGTTCCAGGCGAGCCCGAGGTCGTGGGTCACCACCACGACTCCCACGCCCAGGTCCTCACGCAGCTTCAGCAGCAGGGCAAGGATCTCGCCGCGGATGGAGGCGTCGAGCGAGGACACCGGCTCATCAGCGATGAGCAGCTGCGGACGCAGAGCCAGCGCACCCGCGATCAGCACACGCTGCTTCTGTCCTCCGGAGAGCTCGTGCGGGTAACGCAGGAACATCCGTTCAGGCGGACGCAGCCCTGCCTCGGCGAGGGCGGCGGCGACCATGGCCGGTTCGCTGCGCCCCTCGGAATCGGACCTGACGCGCCGATGCAACCGGATGCCCTCGGCCACCGACTCGTAGACGGACTGGCGCGGGTTCAGTGAACCCGCCGCGTCCTGGAGGACCATCTGGACCTGGCTCCGGAAGTGCCGCAAGCCCTTGCTGGAGCGCTCGATCGGCCGGCCCTCGAAGAGGACCTCGCCCTCGGTGGGTGGCTGCAGGCCGACCAGTGCCCGAGCGAGGGTGGTCTTGCCAGAGCCGGACTCCCCCACGATGGCGGTGATCTCCCCGGTCCGGACCGAGACGTCCACCCCGTCCAGGGCCCGAGCGACGACACCCGAGCGGGTGGTGAAGGCGACCCGCAGCTGGCGAGCCTCCAACAGCGGCGCCGAGGTCATGGGACGACCACCCGGATGCAGGCGGCGCGGCGACCTGAGCCCAGCTCGCGCAACGGTGGCTCGGCCTCGTGGCAGGCATCGACGACGCGTGGGCACCGTGGCGAGAAGGAGCAGCCGGCCGGAAGGTGGCGTGGGTCCGGGGGGTCGCCGGCGAGTCCGGCCGGCGCGTAGCGTGCCGCCAGGTCGCCGATGCGTGGGAACGCGTCGGACAACGCCCCTGCGTAGGGGTGGAGTGGCCGGCTGAAGACCTCCTCGGAGGTCCCCGTCTCCACGACCCGGCCGGCATACATCACCACGACGCGGTCGCACACGCCCGCGAGCACGGACAGGTCGTGGCTGATGATCACCAGCCCGACGCTGAGCTCCCTGACCAGTTGGGAGAGCAGGTCGAGGATCTGCGCCTGCACCATCACGTCAAGGGCCGTTGTCGGCTCATCCGCGATGATCAGCCGGGGGCTGCACCCCAGTGCCATGGCGATCATCACCCGCTGGCGCTGCCCACCGGACAGCTGGTGGGGATAGGCACGCCCGCGGCCCCGGGGCAGGCCGACTTGCTCCAGGAGGTCGCTCACGCGCTCGTCCACCTGGCCGGAGGAGAGCTCCGGCTCGTGCAGCTGGATCGGCTCGGCGATCTGGTCTGCGACGCGGTAGACCGGGTTCAGCGAGTGCAGGGCACCCTGGAAGACGATCGACGCCTCGGCCCAGCGCAGCGCACGCAGCTCGCCCCAGCGCACAGTCAGCACGTCGGCACCCGAGATCAGCACTGCGCCGGTGACGACGGCGTCCTTGGGCTGGAGGCGCAGCAAGGCACTCGCCAGCGTGGACTTCCCGCAACCGGACTCCCCGGCAACACCCACCACCTCGCCGGCCCGCACCACGAGGTCGACGCCCCGCACCGCGGGCAGCAGCCCCTCCGCCGTGCGGTAGGAAACGCTCAGGTCCCGGACCTCGAGAAGCTCCGCCATCAGGACCGCCTCAGCCGCGGGTTCAGGACCTCTTCGAGCGCCTGGCCGACCAGCGTGAAGGACAGCACCACCAAGATGACGCAGACGCCCGGCGGCACGATGAACCACCACGCCCCGGTCGTCATCGCCCCCACGGCGAAGGCGCTCTCGAGCATGGATCCCCAGGAGACCCGGGTGGGATCCCCGAGTCCGAGGAAGCTCAGCGTCGTCTCTGCAAGGATCGCCACGGCGACCGTCAGCGTGGTGTTCGCGAACACCATCGGCATCACGTTCGGCAGCACGTGCCGGCGCATCTGCTGCCAGCGGCCGGCGCCGAGCACTCGGGCACGCTCGAGGTAGGGGCGCTCCTTGATCGAGAGCGTCTGGCTGCGGATCAGCAGCGCCGTACCCGGCCAGCTGGTGACCCCAATGACGATGGCGACGTTGAGCAACGAGCGACCCAGCACACTCGCCAGCACGATGGCCAGCGGCAGGAACGGCAGCACCAGGAACCACTCCGTGAAGCGAAAGAGCAACGCGGCCGGCCATCCCTCGAAGAAGCCGGCCATCAGACCGATCAGGGTGCCGATGACCATCGAGATCGATGTCGCGAGCATGCCGACGAAAAGGGAGATGCGCGATCCCCAGATCAGCAGAGTGAGGACGGACCGGCCGGTGTCGTCGGTCCCCAACGGGAAGTGTGCCGACGGCGCCTGCAGCACCCCGCCGGTGGCCTTGGTGACCTCGAGGCCGACGGGGTTGGCGAGCACCGGCGCGAGCACAGCCACGAACATGAACAGCGTCAGCACGACCAGGCCGCCCATGCCCGCGGTGTTCCCGTGGAAGATCCGCCACGTCCGCCGCAACGAGACAGATCGCCGGCGCCGGGCCACCTGGGCCGGAGTGAGCCGTGCCTCTGCTCCGACTGCGGGGATCTCAGTCATCGCGCGCTCACCCGGGCTTCCCGAGGCGGCGCGAGCGAAGCAAGTGGTGGTGGGGTGGTCATGTCCGCACTCTCGGGTCGAGCAGCCCGTAGAGCAGGTTGATCACCAGGTTGGCGAGGATCACGGCTCCGGACGCGACCAGGAAAGTGCCCTGCAGGACCCAGTAGTCCGGTATGGACAGCGCCTCGCTGGACAGCAGCCCGAGCCCCGGGATGGAGAAGACCGTCTCGATCGTGATCGCACCGGACACCACGAACCCGATGTTGATGGCCGCAACGGTCGTCGTCGGCAGCAGTGCGTTGCGCACTGCGTGGCGCCGACGTACGACGACGTCGCGCAGTCCCTTGGCGCGAGCGGTCATCAGGTAGTCCTCACCGAGCTCGTCGAGGAGCGAGGAGCGCATGATCAGCGAGTAGTCGGCCAGATAGGCCAGGGTCAGCGTGAGGACCGGCAAGGTGAGGTGCCAGGCGGTGTCGATGACGCCATGGACGCTGGCCGGGTCGACGCCGATCGAGTTCAGCCCCCCGGTCGGGAAGATGCCGGGGAAAGGGCCGAACCCCACGGCGAAGGCGGCGATAAGCAGTAGGCCAAGCCACCATTCCGGCATCGAGTACAACGTCAGCGTGGTGCCGGTCGAGAACCTGTCGAACGCGCTGCCTCGGTTCCAGCCTCCGAGGGTGCCGATATAGACGCCGATGACCATCGCTAGGACCGTCGAGGTTCCCACCAGAAGCACCGTGGGCCACAGCCGCTGCATGATCAGGTCGAAGACCGGGACCCGGTAGCGCAACGAGATTCCCAGCTGACCGGTGAAGGTGTTCTGCAGGAAGGTCACGAACTGGTGCGGCAGGGTCTGATCCAGACCGTAGGTGTGCCGGAAGTCCGCGAGCTGCGCGGCCGTCCGGAAGCGTCCGCGCCCCAGGGTTCGGGCCGGGTCGCCGGGCAGCACGCGGAACAGGAAGAAGTTCACGACCAGCACGAAGAACAGGCTGCCGATCGCGCCGAGCGCTTTGCTGGCGATGTAGCGCGGGTAGCTCGACTGACCGGTCCCCGGGTCGGAAACCGGGTTCGTGACCAGCGTGGTTGCGCTCATCTGGAGCTCACTCCCGCTCTACGGCCGTCCGACGTCGGGCGATCAGCACCGCACCTCCCGCGAGAAGGATCAGCACGAGCACGCCGCCGCCGACGACCGCCACTGTGTTGCTTCCGCCGCCGCCACCGCCGACGCCGGCCGAGGAGAGGTTGGCGCCCAGGGCCGACTTCACCCCGTCACAGCTTCCGGCCTGGGTCGCCGGTCGGAGCAGCGTGTAGTTGCGCGCGCCGTACTGCACCAACCAGACGCCACCGGGGTCTGGTTGGGGCTGGAAGCAGGCGAAGCGGTCGCTGCGCACTGCTTGGCCGGTCGTCGTCTCGGCGGTGACGATGTACGGCGAGTCCTGGTAGAGCTTCTGCTGCATCTGCTTGACGATCTGAACCCGCTTCGCATGGTCCATCTCCCCGTTCTGAGCGCGGTACATCGCGTCGTAGGACTTGTTGCAGTACCACGAGTCCGACAGTCCACCTCGCTGAGCGCAGGTGAAGTCGGCGAGGATCCCGTCCGGGTCGGGCTCGACGTACCAGTCCCACTGGAAGGCGTCGTACTCACCGCGCAGGATGACGTCACCCAGCTTGCTGCTGTCCATGGCAGTGACACTGGCGTCGATGCCGAGCGCAGCTAGCCACTCCTTGAAGAAGTCCATCGTGTCCACCGAGTCCTGGGCGGAGCTGCGCGCGAAGAGCCGCAACGAACCGATCGGCTTCCCGTCGGGCATCGTCCGCTTCCCGCCGGGGCCCATCTTGTAGCCCGCCTGGTCCAGCAGCTGTCCGGCCTTCTTGAGGTCGAACGTGAAGGCTTCACCTTTCGGTGGGTTCCAGTGCCAGGTGCTGTACGGGGACGGAACGACCGTCGTACCCGGCTGAGCTGCCCCCTGAAAGGCGGTGCGCACGATACGGCTCGTGTCCACCGCGTAGCCGAGGGCGTGGCGGAACCTCGGGTCGCGCAACGCGGGATTGCCGTTGCCGATCGGCCTGTTGGTCTTCGTATCGACCGCGCCGGTGTTGAAACCGATCTCCTCGAACAACGGGGAGATGCCGTTCTGCGCACTGATTCCCGGACGACCCTTCAAAGCCTTCACCTGCAGCGGTGTGATGTCGTGGACGAAGTCCACCTCACCCTTGATCAGGGCCTGGACGGCCGGGTCCTTGCTTTTGAACACGCGGAAGTCGACCTCGTCGACGTGCGGAGCCCCGCCCCAGTAGCTCTTGTTGGCCACGAAGCGGAAAGTCGAACCACCCGCGGTGCCCTGCACCAGCTTGAACGGCCCGGACCCGACGACCGGTTTCCCCGGCTTGGGCTCCGCGGCGTAGCTCTTCATCGCCTTCTCGCTCACTCCTCGCCAGATGTGCTCGGGGACGATCGGGATCGGGAGCAGCGGCAACACGGCGTTGGGCTTGGACAGCGTGAGGACCACGGTGTGCGCGTCCGCCGCGGTGACCTTGGTGACGTTGTTGAGGTAGCTGGACCAGTTGCTCGCCTCGATAGTGCCGTGCAGCACCCGGTTGTAGGTGAAGGCGACGTCCGTCGCAGTCAACGGCCGGCCGTCCGACCACTTCACGTTGTCGCGCACATGGAAGGTCCAGGTCCTGCCGCCCGCGGAGTTGTCCCAGGACTTCGCCAGGCCAGGCGTCGGCGACATGTCCTTCATCGAGTAGTTGACCAGCGTGTCGTAGGTCAATGCCCACAGCTCGTAGGAGGTGGCCTCGACGCCGAGGAACGGGTTGAGCGAGTCGACGTCGGTCGTGAAAGCGACCGTGAAGGTCGCCTTCTTCTTGCCGGAGGCGCCGACCGCCCTCTCG
>JALZBH010000005.1 GCA_030947625.1 Actinomycetota bacterium
GGAGGTCGTCCCTCATCCTGTGGACGGGAATCGCCTCGTCGACGACGGCGATGTCGTCGACGAAGGACGCCAGTCACGGGGTGCGGCCCGCGCGTCCCTCCACCCTGGATAGACGCAGCCAATGAGCGCTGGCCAGGACCGCGTTAGCACCTCGGGATGATGCATGTCTCGACAGACGCCGATGGAGCGTCGAAGGTTGCTGGTCCGGCTCTATCCACCTCTTCCTGGTTGTGCAGGAACTTCTAGTGGCAGGGCTTGGGTCTGTCTGCGTACGGGTGCACCGAGCAGGTATCCGATGACGCCAATGGCGATGATGACCCCCAAGGTGCCGAGGGTGAACACTTCGAAGCGCGTTCGGGAGACGCCGTAGCTGTCCTGGACGCTGTAGTCGAGGCCGAAGATGTTGGTTTCGATGGTGCCGGGGAAGATGGCCACCCACGAGCCGAGGAGCATCCACGCCGTGCACAGGAGGCTGGAGATCCAGACTCCGACCATGCCGAACGGAAGTCGGTAGGGCCGATGGACACCTGGGTGGCTGTAGCGAAGCTTGATCACCGTCGGGAAGATCAGGAGATACGACAAGAGCGTGGTTGAGGTTGCCAGGTAAAGCACGACGGTGAAGGTGCTGGCGTTCGACCCTGTGGAGAGCTGTTCGGCGGCGATCATGAAGATGGTCGCCACGATTCCTGACATCACGTTGACCCGGACAGGGGTTCCGAAGTAGCTGTTGAATCGCCCGAACCAGCCGATGAAGGCCCCGTCGTAGGCGGCCACCGCCTGGACGCGGTCAGACCCCATCATCCATACGCTTCCGGAGGTGACCAGGGCGAAGATGAACCCAATCGTCATCAGGTCGACCAGGAAGTTCTGCGCGCCGCCGTACACGGTGAAGGTGGTCTTGACGGCGTCCAGGAAACCGCCGATCCCGCTTATCTTGCTGGTGGGCAAGACGGCAAGGATGCCAAAGATCGGGACCGCGTAGGCGGCGACGGCGATCACTCCGCTCAATGCCACGGATTTGGGCACGTCCTTCTGCGCATCGATCATCTCCTCGGCGGCACCGTTCTGAAGCTCGAATCCGACGTAGTTGAACAGCAGCAGCGGGACCACGCCGAGGAACACTGCCGTACTCGGCCCGAACTCGTGCAGGGAGTAGCCATGGATGCCGTGCTGGAACGCGTAGATCAGTATCGTGATCGAGAACAGAGCGAGCACACCCACTCGGACGATTGCACCGAGGTTGGGGATCCATTTCCCGCGCTGGAGCGACACGACCGCCACCCCGATGCTGATCCAGATGAAGATCAGCTTGAAGACGTAGTCGCCGACGGTTCCGGCGCTGATATGGGAGATGTTGCCACTCCAGGCCTCGGTGGAGATGAACGCCAGCGTCCCACCCACCCACAGTGGGTTGGTGATCCAATACAAGATCGCGCCGATTCCGGCCCAACCCCGACCCCAGGACAGTTTCATCCACTCATAGGGACCACCCTCTTGGGTGAAGCTGCTTCCCAGCTCTGACATCACCAGTGCATACGGCAGCACGAAGAAGACCGCGAGCACGATCAGCCACGTGAACGTCTGCGCACCGTAACTTGATACCTGGCCCAGCGTGTCCAGGCCGATCAACGCACAAACCGTGAAGAACAGCATGTCGAAACGTCGGAAGCTCTTCACCAGCTTCGTCTTCTCCTGAGCGGCCATCGCCGTCGACATCTCGACCTCGACCGGTGGCGTCTGCATCCTCGACATCGCTCTCCCTCTTCCTGGTCGGCCTCGACGAACGTTGCGCCGTGCTCGTGAAATCGGCGTCATTTCGGGTTGGAACCCGGCGTCCGTCTGCCAGGCATGTGAACAAGGGCGATCCCAGCATCTCACCCGCGTGGCCCTCTTGTGCTGAACGAAAGGCTTCTGTCAGCGACGGTTGAAAACGGACCCCGAAGCCCAGGCGATGACTGACGCCTTCGATCCGAATAGACTCAGTCTCCCGATGTATTCGCCCGGCAATAGTGAACAGGAAGCAGCGAAGTGGCACACAAGCTCGTCATCGTCGAGTCAGCGATCAGGCCGGCCGGCGACTCCTTCACCGGTCAGGCCGCTCCGTGCCGGCGCCCCCAACACCGCCGCCTGAATGACGGTGCGGTTTTGACTGTCCGCTTCCGGTAGCCACGGCAGGACGGCGCCCTGATCGAGGAACGCGAAGAAGTCGGTCACCCGCGACAAGAGCGCTGAGATCGAACATCCGAGCGATGATCTTTGCGACGGTTTACCTCCTGCCCCAGGCGGCCCGGTCATTACGATCAGTTCAGCGGAAGATCCCAAGCGGATCGACATCGGCGCAGTCACCAAGATCGCCACGACCGTCAAGTTGGTCATCACCCGTCGCACGGCCTATGTGGACGAGTTCGAGCTGTGGATGCGTCCCGGTCAGGTCAGCGAGCGGACGTCCGCGACGTCGTACTCCACAACTGAGGCGGAGAGCATCGCCGCGCTCTGCTCGTCGCTCGGACCGCCACCGCGGAAGGCTTCGACCTCCGCCTGCGACTCCCAGCGCTCGAAGATGTTGACGCGACTCGAATCCACCAGATCGGCGGTGATGGCGTAATCAAAGCAGCCAGGCGCGCGCCGTGCCTGTTCGACCACTCCCTTGCAGCCGGCGAGGTAGGACTCGCGCTGTTCGGGGTCCACAACGATGTGTCCGGCGATGATTACCATTCACGGCTCCTTCCCGGCTGCCTGGCCGCAAAAGTAAGACTATCGGCCGGGCAGGAAGTGATCGGTATCGGCAAGGGCGACGTCGGCAGCTTCTCGACCGGGATTTGTGTCTCGGCGCTCGAACAACCAGCGGCCCCCGGTGAAGGCGCTTCTCCTGAATACGTCGTCGTACCGGATACGGATCCGCTTGCGGAGACGGGTGCGGCATCCCGGGACCCGGCGCTCTCGCTCTCCGGGAGCGGTTCCGCTTGCGGGACGTGTCTACCTCTCCCCGGCGCACTCTCATGCCGATGTGCGGGTGAGGTCTGGCCTTCACAAATCGCGCGCGAGATCCATCTAGTCTGGAGGCGTGGCCAGGTCGTCCTGGGGCATCACCCCGCGCGAGAGTGTCGAGCAGGAATGTGCTCGTCGAGGCAAGGACGAAGTTGTGGCGGGCTGCGTCGAGCTGCTCGGTGGTGGCGAGGGGGACTCCGAGTTGATTCTGGCTCTGGGCGGACCACCCGCGCGCTGGGTGATCACCGGAGCCTCACCTGGTCCTCCCTACTGGCTGCGGGTCTGGGCTCTGCGTGGCCTGCTGTGGGCCTGGGACGAAACGGCGCTCGAGTCCGTGCAGCGAGCACTCAGCGACGATGCGTGGCGGGTGCGCGAGATGGCACTGAAGGTCGTGGCCCGGCACCAGCTCGAAGACGCATTTGCAACAGTTGCCGACCTTCGCGAAGACCCCGCCGCCCGCGTCCGTGCGGCTGCCTCACGCGCGTTGATACGGCTGTCCGCGAACGAACCATGACCTTTGCTGGAACGTGGACAAGACGCATGCTCATGCCGCTGACCTGTCAACGGCATGAGCATGCGTCTCGATGGCACACTCCCCTCCCGAGCATCATCCGATCCAAAACATGGAGGCGCCGCAAAGTGGGCATGCTGGAACATCCTGCCGCCATCTTCCTCGGCCCCGGCGTCGCCTTGGGCATCTGCAACCGCGCCGCTCACCGAGTACTGATGACCTGGTCAGGCGGTGTGCCCTCACCGATCTCCTGAGCCAGGTCATGCAGCGCGGCTCTGCGCCGGTTGGCGCCCACCGCTCGATAGCGGGCCAGTTCAGAGGCTGTGATGCGACGATGGACTCCGCCACCCCCAGCTACGAGTTCCCCTCGATCGATGAGCCGCACAACGGTCATTCGGCTCACGCCGAGCAAGTCCGCGGCCTGCTGAGTGCTGACAAGAGTGTCGGACGGCAGCACCACCGCCTCAGCATTCAACTCCAGCACGTCTACGAGTTGAAGGAACGCGTCTCGAGCCGAACCAGAAGCTTCGGATACGTCGTCCGAAGCGCGGAACATGACTTCGACCGCATCGCGCAAGCGTTGCGCCTGGTCGTGTGCAAGAGCCCCGGTCATAGCCCGAGCATACTCAGAACGCTCAAAACGCACATTGGCTTTCCTCACCCACCGCCACGCGCAGGTGTCGCAAGCGGATGCTCTGCGGGACGGTCAGTAGGAGTCCCGGAAGGATCTACCTGTGGTCCGACACCGTTCCGATTGCGATTCCTCCTACGGCAGGGCTCCGCTGCCGACGGCGACGTGATGTATTGGTGTCTGCAGTCAAGGTGTCTCGCTTGCTCCGCCGGCGTGCACCGAGGCGTCGTACCAGCGCAGGACCCGCAGTGCCCTGAGGGTGTTCCACCGGCTCGGCGTTCCATCAGGTTCCTCGAACCGGAAGTGGACCGCGCCGGGGTGAGTGTTCTCCAGCAGCCAACGCCCGTCGGGCTGACGCTTGGCGCGGACCTGTTCGATCGCCTCGGTCAGCCGCGGATCGGGGATGCCGCCACGCAGGGCGAAGTAGTCCGTGATCTTGAGCAGGTCATAGTGCCAGCGTGGGGGGTAGGAGAACTGGAGCCACCGCGGGTTCACCACCTCGCCGGTGCGCAACGACCGGAACAGGTTGCGCCGGAGCAGGTACTCCTCGCCGTTGCGGCGAGCCCGGCGGACCTCGTCGGATCCACCGGTATGGCGCTCCCACCTCAGCAAAGCGTCGACCACGTCCAGGGTGCTCGCGAAAGACCCCGGCGCCGGACGTGCCTCGGCCCAGCAGTTCCAGCCGCCGTCCGGCATCTGGTCGGCCACGAGCCGCTGCACCACCGGGTCGACCTCGATGCCCAGGTAAGTGCCGATCAGGATCGTGCCGGCGTTGATGCAACAGTCAACTTCCCCGGCGAAGAACGGCAACCCGTCGTACTCCCACCGGCAGTTGCGGGCGACCAGCTGTGCCGTCTCCTGCATCACCGCACTGTCCGGCGGTACGCCCAAGTGGCACAGGTCGAGCAGCACCGGGTAGGTCGCGGTCCACGGTTGCTCCGGTTCCTCGCCGGGCTGGTCGGCTGGCGCCTCGGTTGGTTCCGCGTCGGATGAAGGGAAGGGTGGGGGTGACTCACCGGCGGCCAGGGCCTGCGCGGTGCTCGCGGCGAACGCCGCGGTACCCGGGAAGCATGCCCCGTCCGCCCACTGTCCGTCCGCTGCCCGCAGCGCGAGGAGCCGAGCACCCCATCCCTCGTGCTCCACGCGCGCTCGCTCGATCGCTACCTCGGTCTGCGGGGCGTCGACGATGTCGCGCAGCACCTGCCAGCGGATCGCCGGATCGCCCCGCAGCAGCCACCCCACGACCGGATCAGCTTCGGCCATCGGGGGCGTTCGGGGCACGTAAGGGCCATATCTCTCCATCGGCGCTTCCACCCTGGCACCCTAGTCGCGGGCGATGACACACAGGCGATAGTCGTAGGCACCGCGACCCACCCCAAGAATCGCATCCGCGCCTGTATATCCCCGAGCAACGGAAGCGGCGGCCGGCCGCAACCGGATTATCACGCGGAGCGTGACCAGTGCGGGATCCGCGACCGGGACGCGGGCCGTGTCGCGCATCTCGGTCCAGGTCGGGCGGCATGCGGCAAGATCGTGTGCATGTCGACCTTCATCAAGAGCGTCACCTTCGACTCCCGGGACGCTGTCGCCGCGGCGACATTCTGGGCCACCGTCTTGGGCTCAAACGTCGACGAGGACGCGACCTCGGAGAGGGCGTACGTCGAGGCGCCCGGATGGGGCGGTCCGAACATGTGGTTCGTTCGAGTGCCGGAGCCCAAGTCCGCGAAGAACCGGCTGCACTTCGATCTGCGCGCGCCTGGACGAATCGAAGACGAGGTTCGCCGGCTGATCGCGCTCGGCGCAACCGGTGATGATGACCGATTCGGTACGACGCTGCGGTGTTCGTGGCGATGGAAAGGTTAGCCAGGCCATGGCCGTGGTGCTTGGCCGCTCAGTTGACCAGAAGGCAATGTCCGTCGTCGATGCGATCGCCAAGCACGACGGGCCAACCCGAGTCGGGTTCTAGAGCCACGAGCAGTTCTTTGACGCATGCAGCCGCCAACCCGCACTAGAGGACTGGGCTCAACGCATGCGTCGTCGGTACGTCCTCGAAGAACTCTAGGTATCCAAGTCCCCCACCTACGCCGGCCACATCACGACACTGGAGCTCTCGGCTAGCGCCGCTCCCACCTCAAGCTCCGACCGACGTGGCCGTCGAGCCAGCTGGGCACAGTGGTTGCCAGACCACGTGGTGACCTCTGAGGCGCTCCAAACTTCGGAGACGGCCCACGTGGCTTGCTGGGCAAACTCGTCATATCGCTGCCAGCGGACCTTGTTGAGTGTGAACACCAGCATCACGTGGAAACTCGAAGCGACATCGTCTGCGTCAGCGCGGGAACAGTGTATCGAGGTAGATGGATACGGTTCCCTCGTCAGTAGGCATTGGCGACGAAGAGCTCCTGCGCCGGAAAGAGGGTAATGACCTTGGCGCCGTCGGCGGTGACCGCCACCTCCTCCTCGATCCGCGCAGCGGAGAAACCGTCGGAGGCCGGGCAGTACGTCTCGAGCGCGAACACCATGCCCTGCCGGATCTCCAGTGGATGGTCGAGGCTGTTGAGCCGGGAGATGATCGGCCGTTCGTGTAGACCGAGACCCACCCCGTGCCCGAACTGCAAACCAAAGGCGGCCATCTCGTTGGCGAAGCCGAAGTCGGTGGCCGGCGGCCACACCCGCGCGATTTCGTCGGTCCCAACCCCGGGGCGGACAAGCGTGATCGCGGCGTCCATCCACTGCCTCGCTTTCGTGTAGGCGTCGCGCTGGCTCGGCGTACTGCTGCCCACGCCGAAGGTCCGGTAATAGCAGGTCCGGTAACCGTTGTAGGACTGGATGATGTCGAAGAACGCCTGGTCCCCCGGCCTGATCAAGCGGTCGGAGAAGTTGTGCGGGTGCGGGTTGCACCGCTCGCCCGAGACGGCGTTGATCGCCTCGACCTGGTCAGAGCCCATCTCGTAGAGCCGCTTGCTCGCGAGAGCGACGATCTCGTTCTCGCGGATGCCCGGTTTCAGCGCCTCGACGATGTCCTGGTAGACGCCATCCACCATGGCTGCTGCCTGAGTGAGCAGCATGATCTCGTCGGATGACTTGATCTCGCGGGCGTCGAGCATCAGCTGCTGCGAGTCGACCACGGTCAGTCCTTGGCGCTGCATCTCGAATAGGAAGGGTGGCTCCACGATGTCGACGCCTACCGGTGACGCCGCGACACCCGCCTGGACCAGCAGCTGCTTGATGTCCCGCACGGCCGACTCCATTAGCCCCGCGCTCGGCGCGATGGCGCCCCGCAGGCCCAGCATGCCGGCTCGGCAGTTCTCGGGCTCCAGCCAAGGCGAATAGAGCTGGTGGTGCTTCGCGGCCGAGCCGAAGTCCCAGAGCACCGGATCGCCGTCTCGTGTCAGCAGCGCGTAACGGGTCATCTTGTCCCCGAGAGCACCCCCGATCCAGGTCTGAGTGGTGTACCGAATGTTGTAGAAGTCGAAGAGCAGGAAGGCACCGCACTCACTCCGGCGCAGCGACTCGCGTGCCCGCTCCAGCCGGTAGCGCCGCAACCGGTCGAAGTCCACCCGTGCTTCGTAGTCGACTCCCATGTGCCCCGGCGAGGGGGAAGGCCGCAGGTCACTCACTCCGCGCCGAGCCCGTCGTCGACCTCGACGTTCTCCGCGGCCAGCACCAGACCAGAGCTTCGCGCCTGCTCAAGCAACAAGGTGGCGAAGTCGTCGGAGGTGTGTCCGGCCCCGATCGCCGAAGCGACCATCTCGGCCGCCAGGGCGGCGACGGGCATCGGCACGCGCAACTCGCGGGCTGCGGCGAGACCGAGATCGAAGTCCTTGCGGAGCAACACGTTGGTGAAGGTAGGGGTGAAGTCGAGGTTGACCAGGGCCGGCGACTTGTAACGGGTGAAGGTCGAACCCATCACCGAGTCGTTGAGAAACTCCAGAAACGCTGCCCGGCTGGTGCCTCCTCGCTCGACGAGCAACGTGATTTCGGCGAGGGACTGGATCACCACGCCGAGGAACACGTTATGGGCGATCTTGACCAGGCGAGCTACGTCTCCCTCACCTACGTAGGTCACGCCCTTGCCGAGCGCGAGGAGCAGGTGCTGCGTGGCGTCGAACGCCCTGCGGGGACCGGAGACGGCCAGGGTGAGCTTGCCCGCGGCGACAACCCTGGGATTGCCACTGACGGGCGCGGCGAGGAAGTCGACCCCCTTATCCGAGGCGTGCCTGCGGACATGGGCCGACATCTCTGGGGAGACGGTCGAGGAGTCGATCACGATCCCTGGCCAGGCACGGTCGTCGGTGAGCAGGCCGTCCTGACCCAACGTGACCGTTTCCAGGTCGGCGGAGGCAGCGACCATGACGAAGACCACGTCACGGTCCGCCAGGTCGACCGGGCGGTCGACGACCTTGGCCCCACGCGACGCGAGTGGCTCGGTCTTCTCCCGCGTCCGGTTGTAGACCGCGACGTCATGGCCGGCGTCAATGAGCCGGCCCGCGAGCGCGAGACCCATACGCCCGGTCCCAATCCACCCAATGCTCATCGGGCTCACCGGGGCGACCTCGTCTGCCGTCATACGTGTCTCCCAGCTCACCGACTGCAATCGGTTGCAATGTTCTCGCCAGCCGCTTCGATTGTCAAACGTAAGAGGGTGCAGACCGCAGCCCGGGGAGGGTTGCTAGCGGACGGGGATGCCGACCCCCACCGGACCCGTCGACTCGCGGACCACGAGGCTCGGCGGCAGCAAGAGCGATCGCGGATGCCGGGCGGGGTCCTGCAGCATCTCCAGCAGCAGCCTCGCCGCCTCGGCGCCAAGGTCGTACTGGGGGATTCGCACCGTGGTCAACGCAGGACTCACCTTGTCCATGAACGGGGTGTCGTTGAAGCCCACCACGCTGACGTCTGCAGGACAGCGCAGACCGGCTCGGGCCAGCACGTCGAAACAGCCCAGGGCGAGCAGGTCGTTGCCGGCAACCACCGCGGTGAACGGCACTCCGTCGTCGATCAACTTGGAGAGGGCTCGGTCGCCGCTCGCCTCCGACCACGTGTCACACACCACCACACGCTCCGGACCGGCCGGCAGCCCCATCTCCTCCAGGCATCCGCGAAACGCGCGCTTGCGAAACAGGCCGGTGGACAGCTCCTGTGGCCCCGCCACGTGAACGATCTGGCGGTGGCCGAGCTCGTAGAGATGCTCCATAGCCAGGCTGATACCGGTTTCGTCGTCGGCGGTGACCGAAGGTACCTCGACTCCCGAGACCCGACGGTTGACCAGCACCAGTGGCGTCGCGGCAGCCGCCATCTCCTGGATGAGCGGATGCTCGAGTCGGGCCGTCGCGAACACGAAGCCCTCAACGCTGCGCTGCCGGAATGACTCGACGGCCGAGGCCTCCTTGACCGGGTCGTTGTCCGTGTTGACGATCCACGCGCTGTACCCCACCTCGCGCATCACGTCCTCGATCCCCCGCACGATCGGCGGAAAGATCGGGTTGGTGAGATCGGGAAGGACCAAACCGATGCTCGAGGAACGGGCCGTCTTCAGCGAACGGGCGATGGGGTTGGCGACGTAGCCGAGCTCCGTCGCGGCGGCCAGCACCCCCTGGGCGGTCTGTTCGTTGACCTGGCTCCGGGTCGCAGTGTTGAGCGCGCGGGAGGCCGTGGCTGGATGGACGCCGGCCTTGCGCGCGACCTCCTTCAGCGTCGCTCGGTGCACACCTGCACACTATCCGTCGACGGGCTTCGCCGAGCAGCCGACGCGAAAGCCCCGGGGCCGGGTGACTGGGAAGAACTCCGCGAAGGCGGCCTCCCCGATCCATACGGATGACCTCCCGAGGCTCACCGGGGTCGAGCTCGGCTCGTCACCCAGTCCTCGAGGTGAGGGAGTACGTCGGCGAGCGGATCGCTTGGATGGAACTTTCGACGCAGGTCGAGCAGGGTTTGAAGGGCAGGCAGGTCGACCCGGCCGTCAGGGACGAGCCCCTCAGCCTCGCTGCGCAGCCCGTCGTGGTAGCGCTGCGCCTGTGTCGAGTTGAGTCCGAGGAGCTCCAGCGCAGCGGCCACCACCTGGTCGGCACATGCTTCCGCCAGGATCGCCCGGGAGGTGGCGAGAAGCGCTTCGGCGAGCGTCTCGAGGGCCTCCACGAGTGGCTCGTCGGCTGCCCGGTTGCGGACCAGGACGGTGCCGAGGTAGGGCCCTAGGTCCACAGCCCGGGAGACCAGCCGACAGCCCATGGCCTCGGCGAGAAGCTCGTTGCCGGCGTTGAGCACCGTGACGTCGATGTCGGAGCGGGCCAGCGCCGCGGCCCTCTTCGGCGTTGACCCGAGGCTCTCCACTTCGTAGCTGCCGGGAGGTCGCCCGGCCCGTCGAAGCAGCTCGAAGGCCACGAACGCGAACCCGGACGTGGGGACGTCCACGCCCAGCCGCATCTGTTCCCGCGGGGGCGTCTCCCCAGCTCCAGGGCTGTTCCACAAGGAGAGGCCGAGGCCGCGGTCGAGGGCGGCCACCACGGTCGTCTCGACCCGGCGAGACAGCGGGTTTTGCTGCGCGAAGGCGTAGGCGATGACGTTGTCGGGGCTGGTGAACGCGGCGTCGAGCTCCCCGGCGAGCAGTGCGGAGAACTGAGCAGGGGACGAGCTCACCGGCTCCTCGACGACGGTCAGACCCGCGTCGGCCAGGGCTCCGGACTGTGCACAGACGGCCAGGAGGACCGAGGGCGTGAACGTCCCCAATCGGATCGAGTAGCTCACGCCCGCGTCTCACAATCGTTGTGGTCCGCAGGCCATCGTTCCATCCTGGGCGTTGAAGGTCCAGCGACCGGGCCGTAGGGTGCGGCAAACGATTGCGACGAAAGCCCGCTCCCACCCCTCGGAGGCCCCATGCCCGATCAGGCAGTCTCTACCGCGATCAGCCACTGGGCTCCCCGGATGATCCAGAACGGGGTCGACTACAACGACTTCGTCCGCACCGCGGAACGTGTTGGCACCTGGACCGAATGGCTGCCGGAGTGGAACCGCACGGCGGACGAACAGGCGGCCCTTGCCCGTGAGTTCGACGACTCCGGCCACCGTCTGAGTGCCGGCCATGCGTGGCGCCGGGCCGCCACCGACCGGCACTTCGGCAAGTTCGTCTGGACAGTCGAACCCGAGTTGGCCCGGGAGGCGACGATTCGTTCGGTGCAGGAGATGCGCCAGGCTCACCGGCGGTTGGACCCGACCGCGGAGCGGCTCGAGGTGTCCCTCGAGGACGGCCTCGAGTTCGCCAACCTTCGGCGCCCGCGCGGCGTCGACCACGCGCCGTACGTCGTCCTCGTTCCTGGACTGGACTCCACGAAGGAGGAGTTCTTCTACTTCGAGGAGGGGTTCCTGGAGCGGGGCGTTGCGACGGTCTCCCTCGACGGACCGGGACAGGGAGAAACCGGTCTGAGCATCCCGATCCGTCACGACTACGAGGTGGCGGTCTCCGCGTTGCTCGATGCCCTTGCCCCGCGTGGAGACCTCGACCACGACCGCGCCGGGATTGCGGGGGTGAGCCTGGGCGGCTACTACGCGCCCCGCGCGGCGGCATTCGAACCGCGCGTGAAGGCCATGGTGGCGATCAGCGGGCCGTTCTGTTTCGCAGACATGTGGGATGAGCTCCCTTCCATGACGAAGCAGACGTTCCTCGCCAGGTCCGGTGCCGCTGACGACGACGAGGGTCGCCGAATCGCCTCCACGTTGGATCTGGCCGGGGTGTGCGAGAAGATCACCGCGCCGTCCCTGTACGTCACCGGAAAGCTCGATCGCCTGATCCCGTGGCAGCAGACCGCTCGCCAATCCGCGGAGACTCCTGCCGGCAACTTCGTGAACTACGACATCGGCAACCACGCGGTCTCGAACCTGCCTTACCGTGCCAGGCCGATGATCGCGGACTGGATGGCCGACCAGCTCACCTGTTGAGCGGTCGTTCAGCCCTGCATCGCGGCGACGATGCTCGCCCGGTCCAGGGGCAGCGTGCGAACCCGCACCCCGAGCGCATCGAACAACGCGTTTGCCACGGCACCAGGCACCGGGCCCTGGACAGCCTCCCCTGCCCCCACGGAGGGCAGCTCGGGACGGTCGAGCAGGTGCACCTCCACCTGCGGAACCTCGCTAAAGCGAAGGATCGGGTACGACTCCCAATCCGTGCTGGTCACGTCGCGATCATCGAAGGTGACGCGCTCCTTCAACGTCCAGCTCGTCGCCTGGATGGCGCCGCCTTCGATCTGGTTGCGAACGCCGTCGGCGTTGACCACGCGGCCCACGTCGACAGCCACCACCAGTCGGCGCACGACCAGGCTCGACCCGGCTTCGACCTCGGCTACGACTGCGCAGTAGGCGCCCCTGTTCTTGTACCTGGCGTAGGCGAATCCGCGACCTACGTCTTCCGGACGTGCAGTGTCCCAGCCGCCCCGCTCCGCAGCCAGCTCGACGACCGCCCGGGCCCGTGGGTCGCGTAGGTGGTCGAGCCGGAACTCCACCGGATCCGTGCCCTGCTCGTGAGCGAGGTCGTCCATCGACGACTCGATCGCGAACACGTTCAGGAATGCGCCGAGGGAGCGCAGCGCCGAGGTGCGTAGGGGCATCGAGCTGACGAGGTGCGAGGTGATGCTGCGCCTTGCGAAGTCATAGGCGGGATCGGCATTGCGACCCGATCCGTGCCCGCGGGCAGCCGGTGGGTCGACGGCAGCCGGAACCGAGGGCTCCCCGCTGCGGTGCGAGGCACCGAGCAGTCCCGGCACCCCGGCGTACCCCGGACGGGCGGTATGGCCGTTGCTCCACACGTCGTACGCCCAGTCGGTGACCTTTCCGGCGCTGACGCCTGCGCGGACCTCGGCCACCATGGCTGAGCCGAACGCGTCCCAGCTCAACTCGTCCGAGCGCGTCCATTGGACTCGGACCGGGGGTCCGGGGCGGGCACAGGCCAGCAGGGCCGCGTCGGTGGCTGCGTCGTCTGCCGGGTTGTGCCCGTAGCAGCCGGCGCCCTCGACGTGCTGCACCACCACGGAGTTTGGGGCACGCCCTAGTGCGGAGGCCAAGGCGTCGCGGAGCGCGAAGACCCCCTGGCTGTGGGACCACACCCTCAGCCACTCTCCGTCGTCTTGGGCGATGCCACAGCTCGGCCCGATGGACCCGTGGGCCAGTAATGGCCGGAAGTACGTCGCCCGGTAGGTGCAAGCGTCATCGCGCGCTGCCTCACCCTCCTCGAGGGAAGTGCTCCGGCTCGGTTGCTCGACCAGCCACTGGGCCAGTTTTGTCTGGTCAGGAAGTGTGGGCCTTACGGACCACGTGGCGACCGCGATCAACCGGGTAGCGGCCCGCTCACAGAGCAGCTCGTCTGACGCGATGACCCCCAGGAAGTTGCCATCGCGCACCACCTCGAGCACTCCGGGCATCCTCACGACTTCGGCCTCATCGACCGAGACCAACGCGGCCCCGCGGCTCGGGGGTCGCACCACCCGGCCGTGCACCATTCCCGGAAGGACCAGGTCGTGGATGAAGCTTGGCCGGCCGAGAACCTTGTCGGGCAGGTCGGTCCTGGCCAGGTCGGATCCGGGCAGGAGCACCCGCGGCAGGTCTCGCGCGGGTATCTCACCCGCGGCACCGGTCGCGGGCCGATCCGGTGGCGGCTCGTCGTCCCCGGGCGTCTCCCAGTAGGAGGACAACCGTCGTCCGTCGGGCCCCAACACCGTCCCGTCGACCACCCTGAGATGCTCGGGGCGCAGGCCGTGCTCGGTGAAGGTCGCGTCCAGGAGAGCCGCCCGATGCTCCTGGCAGACGCGACGCAAGGAGGCACCTGAATCGGCGACCGACATGCTGCCCGATGTGAACCCCTCGAACGGCGAGAGGTCGGTGCGCGTTGCCACCATCTCAACCCTGTCCGCGTCGACGCCGAGCTCCTCGGCGACGATCTGGTGCAGCGCGGTCGCGATGCCCTGGCCCAGCTCGACCTTTCCCGTGCGGGCGATGACTCGTCCTTGCTCGAAGGTGACCCGCCCGCCGAGGTCGGAGCCCTGCGGGAACGCGAACCCGTCCCCGGAGGTCACGACGGCCGAGCTCCAGCCGCGTCGAGGATCGCGTCGAGCATTCGCTGATGGCTGCCGCAGCGACACAGGTGCTTGTCCAACGCCGTAGCCGCGGCGGCCCGGTCCGTGTCGGGATGGTCACGAACATGAGCGGCGCCCGTCATCAAGATGCCGGCCAGGCAGTAGCCACATTGGCCCGCCTGGTGCTCCAGGAACGCCTGCTGGATCGGGTGCGCTCGACCGTCGCCCCCCAGTCCCTCCAAGGTCGTGATCTCGCGGTCGACGGCGTGTTCGAGGAGGAGATCGCAGGTGGTCAACGGACTCCCGTCGACCCAGGCGACGCAGGCACCGCAAAGCCCTTGACCGCAACCGAACTTGGCCGCCCTCAAACCCAGTACGTTGCGCAGCACATGGAGGAGCGGAGCGTCCGCCTCCTCGATCACCTCGACATGTTCGCCGTTGACCCTCAACACGTATGCGGGCATCGAACCTCCTCCTGCAAACGATTGTAAGCACCGGTAGGCGAAGCGGGTTGACGTGCTCCCCCATGGCGGCAGACGATGATGGCAATCGCCGCCAGAGCAGGAGCCTTGATGCCGCGCATCAGCTATGTGGATCCAGCCAGCATCACCGACCCCGAGCTGGCCGGCTACTTGGACGACTCTCGCCGTTATGGGACACCCAGGCTCGAGAGCCAGGCTATCCGGGCGCACGTCCCGGCCGTCCTGCGCAGCTTCAACCAGTCCTGGCAGGCAGTGTTCCGCGACGGGGTTCTGGACCACACCATCAAGGAGCTCGCCCGCGTCTTCGTAGCAAAGTCGCTGGACTGTGGGTACTGCGCCGGCCAGCGGTCCCATTTGGCCACCCAGGGCGGCCTGTCGGAGCGCGAGTTCGACGACGTGATCGAGTTCCGAGACTCGACAGTGCTGGGCGACCGCGAGAAGGCGGCGCTTTATCTCGCCGAGGCGATCGCCTGGGACCCGCTGATGGCCGACGACGCCGTCTGGGAGCGGCTGCACGAGCACTTCACCGAACCCGAAATCGTGGAGCTGGGTTACTTCATCGGACTCACGATGGGCCAGCAGAAGTTCCTCAAGACCCTCGGGATCAAGCACGGCGAGCTCGGCGTGGACTCGACTGCGGGCCTGATTCCGGAGGTCGTCGAGTCGCTGACCGGCGCCGTCACCGCCTGAGCGGTGCGGCCCACCACTGGGGGGCAGGATGGTCGAACGCGACGACCGGTCCGGCGCCCGCGGCACTCATCGCGAATAGGACCGCACAGCTGCCGGCCGTCCGACTCTCTTGCAATCGATTGCTGTCCCCGCTTAAGGTGACGGCAACCCGGATTGAAAGGAGCCGTCGTGGCCGATCTGGAGGCGGACGTCGTGGTGGTCGGCGCTGGCCACAACGCCCTGGTCACGGCCGGTTATCTCGCCGAAGCAGGCCTGAAGGTCGTCGTCCTCGAGGCGCGTGAGGTCATCGGAGGAAACACCGTTACCGAACGGCTCACGCTGCCGGCATGGGAGCACGACTCGTGCTCCAGTGCGCACGTTGTGATCCAGTCCAACCCACTGCTCCGGCGCGACGAGCTCGGTCTAGTCTCCCGCTACGGGCTCGACTACATCGTCACCGATCCGGCCGTCGTGATGGCCACCGACGACCATGGGCTGCTCGTAATACCGCCCGACCTCCGGAGGGCACAGGCCGAGGTCGCCAGATTCTCCGCGCGAGACGCCGAGGCCCTGGGACAGCTGGTAGCTGACTGGGACGCGGGACTCGCCGCGGTGCACGCACACGTCTCCTCCGGGCTCACCCCCCCGGACGGTCCCTGGACGGAGCGCTACCGCGAACTCGCTGTAAGCTCGGCATGGGATGTGGTGCGCGAGACCTTCGAGCACCCGGCCGTGCGACAAACCATGCTGTGGCTCGCCTTCGCGACCATCCAGCCTCCCGAGCGACCCGGTACCGGCATCCTGCCGTACGCCATCACGACCGGTCGGCTCCGCTACGGGTGGACCACACCGCGGGGCGGCTCCATCGCCCTTCCACGTGCGCTCGAGGCGCATCTCAACGAGCACCGGTCCTCGGTCCTCACCGGCTCTCCGGTCCGCGACCTTCTCGTGCGCGAAGGCCGCTGCGTTGGCGTACGGACGGCGGACGGCCATGAGGTGCTCGCCCGTCGCGCGGTGGTCAGCTCGGCCCACATCACCCAGCTCCCGGCGATGCTGGGTGAGCACCGTTCGACGATGTTGGACGACGCTGCGAGCACGTGGCGGCCCGGGTTGGCCGTCTTCGCGGTTCATCTCGCTGTCGTAGGGCCGGTCGCGTTCCGCTCGGCAACGGGGAACGAGGTCCGGGCGACCGCCGGGGGCCTCGGCGCTCCCGAAGGCCTGCGCCGACAGCTGGCCCAGGCGTTGGCCAACGGGCACACCGAGGAGGACGACCCTTGGATCCTGGTCGTCAACTCGACCGTGGTCGACCGTGACCGTGCGCCCGGTGACGCGGTGAAGTTCCTGACGATTGCGCCGTCGCTGCTCGAGGGGCGCGAATGGACCGAGGCCGACGCCGACACGTTCGCCAAAGTTCTGCTCGAGAAGGTACGCCGGCACACAACCGGTCTCGACGACGCCGCGGTCCTTGCTCGGCACGTGGAGACACCAGGCACGCTCGCCGCCCACAACCCCGCCAACGTCGCGGGCTCCTGCCACGGAGGCGAGTTCCAATTGGCCGACGGATCGGTGCTCACCGGATGGCCCGAACATCGCACCGATGTCCCCGGGTTGTACCTGACCGGCTCCTGTACCCACCCAGGTGGGTCCGTGTCCGGACGTCCGGGGCGCAATACGGCCCGGGTGCTGCTGGAGGATCTTCAGATCGCACCGACCAACGTGATGTCCCTGCCCTAGACGGGCCGCCACATGTCTTCCATGCCAAGACCGTTCTTGAGTGAAGCCCTCGCCGGTTCGGAACGCCCTGTCGACTACTACTTGGCCGAGACGCTCGACGGTCTCTACGCCCCCTACGCGATGCGGACCCCGGCGGACGAGGGGCAGTTCCCCTTCGTCTTCTTGGCCTACGGCAACGGAGGCGGAGGTCTTACGTGGCTGCGTGAGCGCGTCCATCGGTACCGGCCAATCACCGACCGGTTGCTGGGGGCGGGCTATGCCTGTGCCTGGGCTCGCTACCGCACGGAGGTGGAGCTCGGCTACCTGCGGGGTGGGCCTCTTGCTATTCAGACCAGACAGGGCATGGAGCTGATGAGCCGGTCTCCTCTGGAGTTCGAGGACGAGCTGGCCATCCTGCGTGACGTCGCCCAGCACCCGCTGATCGACCCTGACCGGTTGTGCCACGTCGGTGTCAGCCACGCCGGCGAGATGTTGTTCAAGCTCCTCGCCCAATATCCTGGTGTGCTGCGTGCCGGGGTTGCTGTCGAGCCCGCCAACCACGAGTTCCTCAACCTCGCCCTGGAGGACGACGCTCCAGTCCAGACGGCCGGGATGCGCGACATCGAAAACCTTCAGCTGCGCGACAGCGGAGGAGTCCGGGCCCGGATGCGTGACGTCGCCGCGATCGATCGGTTACTGGCTCGAGTCGACATTCCGGTCATGGTGGTCGGCCGGGAGCAGGACGAGCTCCAGGGGATCTTTCGGCTCAGCTACGAACTTCTCGCTCAGCACCGCGCCGACGCCGAGTGGCGGTCCTGGGCCCACGAGGTGCACGGCTACGTCTTTCCCGTGGTGGGCGAGACAGGCGAGCCTCTAGTCGACGAGGTCCAGGCGCAGGCGCTGGACGCGATCGTGGACTTCCTCAACCGGCACGCCTCCAGGCGTGGGTAAACCCCTCGTCAGGGTGAGAGCGAATTGGTGGTGCCGATGCCCCCACCGAGGTACAGGCCGGCGATCTCGGGGTTGCTCAGCACCTCCTGACCACTGCCCTGCAGGCGTACCTGGCCGCTCTCGACCACCACCGCGTGCGTGGCCAGGCTCAGACCGGCCCGGACGTTTTGCTCCACGAGTAGCACGGTGCGACCGTCCTCCCACATCCGCCGGACCTGGCCCAGGACCGTCCGCAAGGTCTTGGGGTCGAGTCCCATCGAGGGTTCGTCGAGAACGACCAGCCCGGGGTCCAACATCAGGCATCGGGCGAACTCGACCAACCGCTGCTGACCTCCCGAAAGCGAACCCGCCTTGTCCTGGGCACGGTCGTGGACGATCGGGAACAGCTCCTCCACTTGGGCGAGCCGACGAGCGACCTCCTGGCGGTCTCTGAGCAGGAACGCGCCCATGCCGACATTGTCCCGCACCGACATTGCGGGGAACAGGGTGTGGTTCTGCGCGACCTGGACGATGCCCAGCTCGAGGACCGCGCGAGGCGTCTTCCCGCCGATGTCGTTGCCCTCGAAGGTCACCGCCCCCAGCCGCGGGTGCAGCTGGCCGCTGACCACGCGCAGGATCGTCGACTTGCCGGCGCCATTGGGGCCCACGACGCAGGTGATGCTGCCGCGCGGCACCGAGAATGTCAGATCTCGGAGGACATCGCTGCCGCCGTACCCGGCCCACACGCCGCAAAGCTCGAGCAGCAGGTCACTCATTGTGCCTCCTCGACCGGACTGCGAAGGTCGAGATCGACAGACCCCCCTAGGTATGCGTCCAGGACCCGGGGGTCGCGGCGTACCTGCTCGGGCGCACCCGAGGCGATGATGGCGCCGCGCTCCATCACGGCGACCTCGTCACAGATGTCCATGACGAACTCCATGTTGTGCTCGACGACGAGGAAGGTCACCCCGGTGGCGTTCAGCTCCCGGATGCGGCTGGCCATCTGAGCGATCAGGACGGGGTTGATGCCGCCGGCAGGTTCGTCGAGCAGGATCACCTTCGGCTGCTGGGCCAACACGATGGTCAGCTCAACGAGCTTGCGTTGGCCGTAGGACAGGGTGCCCGCCTGTTCGTTCGCGAGCCGCGTGAGGCCGACGAAGTCCAGAAGCTCCAAGCACCGGGACGGACTGTAGAGCGACGCGCGCCGATCGCGGCCGACACCATGACTACCCACCTGGATGTTCTCCAGCAACGTCAGCCGCGGAAAGACACGGGTCAACTGGAAGGTACGCCCGAGCCCCAACCCGCAGATCCGGCCAGCCTGCTGCCCGGTCACCACCTCACCGAGGAGGCGGACGACGCCGGTGTCAGGCCGCAGGTAGCCGGTGATGACGTTGAACATCGTGGTCTTGCCGGACCCGTTGGGACCGATCAGCCCCATGACGGAGCCCTCTTCCACCGAGAAGGAGCACCCGTCGAGTGCCTGCAGGCCACCGAACGCCTTGCGGACGTCACTGACCTCCAGAATCGCGGTCACTGTGAAACGCCCCCACCCGGCATGTCCGCCGGGGCATCGATGGGGAGCGTTGTCCCGGCGTCGCGCCGGTGCCGCAGGAGTCCAGTCATCGAGGGAACGATGCCCTCCGGCATGAATCTGATGACCGCGAGGAACAGGACGCCGAACATGATCAGTGACAGACCGCCTCCGGTGAAGCGCAGGGTGAGGTACTGCTGAAGCGGCTCGAGGATGAGGGCGCCTACGACAGGACCGCTGACTGTTCCCAGGCCGCCGAGGAACGCCATCAGCGCGACGGTCAGGTCGAAGATGGCCTCGAAGGCGAAGGGCGGGTAGATGCTGCCCAGGTAGTAGGCATAGATGGCCCCGCACATCCCGGTGAGGAACGCCGTGAGGGCGAAGGTGAGAAGCTTCGCGCGCTCTGTCCGTACGCCTAGCCCGCGGGCCCGGTCCTCGTCGTCGCGGATCGCCAGCAGCTGCAAGCCGAAGCTCGACCTGCGTACTGCCCAGGACATTGCCACCGCAAGGATCGCCACCGCCAGGGCAGCCATGTAGAAGTAGTCGTTGTAAGTCGCGGCACCCCACGACGGAAACGGCAGCTGCATGCCGAACGAGCCGTTTGTCAGCGCCGTCAGGTTGAAAGCCAGGAGCTGGAAGATGAAGAAGATCGCGATGGTGACGACGACGAACGTGTGGCGACGAGTGCGCAGCGCCAGCCAGCCGACCGGAAGCGCCACCCCTGCCGCGAACAGGCCGGCCAACGGGACGTAGACAAACAGACCGGCCCCGGCGTGCAACTTGAGGTGAACCACGATGTTGGCGAAGAAGTAGGCCCCACTCCCGAAGAACACCGCGTTGCCCAGAGCCATGTAACCGGTGTAGCCCGAGAACATGTTCCAGGCCGACGAGGCGCCGACATAGAGCAGGGTGAAGAAAGCCACTGAGGTCACGGCCGGGTTGCTGAACACGAACGGAAAGGCGACCCCGACCAGCAGCACCGCGGCGAGCAGGACCATCACAAGCACGCGGCGCGGCGTCAGCCGGACACGATGCTCAGGCGCATCCGGCTTCGAGCTCCCACCGGTCACCGGGATTGCCTCGGTCGACGGTGTCATTGAGCCCTGGTCTCCGCCTCACCGAAGAGGCCATTGGGGCGGACCAGCAAGACGATGACAAGCACGGCGAAGAACATCGTGCTCGCCCATACCGGTGACCACACGACCGCTGTCACATCCTCGATGACCAGCGCGACGACTGAGGCGATCAGCGCTCCCCCAATACTTCCCAAGCCACCTAGGACGATGATGACGAGCAGCCGCGAGATGAGGTCGTAGCCCGAGTTCGGGTTGAAGGAGTTGGTGGCTCCGAACACCATCCCGCCTGCGGCGGTGACAGCCGCTCCCACCCCGAACGTGACGGCCGAGACCCGGTTGATGTTGATACCGATCAGCTCGGCCCCGGTCCGATTCTGGATAGACGCCCGGATGCTGGCACCTGAGCGAGTGCGGTAGAGGAAGACGTAGAGCGCGACGAGCAGCCCGACGGCCAGGATGAAGCCGAAGAGATAGATGTAAGGAAGGTAGAAGCCCAGCATGTGCACCGACTTCTCGACGTACCAGGCGTTGATGGTGCGAAGGTCGGCCGAGAAGAACTGTGTCAGTAGACCCTCGATCACGATGGCCACAGCAAAGGTCACCAAGATTGACAGCGCGCTGCGATTCTGAACCTTGAGCCTGCGCATGAACGCCCACTCGATGAAGACGCCGACCAGGAAGAACAAGGGCATCGTGATGAATAAACCGAGGAAAGGGTCAATATGCAGGTGCACCTGCAGGACGTAGGCGAGGTAAGCGCCTAGCACGACCATGATCCCCTGGGCGATGTTGATGATCTCCATGACCCCGAAGATCAGAGTCAGTCCGGCCGCCATCAGCGCGTACACGCCGCCGGTGAGGATGCCGTCAACGACGGCCTTGGCTATCTGCGTTCCCACGCCGACCTCTGCTCCAGAGTGAGGACCAGAGGCGTACGGATCACCAGGGGGCCTTAGGGAACTGGACCGCAGCGTGCGAGGGGGGTACGGGAACCAGCGCCGACTTCGCGTCGATCTGGAAAGGCGCCAGCGAGCCCTTCTGCCATTGGAAGATGTATGACTTCGCCAGGATGTTCTGCCCGGTGTTGTCGAACTTCACCGGACCCTGGACGGAGGTGAAGGTGCCGCGGTGGAGCTCGGCAATGAGCTTCTTCTGGTCCAAACTGTGCGTCCTGGTCACTGCTTGTGCGATGACTTCGCCGACGGAGTAGGCCTCGGGAACGTCGGAGCTGACGCTCGCGGCATTGCCCCCGTGCTTCTTGTTGAAGGCGGAGATCATCGCGGCGTTGCCGGGGTTGGGTGCCGTCGGGTACCAGCCGTTGGGCACCATGATTCCCTCAGTGTGGTTTGCACCGACGTTGGCGATGAACTGCGTGCCCTGGTCCGGTCCGGCTGTGGCGACGATGGCCTTGGGGTTGTATTTCTGCTGGATGAACTGCTTGACGAAGGCGCTGATGTCGGGCAGGAGCGTTCCCACCAGGACGACGTCGGCCTTGGCACTGATCATCCCGGCGGCAATGGGACCGTAATCCGTGGTCTCCGCGGGGTAGACCTTGTTGTAGACGGTCTGCACGCCAGCCGCTTCGAGAATGGTTCGGGCTTTGTCGAGCTGCGGCGCGGTGAAAGGATCGTCCTGGGTCGCATAGGCGGCGGTCTTCGGCCGCTGCCCGGCCGGCATGGCAGATATCCACTTGGCGAAGCTCACCAGGTTGTTGGCGACGGGCAGCGACACGTCGAACACGTTGTGCAGCCCCAGGGTGAACACGGACGGTCCACCTCCAGCACCTTCGGGAAAGGCGTAGCCGTACCGATTCACGACCTGTGAGGCGGCCTTGGTCAACAGCGTCGAGAATGGGCCAAATACCAGGTCGACGTGGTCGACGCTGATCAGCTTCTGGTAGTTGGTTGCCACCTGTACTGGACTGCTGGCGTCGTTGACGATATCGAGGGTCACCTTGCGACCGAGCAGACCACCCTTCGCGTTTATGTCATCTGCCCAGAGCTGGTAACCCTGTTGGAAGGCCTTGCCATCGGCGGAGAAGTCGCCGCTGAGCGAGAGGGAGACCCCTATCTTGATCGGGCCCTTCGAGCTGCCTGACGAGCTCCCGCTCGAGCAGGCGGCGAGGGCGAGGGCAGCGGCGACCAACACCGTGGCGACTCGCAACGATCTGGCAGTTCTTCTCACGGGGCACATCCTCGTTCGCTCAGGTTCGGACTGCGCGACGGTCACGCTTCGGCCTGTCCACATGCATCCTGCAATCGATTGCTTTCGGATCATGTCGCCACTCGCGGGGGTCTGTCAAGGGTCGTCACCGTTTCTTGCCCAACCCCGAGCTCAGGTCAGCATGGATCCCATTCTTGCTTCGTGGACTGCCGGCCCTGCGCGGAGTATCGTTCGCTTCCGCCAAGTTTACTGACATGGATCCATGAGTGTAGGAGGAGGTGGTGTGTCTCATGGCGCTGGCCGGCCTGGAGCGTCTGGACCACATCGGGTTCACCGTCCCCGACCTAGATGAGGCGACGCGCTTCCTCGTCGACATCCTCGGTTGTGAGCTCCTGTACTCACTCGGTCCATTCAGTGACGACGAAGGCACGTGGATGCGCGACCACCTCGGAGTGGATCCCCGGGCCCGGATCACCGAGAACCGGTTCTTCCGCCTCAGCGACCACACCGTGTTCGAGGTTTTCCACTATGTTGCCCCTGACCAACGGTCCTCGGTCCCGCGCAACAGCGACGTGGGCGGCCACCACATTGCGTTCTACGTCGACGACCTGGACGCCGCGGTGCGACAGCTGCGGGCAGACGGTGTGCGGGTGCTGGGCGAGCCCACGAGGAGCAGCAAACATCACGAGGGGCAGCGCTGGGTGTACTTCCTGGCCCCCTGGGGAATGCAGTTCGAGTTGGTCTCCTACCCCCGTGGACGGGCCATCGACCGCCGCCAAGACCGAGCGGGCTCCGAGTGACGAAAGCAGCGAGTGAGGCGAGTTCAGCCAGCCAGCGGGCGGCAGACCACCTGCGGGCCGCGATCCTAGGCGGGTTGATCGGTCCCGGCCAGCGGGTACACCAAGAGGTGGTCGCCCGGCGCATCGGTTCCAGCAGGTTGCCGGTACGAGAAGCCCTCCGCATGCTCGAGGCCGAGGGATTGCTCGAGAGCGATCCGAACAAGGGGGCGCGTGTGCCGGTGCTGGACATGCGCGAGGCCGACGTGATCTACCAGATGCGCGAGCGCCTGGAGCCGTTGGCGCTCACCCAGAGCATCCCGCACCTGACCCACGAGGACATCCTCCGACTCGGTGACCTACAGAACCTGATCGAGACGAACGACGACGTCGGCAGGTTCGTCGACCTCGACCGCCAGTTCCACCTGCTCAGCTACGCCGGTTGCCAGACTGAGCAGCTGTCGTCGATGGTGACGCGACTGTGGAACTCGACGCAGCACTACCGACGGGCGTTCGTATCGCTGGGTGGCCCTGGGCGGATGTGGGTGGTCAACGCTGAGCACCGGCTCCTGCTCGACGCCATCGAGCGTCGGGACACAGCAGACGGCGAGCGCTACCTCGGCGGACACATCAGACGCACCAGGGTCGCGCTCGACCGTCATCCAGAAGTCTTCTATCGAGCCAAGTGATGACCAAGCTTGGTCTCCCGCGCCCCGGCCCGGCGGCCCGAAGGGCGGCTCATATTGGTTTTAGGCGATTATGGATCCAATCATTGATCCACGCTACTGCTCCACCACCAGAATAGAACTTTGGCGCAGCAGAATGCCTTCACGATGGATCCATTTCCCGCTACAGTGGGTGACTGCCGACGTACCCGGAGTTCCTAGATGCCGAAACTCGAGAACCTCATCCCAGCCTCTCCGTGGGTCGAGCTCTCGACGACTCCGGGCGACTACGACGAGGCAGATCCCGACCTGCTGCTGCACGCGCTCAGCCTTATGCAGTGGATCCGAAGCTTCGAGGAGTACGTCCTGGAGCTGGCCGGGGAGGGGCTTGTGCACGGGCCGGCCCACTCGAGCATCGGTCAGGAGGCGGGGGCGGTCGGCTCGATATTGCCGTTGCGGAGCGACGACGTCGTCAACGGCTCCCATCGCGGTCACCACCAGTTTCTGGCCAAATCGCTGGGACACGTCAACTTGTCCAGCTCAGGATCCTTGCTCAAGCTCACCGACGACGTGCACGTCGTGCTGGAGCGCACCCTCGCCGAGATCTGCGGCCTCTCCCGCGGGTTCTGTCGCGGCCGAGGAGGCTCGATGCATCTCCAGTGGCTCGAGGCTGGTGCCATCGGGACCAACGCGATCGTCGGCGGCGGCGTCCCCCAGGCCGCCGGTTTCGCGTGGGCGCGACGGGCCGCAGGAAGTGACGCAGTTGCGGTGACCTACTTCGGCGACGGTGCCATCAACATCGGTTCGGTCCTGGAGACCTTCAACCTCGCCGCGGCGTGGAAGCTGCCGATCTGCTTCTTCATCGAGAACAACCAGTACGCCGTGTCGACCCGCGTCCAGGAGTCCTCGGCCGAGCCGCGCCTGTCCGCCCGAGGGCTGGGCTTTGACATCCCCAGCTGGCGGGTGGACGGCATGGACCTCCTCGCCGTTCACACCGCGATGACCCAGGCCCTGGACATCATGCGTTCCGGCGGTGGTCCGACGATGATCGAGGCGGACCTCTATCGCTTCTTCCACCAGAACGGTCCCTATCCGGGCAGTGCCTTCGGCTACCGGGGCAAGGACGAGGAGCAGAGCTGGCGAGAACGTGATCCGCTGACCGCCCTGCGCGCTGCGGTCGTGCGCCGGGCCCTGGTCCCCGAGGACGCCATCGACGCGGCTCGAGACGAGATCCATGAGGTGATGCAGGAGATCGGGAACACCATTCTTGAGCCTGACCCGGGAGGAAAGCCTGGAACACGCAGGATCCGGACCGCAGAGTGGCCCGACCCCGGCTTTGTCGACATCGGCATACGAGGCGATCTCTCCGAGCTTGACGGCAGCCGCTACGAGGAGCCCGAGACCGTCCCAGGAGGCACCGCGCAGCGTCGCTTCATCGACCTCGTCAGCGACGTCATCGGGCGACGGATGGAGACCGACCCCCGCGTTGTGGTGCTTGGAGAGGACGTGCACAGACTCAACGGCGGCACCAACGGGGCCACGAAGCGCGCGCTCGAAGTGGCCCCTGACCGCGTGCTGGGCACCCCTATCAGCGAGAACGCCTTTACCGGTCTCGGCCTCGGCATGGCTCTGGACGGGCGCACACGGCCGATCGTGGAGTTCATGTACGCCGACTTCATGTGGGTCGCAGCCGACCAGCTCTTCAACCAGGTCGCCAAGGCACGCCACATGTTCGGCGGGGACAACTCGGTCCCGTTCGTCCTGCGAAGCAAGCTCGCAGCCGGCACCGGGTACGGCTCCCAGCACTCCATGGACCCGGCCGGGGTGCTGACCACCGCCCCCGGACTGCGCGTCGTTGCGCCTTCGACGCCGTTCGACTACGTGGGCCTGATGAACACCGCGCTGGCCTGTGAAGACCCCGTCGTGGTGCTCGAGCACGTCGACCTCTACACCAGCGAAGGAGTCGCCCCCGTCGAGGACCTTGACTACCGGATCCCGGTGGGCAAGGCCGCAGTTCGCCGCACCGGGACGGACCTCACCATGGTCAGTTACCTTTCGATGGTCGGTGCCTGCCTCGAGGCATTGGCCTCGGTGCCCGAGGTCAACGCGGACGTCATCGACCTGCGATGGCTCGACCGGGCCAGCGTCGACTGGGAAACCATCGAGAGCAGCGTGCGCAAGACGAACAAGCTGATGATCGTCGAGCAGGGCGCCAGCGGGACGTCGTACGGCGGGTGGCTCGCCGACGAGGTCCAGCGCCGGCTATTCGACTGGCTCGACTCACCGGTACTGCGGGTCACGGGGGGCGAGGCATCGCCGAGCATCAGCAAGGTCCTCGAGCGAGCCGCAATCGCCCGCACCGAAGAGGTCGTGGACGCACTGCGGGCCTTCGCCTCCGACTGGTCACTGACCCCGGGCTGAGGAGACGAGCATGGCGACGCTGATGCGGATGCCGGAAGTCGCCGCCGGGGCGACCGAGGCGATTCTCTCGGAGTGGCTCGTCCCGGAGGACGTCCCCTTCGCCAAGGGCGACCCCATCGTGGTGATCGAGACGGAGAAGGCGGTCGTGGAAGTCGAGGCCGAGTCCTCGGCACGGATCGTGCGGACCCTTGCCCAGGCTGGCAGCACCGTCGAGGTCGGCGTCCCGGTCGCCCTGCTCGCCGGTCCGAAGGAGCAGGTTGCCGACGTCGAGGCCGCCCTAGCCGAGCTCGGTGTCCAAGGCGCCAGCGCGGCAACCACCGCGAGCCCGGACCCCGGGAGACTCCCCGGGGATCGGCTGCTCGCGACGCCACTCGTGCGGCGCCTGGCGGCGGAGGCGGGACTGCACCTAGAAGGCGTCACGGGCAGCGGACCGGCAGGGCGCATCGTGCGACGCGACGTCGAGCACGTGCTGGGCGACCGTGCAGTCGCCGCGGTCAGCCGGACGCCGGTAGACGCATCTGCGCCGGCAACGACGCGTGGCCAGAGGCCGACCGGGACGGGTGACTTCGAGGACCTGCCGCACTCCCCCCTGCGACGAGCGGTCGCCCGGCGCCTCTCCGAGAGCAAGCAGACGGTGCCCCACTTCTACCTGCGCGCCACTGTTGACGCGGAGCGCTTGCTCGCCCTTCGAACCGAGGTCAACGGCGTCGCGGGACGGAAGGTGTCGGTCAACGACCTGTTGCTCAAGGCGGTGGCGCTGGCTCACGTCCGGGTTCCGGACATGAACGTGATCTGGACCGAGGAAGCCACCAGGCGATATCCCGGCGTGGACGTCTCGGTGGCCATCGCGACCCCGCGTGGCCTTTTCACCCCTGTGCTCCGCGACGTCGACTCGCTCTCCGTGGCGGCGATCGCCGACGCCGTACGCCGCTTCGTCGCGTTGGCCGATGAACGCAGACTGCAGCAGGACGACCTCGAGGGCGGAACCATCACGGTGACCAATCTTGGGATGTACGGCGTGGAGGAGTTCGCCGCGATCATCAACCCGCCGCAGGCCGCCATCCTCGCGGTCGGCGCGGCGCGTTCCGAACCGGTCGTGACCGGCGGGCAAGTGCGAGCCGGCGTCCAGATGTCACTCGTACTGTCCGTCGACCACCGCGTGGTGGACGGAGCACTCGCCGCTAGTTGGATGCAGACGTTGCGGGAGATCGTCGAGGCGCCGGTCGCGCTGCTGCTCTGAAACCATCACGCCGGAGTCTGTCTCGGGGCTGCGTCAATGAGGCGACGCGCGAGTTGACGAAGATATCGAGGCCGACGCAGCGGCGCATGTTCGTCCAATCGGCGTGTTGGCCTGGGCCGAGGAGACGGGCGGGGATGGGACTGTCGTGGGGTGAAGTCACCAAGATCGAGGTCAACGACCATGAGGACTGGAAGCCAGGCCGGAGGGTAGGATCAGCCTATGGCCGAGACCGACACCCGTACTCGCCTCACTTTCGAGGAGGCGTTAGAGATCGGGATGCGCGAAGACGCGGGCGTTCTCTCGGATCTCTCGGAGACATAGAAGAATTATCTGTCGCCGAGGTTCTTCAGGTCGCCCACCGTGTCGGGGCTAAAGTTAGGGCCACACGCTGGTTGAGTCAGCGGTGGGTCAGCAGCAGTGGCACCAGACCACCTTTGATCGTGCGGCGGCGCTGGGGTGCTCCATGGTCAACAACCATCCTGGTGACGTAGGAGCTCGCCTCAAACTCCCGGGCATACTTGGCCCTCTCCCCTGCTCGGACTACCCACATCTCATCGCTCATGTCTCCATCCCAACGCCCACGTCCAGCGGATTCTCCAGGCGAAGAAACGCTGGAACGTCGCGGCCTTGGCCACGGCCCACCGCGCCAACGAACTCGGCCTCACCGGGGTCGGCCCAGGACCAACAAGGGCAGGGTGCAGATTCACGCTCAAATCGTGCGGGGCAGGACTCGCCCGCCAACACGCGATAGGGAGCGTGCAAGCATCGGCGCTCGTTCGGATGGCATCACGCCTTGTCCGAACCGTACGACGCCCCAGTTCCGGGATCTTCACCGGATGGGTGTACTGGGACGAGTCAACGCACATCACGCGAGCGGCGAGATGGTTCGCCGGTTGACGTTCCCCTTGCGGGCCGGCGTTCCTGATCGGGCAGACGCCGGATCTGGCGATGTTCGTGCGGTTGATCGTCCTCGCCTAGCCTGACCGTTGGCACGAGTCGCGTCTGTTGAGAAGTGTGGAATTGATTGCAGTCTGTCCTGTCTTCGCGCCGCGCGAGGACAGGACCCACCTCCGCTGGAGCGCCGCTAGATGGACTCAGGAACCTGGATCACGGAGGTCGGGTTCCCTCCGTTCTTGGCAGGTAGGACGGTGATCGTGACGCGGGCCCAGGAGGTGTTGAGATATCCCTTGGGGTTCCAGACCTCGCGGGCCGACCGGGGCTGTGTGGCGCCGGCGGTGTCCCAGGCTCGGGCGCTGATCCTCGCCGTTCCTTCTTGTAGCGGCAGCGTGGTTCGCCACAGGCACCAGGTCCAGGGGCCTGCCTGGTCGTCTAGCTCCGCCTCGATCCACGTGGCGCCGTCGTCGAGCGACACCTCGACCCGCGCGGTGCCTCGGTCACCGGCGTACGCGTAGCCGTGCACGTCGGTTGGACCGACGGGGATGGTGGTGCCGTCGGCCGGCGCGAGGATCGCGGAGTTCAACGCGACCGGCCCCAACGACATGCCGACCCCCGGTCCGGGGGTGCCGTGGGCGGGAAGCAACCTGTAGGCCGTTGCTTGGAAGTAGTTGTCCGAGGGGTGCAGTGAGGCGGTGACCCGGTCGAGCCACTTGACGCTGCGGGCACCGATGTATCCCGGCACGACGACCCGGACCGGTGCACCGTGCACTGCGGGCAGGGCGTGGCCGTTCATCTGCCAGGCGAGCAGCACCTCCTCGGAAACGGCCTTGGCTATCTCGACAGATGACCCGTAAGTCTGCGCTGGGTGCGCTGGGTGCGCTGGGTGCGCTGGGTGCGCTGGGTGCGCTGGGTGCGCTGTGCGCGCTGGCTCGGTCCGATCCGGGGCGCTGAAGCAGACGTGGCGAGCGTCCTTGTGGATGCCTGCGGTCCGCAGGACGTCGGCCAGTCGGGCGCCGGTCCAGGTGGCGGTCGAGGTCGCACCAGGGCCCCATGGGTCCTCGCCGGATACGCGGCGCACCTGGTTGAGGTCTGATCGCCGGTTGCCGGCGCACTGGAGGGTGGCGGTGACGGTGTGCTGCTCGAAGTCCTCCTGGAGGGCCGTCATGGACAGCTCGAGCGGCGTGTCCACGAGTCCGTCGATGTGGAGCCGCCAGGTCGCGGGATCGAGGTTCGGGATCGGACCGTGGTTGCGGGTGTAGAAGGTGTCGAGGGGCGTGAGATGAGAGCCGGCGAGGGCGTGCGGCGCTGGTTCGGCGTTGTACGGATCGGCCCCGTGCACGACCATGTCCTCGCGTTTGCCCCAGCGGGCGGACGCAGCCCGGTCCTGGGACGAGCGACTTCCCGTGGGCGTTCGGCTCACGCGACACCGGGCGCGGCCGGAATCGGCTTGTGGGTGCCGAGCAACACCCGGCGCCGCGCCATCAGGTCGTCGTACTCCATGTAGACGTCTTGCAGGTGGCGGGCGCCGCTGGTGGGGTCGAACGACAGCCGCCCGTGCATCACCCGGTGCCCGTGGACGGTGAGGAGGTCACCGCTCGAGGCTTTGAACGCGACCTTGTAGCGGTCGCTCATGATCATTTGGCCGAGCTTGCGGTAGGCGGCGTAGAACGTCTCCACGTCGTAGAAGTGGGTGTCGAGTGGCTGCACCAGGTGGTTGGAGAAGCGGAAGGCCCGGACGCGGCCGTCGGTGTCGGTCTCGACGATGGCAGCGGTCGCGAAGGTGTCCTCCTCGTTGCTGAAGACCTGGAACGGCACCGGCACCCGGCACAGCGTCTCGAACCCCGCCGGGTCCTCGGCACGCAGGTCGGCGAGTACCGACCATCCGTCGGTTACGGTGCTCTGGCCCCCGGTGGCCTCGTTGACGAGGAAGTGCAGCAGCTGGATGCTCGGCGGCCAGTGGTAGCCCGGCAGGTCAGTGTGCGGGATCAGCTCCGCGGGCGTGTGCGCCACGCTGTAGCCGGCGGGGTCGTGACGGACGTTGTGGATTCGCTCGAACGCGGTCTCGCGAACGTGGCCGATCTTCTCGGCGAACCGCTCCACCTCTCCGGGGACGGAGGGTGTGTTGTGGATCAGCGCCACGCCGTAGTCCCGGACTGCTTCGAGATAGGCGATCTGCACCTTCGGCGATCCCAGGACTTCGTCGTGCTCGAAGGCTGGGACTGAGAAGGTCGCGTCCCACAGCACCGGCTCGGCCAGTCGGCCGGCCCGTGCCTGGTCGGAGTAGTCGTGCGCGCGCAGCCATGCGGCCGTGTAGGTGGAGACGTGGTCGTCGTTCCAGGCGACCCGGAGCGTGCCGTCGTCGTCGAGGGCGACCGACTCCGGAGCGATGTCCGGCCGGATGCTCGCGGTGAGCAGCTTGCGCTCCTGGGTCTGGGACACGCGGCACTCGGCGCACCAGCAGTTGTCCCGTAACCACACGTAGTGGCATCGCACCACGGCTTCCTCAACCGGAACTGTGAGGTAGCGGTCGTGCAGGGTCACTGTGTGAGCGTTCGTGGTGGGGGCGACGGTGGGCGACACGGCCATGTGGGGCGCCTCAGTACATGGGAGCACTCATTCTGGAGTCGCCTCCAGGGCAGCGTCAAACACACCTTTAGGCCGCCGAGGGGTGCATAATGTGTGGCTCACAAAGGAGTCTGATGGTAGCCGCAATCCCACCCCTGCTGGGGCTCCACGCCTACGAGGCGGCGGCCCGTCACCTCAGCTTCGCTGCCGCCGCGGCAGAGATGCACCTGTCGGCCTCGGCGGTCAGCCAGCGAGTGCGTAACCTCGAGGGTCACCTTGGCGTGCAGTTGTTCGAGCGACTGCCCCGCAGCCTGCGGCTGACCCCGTTGGGCGAGGCCTACCTGCCCGCCGTACGCGACGTCTTCCAAGACCTCTCCGCTGCCACCAGCGGCCTGTTCGAGACGACCAACCGGGCTAGCCTCACGGTCCGGGTCCAGGTCGCGTATGCCACCACCTGGTTGGCCCCTCGGCTGCCCGACTTCTGCGCGTCCTTCCCGTACATCGACCTGAAGCTCGTCAGCGCCATCTGGGCCGACGCATTGCCTCCCTCCGAGATCGATATCGAGATCCGGCAAGGTAACGGCTCTTGGCCAGGCTTCATCTCGACGAAGCTGCACGACGACACAGCGGTCGCGATCTACGGACCGAAGTTCCTCGACGCCCATGGCCCAGTGGACACCGTCAGCGACCTCCTCCCACACGGCCGCGTGCACCTTCTCGGCTTCGACGACCTATGGCGACGCCTCCTGCCTGACCACGACTCGTCCCCCGCGGCACCACCAAGCGTCCTCACCGTGGACACCTCGGTCGCAGCACTGGAGATCGTGGCCAGCAGCACCTACTGGGCGTTCCTGCCCGAACGCTTCGTCCGGCGCGCCGTTCGAGCCGGCCAGGTGCACATCGCGAAGGACGCGTCAGTGCGCATGCGCCAGGACCACTACGTCCTGCGTCGCGACGACGCCACGCAACTCAGCGGCGAAGCGTCAGCCTTCATTCGATGGCTCCAGGCCCAGGACCCGCTCGACCCGCTCCGACCGAAGGCGCCGGGGCCGCCGGTTGCGACAAGGGGGACGCCTTCCTCATCTTGACCATGACCGGCTGGCCCACGGCGGCTTGCCCAACCTTGCGCTCATCCCGCGATCGGCGCGGCGGCTGTGCCACATAGCGATCCGCTTCCGGGCAGGTCCCGCGGTGCTGACTTGCGCGACGGAGCTGCGCTGCCAGGGCGTTCCGACCGTCCGGGCATCGTAGTGCTCCCCGACGAAGGCGACCGCCTGACCTGTGGCCACTAGGTGACGTGCGTCCGGGCCTTCTGTACGCGCAGAACGGTGTCGATGAACGCCTGGATTGCGGGGCGACCCAGTGAGGGGGGGTGGTGTGCGATCAGTAGGTGCCGTCGCAGCCCGCGTCGCAGGGGATGTGTCTGCACGCCGTCCGGCACGAAGGTGCGGCCGAGCTCGGACATCAAGGTGATGCCGAGTCCGGCTGCCACCATTGCCAGCGCGGTCGCCTGCTCGTTGACCTGGTGCTTGACCCGCGGCTCGAAGCCGGCCCGCGCGCACGCCGTCCGCACGGCTCTGCCGTAGTAGGTCTCGGGCCCGGAGATGATCCAGTCGAAGTCGGCGAGGTCGCTCAACCGAGGTCTGTCGTTATCGAGCCGGCCGGTAGGCGTGGCGACCTGGAAGTCCTCGGAGCCGATCTGGACGACGCCCAGGCTCGCGGGCCACGGTTCGCTCGCCTCTGGGTAGTCGATGAGGAACGCGAGGTCGAGGTGTCCTAGC
>JALZBH010000142.1 GCA_030947625.1 Actinomycetota bacterium
GCCCCCGCCAGGCGGACGACCCTGCTTAGATATCGGGATGAGTGATCCCAAGGCCAGCGACGAGACCACCGACCAGGACTCCGGCAACAACGAAGCCAACGAGTCCGTGGAGGAGATCGAGGCGGCGCGCAAAGAGCGGCTGGCGCCGGAGAACCGCCCCGAGAATGCCGAGGTGGACAACACCGACCGGACCTTCGACGAGGAGACCGGCTACTTCACCGACTCCGAGGGGCATGACAGCGCCGAGAGGAAGTTCGTCAACGAGGATCTCGGTGGCGGCGACTCCGGCGACACCGAGAAGCAGGACTCCGGCGACACCGAGAAGCAGGACTCCGGCGACGCCGAGAAGCAGGACTCCGGCGACACCGAGAAGCAGGACTCCGGCGACGAACCCGAGGGATAGTCGAGCCTTCGGGCGAGACCAGGGGTGCTGGTCGTGTCTGGGACAATGACGCGGTGACCTCAGCTGCCGTGCCGAAGCGCACCGACGTGCTCGTCGTCGGCGCAGGGCCGGCTGGCTCGGCCTCGGCCGCGTGGGCGGCCAGGGCGGGGCACGACGTGGTCGTCGTCGATGCTGCGGTCTTTCCCCGGGACAAGGCGTGTGGCGACGGTCTGACTCCGCGGGCGATCGCAGAGCTTCAGCTGCTCGGGCTCGAGGACTGGGTGCAAGCGCACCCGGTGAACAAAGGGCTGCGGGCGCACGGCTTCGGTCAGACCTTGCTGCTTCCGTGGCCGGGTGGTTCGTTGCCGGCGTTCGGCTCGGCCGTGGCCCGCATCGAGCTCGACGACCATCTGCGCACCACTGCACTCAAGGCGGGTGCGACCGGCATCGACGGTGCGGTGGCGGTCGACGTACGCCGAGCCGGGGACCGGGTCGAGGCAGTGGTGTTCCAACGGGACACCGAGCGGTTCGAGATCGGCTGTCGCTGGCTCATCGTCGCCGACGGCGTGCGTTCGCCGCTCGGGAGACTGCTGGGCAGGGAGTGGCACAAAGACACGGTGTACGGCGTCGCCGCACGGTCCTACGTCGATGCCAGCAGCCACGACGACCCATGGATCAGCTCCCATCTGGAGCTGCGCGGCGTGGACGGCCGCATGCTGTCGGGGTACGGCTGGATCTTCCCGCTCGGCGACGGCCAGGTGAACCTCGGTGTGGGGACGCTCTCTACGGTCAGGCGGCCCGCCGAGATCGCGCTGCGGCCGTTGATGAGGCGATACGCCGACCAATGCCGCGCGGATTTCGGCTTGGCCGGCCCGCTCAGAGCTCCGAAGTCGGCGTTGCTTCCGATGGGGGGCGCGGTCTCGAACGTGGCCGGGCCGAACTGGGCGCTGGTCGGCGATGCAGCGGCGTGTGTGAACCCGCTCAACGGCGAGGGCATCGACTACGGCCTGGAAACCGGGCGGCTGGTGGCCGAGACCCTGACCGACAACAAGAGCGGCGACCTGTCCCGGGCCTGGCCTGCGCTGCTCAGTGAGCACTACGGCGAGGCGTTCTCGATTGCCCGCCGGCTCGCCGGGCTGGCGACGGTGCCGAGGATCCTTCCTGCGCTCGCACCGGCGGGGATGCGATCGGACGCGTGCATGACCCTGGCGCTGCGCTGGATGGGCAACCTGGTCACCGAGGAGGATCGCGACCGGGCGGCGCGGGTCTGGCGCTGGGCCGGCCGGGCGTCCGTCGCGCTCGACCATCGGGCGCCGTTCACCTAATCCGCCCACCCGACGGCACCGAATCCTCACGAGGTGATGCACCGAAGGGAGATAGGTGGAGGACGTCTACCTGCTCGCGAACGGCTTCGGCCGGCTGGCGCTGCGCGCGCTGGGTGTCCGCGTGCACGCCGCCGGTGCGACGCACGTCCCTTGCGAGGGGCCGGTGATCCTGGCGGCGAACCACGTCTCGTTCCCCGACTTCGTCCTGGTCCAGAAGGCGGTGCTCTCCCGAGGCCGGTACATCCGGTTCATGACGCGTGCCGACGTCTGGCACGGCCGGTTGTTGTCGTTTGCGATGGACCGGATGGGACACATCCCGGTGGCTCGGGGGACCGCGCCCGGGGCGTACCTGCACGCCCGTCGACTGCTGGGCGCCGGAGAGGCCGTCGGGGTGTTTCCTGAGGCGGGGATCAGCCACTCCTACACCGTCCGGCCGCTGATGCGCGGAGTGGCCGCACTGGCCCGCGACACCGGCGCGCCCGTCGTACCCGTTGCCGTCTGGGGCGGCCAGCGAATTGCCTCTGTTGGCGACCCCAACCCGGCGCCGGACCTGACTCGTGGCCGGCGGGTGGACGTCGCCTTCGGCTCGCCCTGGTACGTCGGACCGGATGCCGACCTGCTCGCCGCGACCAACGAGCTCGGTCACCGGATGACCGCCCTGCTCGAGTCGCTGCAACGGCTGCCCGAGCACCGTCCCCGTCCCGGCGAGATCGCCACCTGGTATCCCGCCCACCTCGGCGGCCATGCCCCGACGCGAGAGCGGGCCCGGGCCCTCGATGTGGTGCCCGCCAGCGCGGTCCCACCCACCTGGGGACCCCCTCCTAGAGTCGTTTGAGGAAAGCACCTTTGGCGGTCCTCGCGGCCAGGGCACGCACATCGCGGCGTTGTCGTCGCTCGACGTGGCCACAGCCACGCCTTCGCTCCTCCGCCTTGCGCTGCACGCACCCTGACCACGACTACCGCCAAAGGACATCCCTCACACGTCCCTAGACTCACCGGCATGCCCGACCAAGCCTTGCCGAGTCGCCAGCGGGTGGCGTCGTACGCCGTGATCCGGCGGGCCGAGGAGATCCTGCTGTCAAGGCTGGCGCCGTACCTCAGCGGGACCGAGCGGTGGTCGCTGCCCGGCGGTGGCATCGACTTCGGCGAGCACCCGCGTGACGCGGTCGTGCGCGAGGTCTACGAGGAGACCGGGCTCGAGGTCAGTGTGGGAGAGCGCGCCTGGGTGGACTCGTTCGTGCTGCGCGACGCCGCGCATGGGGAGACCCGCCACTCCGTGCGGATGGTGTACGACGGCTGGGTGGCGCTCGACTCGCCCGACCCGCATGTCGTCGAGGAGGACGGGTCCACCGTCGACGCGGCCTGGCACCGCATCGCCGATGTCGAGTCGGGCCGGGTTCCAACGGTTCGGCTGGTGCGTGAGGCGCTGGACCACCTGCAGCCGTTCCGGAGGCAACGGCCTGCGGCGTACGCCCTGCTTCGGCGGCACCGAGCAGCCGGCGACGAGGTGCTGCTCACCAGGATCTCCTCCCGAGGCTTCAGCTCCGGGTCGTGGTCGCTCCCCGGCGGCGGGATCGACCACGGCGAGTCACCGGAGTCGGCGCTCGTGCGCGAGGTGCATGAGGAGACCGGGCTCGACGTGGAGGTCGGTGCGCTGCTCGGCGTCCACCATCTGCACTTCTCCGGGACCGCGCCGAGCGGACGGCTCGAGGACTTCCACGGGATCCATCTCGTGTTCGCCGCCACTGCACCCGACGATGCGCTGCCGCGGGTTGTGGAGCTCGACGGCACCACCGACGCCGCCGAGTGGATCCGGCTCGCCGACATCGAGCGCGGCGAGGTGCCTGTCCTGGAGGTCGTGTCGTTCGCGCTGGCACCCGGCTAGCGTGGGTCTAATGAGCGGCGAAACCGTCTTCACCTATGGGTCTCCGACCCTGAAGTTCGGGTCCGGAGCCTCTGACGAGATCGGCTTCGACCTCTCCCAGCTCGGAGTACGCCGGGTGCTGGTGCTCACCGACCCGGGCGTGGCCGCGACCGGTCATCCCCAGCGCATTGCCGAGCAGATGGGCGGCTTCGGGATCGAGGCCCGCATCTTCGATGGCGTCCATGTCGAGCCGACCGACATCAGCTTCAATGAGGCGATCGACTACGCGCGTGCGACCGGGCCCTGGGACGCGTTTGTCGCCGTCGGTGGCGGCTCCTCGATCGACACGGCCAAGGCGGTGAACCTGCTCACCACCAACGAGGGCGAACTGATGGACTACGTCAACGCACCGGTCGGCAAGGCACGGGCACCCGAGAACATGTTGAAGCCACTTGTGGCGGTGCCCACGACGACTGGCACTGGTGCGGAGTCGACCACGATCTGTGTGCTCGACGTACTGGCGCTGAAGGTGAAGACCGGGATCAGCCACCCGCGGCTGAGGCCGACGATGGCGGTGGTCGACCCGTTGTTGACCCACACCCAGCCGGCCGGGGTTACCGCCGCAGCCGGGATGGACATCTTGTGCCACGCGCTGGAGAGCTACACCGCCCGCCCGTTCACCTCCTACGACCGCAAGCAGCCCGACCAGCGAGTGCCGTACTGCGGCAGCAACCCGATCTCGGACATGTGGTCGGAGAAGGCGATGTCGTTGCTCGCCGGTGCCTTCCGCAGGGCGGTCGCCCATGGGGACGACGAGACGGCGCGCGAACAGATGGCGCTGGCGGCGACGTTTGCGGGCATGGGTTTCGGCAACGCCGGGGTCCACATCCCGCACGCGAACGCGTACCCGATCGCCGGTCGCGTCAAGGACTTCCACCCCGAGGGCTACCCGCCCGAGGAACCGCTGGTCCCGCACGGGATGGCGGTCTCGCTGACCGCCCCCGAGGCCTTCCGGTTCACGTTCGACTCGGCTCCGGAGCGACATCTGCGGGCGGCCGAGCTGCTGGCACCCGGAGCGTCGTACGACGGACCCGACGCGCTGCCCGGCGTCCTGGCCGAGCTGATGCGTGACATCGACATCCCCAACGGGCTCTTCGCGGTCGGTTACACCGAGGCCGACGTACCCGACCTCGTCGAAGGGACGATGAGACAACAGCGACTGCTGGCCACGGCCCCGCGTGAGGTGACCGCGGACGATGTGGCCGGGATCCTGTCCGCGTCGATGGAGCTGTGGTGAGGCCTCAGCCGCCGGCTGGGAGCCGCGGGCCGCGCACGTCGTACTCAAGCTCGGCCATGCCGGCACCGAGCTGACGGGCCGACCGAAGGCTCAGGTCGATCCGGCGGGGGAGCAGAGGAGCCCCGCCACCGAGGGTGACCGACCCGACCGAGACGATCACCTCGTCGAGCAGGCCGGCATCGTGGAACTGGCCGACCAGCTCGCCCCCGCCGACGATCCAGATGTTGCGGTCGCCCGCAACGGACAGCATCTCCTCGTGCACCGGCCGCACGTCACCGGAGACGAACCTGAGGTCGGCGCCACCGACACCCCGCTGCGGCCGTGTGCTGAAGACCCAGGTGGGCTGCTCGTAGCCCCAGGGCTGGGGCCGGTCGGCGTCCGCATGGACGTGCTCGAGGATCCACTCGTACGTCGTCGAGCCCATCACTACTGCCCCCACCTTGGCGATGAACGCGGGGTACGAGCCCTCCTCGCGCTGATCGCCCAGGGCGAAGAGCCAGTCGAGCGAGTTGTCCTGGTCGGCGATGAAGCCGTCCAGGCTGGTCGCGGTGTAGTACTGCGTCGCCATGGTCCGAGCCTGCCCCAGGCGCGGGTGCCTGGCCAGAGGCCCCGGTGCGCCGTCTAGCGTTGCCGCCATGAGCGGGACTTCGGAGCTGGTGGCGGCGCTGCACCGTCACGGGGTCACCGAAGTGGACGACTCGACGCTGGCCCGGGCGATGTACTCCTCCGACGCGTCGCTGTACCGGGTCCGACCCCAGGTGGTGGTCCGCCCGCGCTCGACGGAGGAGCTGCTGGCGACGCTCGCGGTGGCCCGCGAGTCGGCCACCCCCCTGACGATGCGCGGCGCTGGCACGTCGATCGCCGGCAACGCGCTGGGCCGGGGGATCGTGGTCGACACCAGCAGGCACCTCAACCGGATCGTGGACATCGACCCTCCAGCCCGCACCGCCACGGTGCAGCCGGGGGTGGTGCACGCCTCCCTGCAACGCCAGGCGCTGACTCAGGGGCTGAGGTTCGGACCGGACCCGTCCACTCATACGCGCTGCACGATCGGCGGCATGGTCGGCAACAACGCCTGCGGTTCGCGGTCACTCGGCTACGGCAGGACCGTCGACAACCTCGAGGCGCTGACGGTTGCGCTGGCCGACGGGAGAGTGGTCTCGACGGGGCCCGACCGGGCGTCCGGCGTCGAGATCGAGCTTAAAGAGCTGGCCGACGCCCACCTGGCCACGATCCGCACGGAGTTCGGCCGCTTCCCCAGACAGGTCTCCGGCTACTCCTTCGAACATCTGCTGCCCGAACGCGGCCGGCGCTTCGACCGGTTCCTGGTCGGGACCGAAGGCACGCTGGCCGTCGTACTCGAGGCCAAGATGCGGCTGGTCGTGGACCCGCCGGTGCGCGCGATGG
>JALZBH010000143.1 GCA_030947625.1 Actinomycetota bacterium
ACTGCGAGACCCCGCATGCGAAGCTCTGCAACGCGCGCCGGTTCATGGTCGCGGCGTACACCGAGCGCCGGGTGCTCGTCGAAGGGTGGGCCTACACCCGGAGGGCGAAGTACGGCGGGCACGGTGCTCCGGGCTACGACTCCAGGACGGCACCCTTCTGGGACCCCGCGCTGCTGGCGCTCAACGACGGGTTTCTCAGTCACCCGACCGCGGCTGCGGCCCGGAAGCTCTATGGCCTGGGCGTGCGCTGGGTGTTCGTCGACCGGACCGTTGGCCCGGGAACCTCGCTGGTGCCGTACGCCTTGTTGCGGATGAAGAAGCCGACCGTTGTCGTGTGGCAGCTCCGGCCGAGGTGAGTCGGCGCCTTGGTGGGTCGGTGCGCCAGGCATAATCACCGCCCGTGAGCCGAGTCCGGACCCGCGGTGCCGTTCGGACGACGGTATGGTCCGAGGCGCTCACGCTGGCTCCGATTCTGCTTGTCGCCCTGGCAGGGGCCGAGTACGCCGCCCGCTCGCAAGCCGGGCACCTGCCGCTGCTGCGCGCGGGTGCGGCGGTGCTGCTCACCCAGGTGTTGCCGGGCTTCGTACTGTGGCGGGTGCTGCGGCCGCGACGGGGCTGGCTGGTCGAGGACCTTGCTCTGGGGGCCGCGTGCGGCGCAGCACTGGCGGTACCGGCACAGGTGGTCTCCCTGGTGACCGGGTTCGGGCCGCTGCGATGGGTGCTGCCGTTGGCGGTGGCGGCTGTCTTGGTTGCCGTCCCCGGCAGCCGGCGGCGGGTCGTCCGCGCGCAGTGGCTGGCGCTGCCCTGGTGGTGGGGTCCCGCGGTCGGACTGGTGGGGGTCAAGGCGGTCTCCGTCGGGGTAAGCATCTTTGCCCAGCCGATGGCGCCGGTCCACGGCTGGATGCGCCAGTACATCGACCTGCCGTACCACCTGGCGCTGGCCGGCGAGCTGGCCCACCACTTCCCGCCGCACCAGCCCCAGGTTGCCGCTGAGCCGCTGCACTACCACTGGTTCTCCTACGCATGGATGGCACAGGTGGGCGGCACGTCCGGCAGCGGCTTGGACGTCGTACTGCTGCGGTTCATGCCGGTCTACGTCGCCATCTTGTTGACGCTGGCTATCGCAGCGGCGGCGCTCCGGCTCTCCCGGCTGCCCGCCGCCGGTCCGGTCGCTGCGGGCACGGCCATGGCCTTGGCCGCGCTGCCGCTGTGGGGCCCGGCCGAGACCAGCTTCCTGCCGATGACCCCACTCTCGCCCACGTTGGGGTTCGGAGCCGTCGTGGCATGTCCCGCGATCGCGCTGCTGGCCCTGCGCTGGCGTGCGGAGGCACCACCGGGCAGCGTCTGGGCGCTGGCCCTGCTTGTCACGGTTGCGGGGGGCGCCAAGGGCAGCTTCGGGCCGGTGCTTCTCGCCGGATGCGCCACCGCCTTGGCAGTGGCGCTGCTGCTTCGTTCCGGAAACCGGCGAGTCGTCGCGCTGGACACGGCGGTGGTCGGCTTCGTACTCGTGCTGTTGCTCAGCCTGGTCTTCCACGGCAACGAAGGGGGCATGACGCTCACCCACTTCACTGCGCTGGCCACCTCCCGAGGCAGCCAGATCATCGGAACCGCAGTGGTCTCCCGGACCGTACTGCTCGAGCTCGAGGTGTTGCTCGCCGTTGCGTTGGTGCTGCCCGGTCTGGCGGCCGTCGTCGGTCTCCTTCGCGAGCGGACCACGGCGCGCGACCCGATGAGCTGGTTCCTGCTGGGGGCCAGCGCGGCGGGCTTTGGTGCGGTGCTGCTGCTGCTGCACCCCTCGGAGAGCGAGTTCTACTTCACCAAGTCCGCTGGGGTGATGCTCGCCCTTGCCGTCGGTTGCGGGCTCAGCCAGCTGGTCGCAGACATTCGGGCGCGATGGTGGCTCCCCGTGGTCGCCGGGGCACTCGGGGGCTGGTGGCTGGTCGGTGTGGCCGGACGTCTTGGAGTCCGGGCCCCGTCGTCGCCCCATCCAGTCGAGCGGGCACTGTTGGCGATTGTGCTCCTCGTGGGCGGGCTGGCCCTTCTTGCCTTGGCCGTGGCGGTGGCGAACAGGCTCCTCGGGCGGCACAGCGACGCCGCCCCGGTGATCCCCGGCCGCCGGGGATTCGGGTTTGCGGTTTGTCTGCTGGTAGGGCTGCTCGTTGCCGGCGGTGCTGCCGCCGTCGCGCACCTTCGGTTCACCGGTACCACGTTCCTCGGGGGTCCGAGCAACCCGGACTCGGTCAGCGCGGGTCAGCTGGCGGCCGCCCGGTACCTCAACGACCGGGCCGGGCCGGACGACGTGGTGATGACCAACCGGCACTGCCGGGTGCCGCGTGGACGGATCTGCGACCACCGGCATTTCTGGATCGCGGCCTACGCCGAACGCCGGGTGCTGGTCGAGGGTTGGGCCTACACAGCGAAAGCTAACGCGGCAGGCAACGGAGCCCCGTTCAAGGGCACGTTCTGGGACCCCGCGTTGCTGCGGCTCAACGATGGTTTCTTCACCCATCCGAGCCAGGCCGCGGCGCGGCAGCTGTGGGCGCTGGGGGTCCGCTGGGCTTTCGTGGACCGCACCGTGCCGGGAGCAGGTCACACCTCGCTCGCTCCCTACGCCAGGTTGCGGCTCGAGAACGGGACGGCCCAGGTGTGGCGGCTGGTGGCTCCGCCGGGCGCAGCGCCGGCCGGTCGCGGCTGACCAGGACGTCCTAGGATCTCCTCATGAGCACCGACGAGAGCTCTCCGCGCGCGCGCTGGCAGCAGCGGTACGCCGAGGCGCTGGACCAGGGCCGCGTTCGCGAGGCCGACTTCACCACGCTCTCGGGCATGGAGGTCGAGCCGGCGTACGGCGCCGACGAGAGCGAGTGGCCAGGAGAGTTCCCCTACACCCGGGGTCTGTACCCGACTGGCTATCGTGGCCGGTCCTGGACGATTCGCCAGTTCGCCGGCTTCGGCAACGCCAGGCAGACCAACGAGCGGTACCAGATGATCCTGGGGCGCGGGGGTGGCGGCCTGTCGGTGGCGTTCGACATGCCGACATTGATGGGCCGCGACTCCGACGACCCCAAGAGCCTGGGCGAGGTGGGCCACTGCGGGGTCGCGATCGACTCGGCCGCGGACATGGACCTGCTGTTCCACGACATCCCCCTCGGCGAGGTGACCACCTCCATGACGATCAGCGGTCCCGCCGTACCAGTGTTCTGCATGTACCTCGTCGCTGCCGAGCGCCAGGGCGTGGACATCGCAGTGCTCAATGGCACCCTGCAGACCGACATCTTCAAGGAGTACATCGCCCAGAAGGAGTGGCTCTTCGAGCCGGAGCCCCATCTTCGGCTGATCGGCGATCTGATGGAGTACTGCGTCGAGCACATCCCGGCGTACAAGCCGGTCTCGGTCTCGGGCTACCACATTCGCGAGGCGGGGTCGACCGCCGCACAGGAGCTGGCGTTCACCCTCGCCGACGGTTTCGGGTACGTCGAGCTCGGGCTCTCCCGGGGACTGGACGTGGATGTGTTCGCGCCCGGGCTGAGCTTCTTCTTCGACAGCCACCTGGACTTCTTCGAGGAGATCGCCAAGTTCCGTGCGGCTCGACGGATCTGGGCGCGCTGGCTGCGCGAGGTCTACGGCGCCAAGTCCGAGAGGGCACAGTGGCTACGCTTCCACACCCAGACGGCGGGAGTTTCGCTCACCGCGCAGCAGCCGTACAACAACGTCGTCCGGACCAGCGTCCAGGCCCTCGCAGCAGTGCTAGGAGGGACCAACTCGCTGCACACCAATGCGCTCGACGAGACGCTGGCGCTGCCCAGCGAGCAGGCCGCAGAGATCGCCTTGCGAACCCAGCAGGTGATCATGGACGAGACCGGCGTGGTCAACGTGGCGGACCCGCTCGGTGGTTCCTGGTACGTCGAAGCGCTGACCGACGAGATCGAGGCCGAGGCGACCCGGATCTTCGACAAGATCCTCCAGCTCGGCGGCTCCGACCTGCGCAGCGCCGATGTCGTTGGGCTCGCTGCGGCGGTGCGCCGGAGCACTGCCGACCCGGAGCACGCATCGTGGCCGATGACCGCAGGCATCCTGCGCGGCATCGAGGACGGCTGGTTCTCCTCCGAGATCGCCGAGGCCGCCTTCCAGTACCAGGTTGCCCTGGAGAAAGGCGAGAAGCTGGTCGTCGGGGTGAACCGTCATCTCGACTCGGTGACCCGCGACCTGGAGATTCTCCGGGTCTCCCACGAGGTGGAGACCGATCAGGTCACGGCACTCCAAGAGCGCCGCGCGGGCAGGGACGAGCAGGCAGTCGGCTCGGCCCTGGAGACGATGCTGGCCGCTGCACGCGACCAGCAGAACATGATCCCGGCGATGCTGGATGCATGTCGCGCCGAGGCCACGCTGGGCGAGATCTGTGATGCGCTGCGCGCCGAGTGGGGGGAGTACCACGAGCCGGCTCGTTTCTGAGTCTGCTCGACGTGTTGGGGGAGCCCTGACAGGCTGACCGGCGTGACCACGCTCGCCGATCTGGACTGGCCGCTGCACACCGAGCGGCTGCGACTCGATCTGCTCCGGCGGGACCAGCTGCCTCTCGCCTGGCGCTACTGGCAGCTGGGGCAGGTCCAGGAGTGGCTGGGTCTGCTGCCGCGTGACCTGGACGAGTTCACCGAGCGCTACGGCGAGCGTGTCGACGCCGGCAAGACCCTCGGCGTCTGGCTGCGAGATGACCTCGTCGGCGACCTCGGCCTCGGGATTGGCGACGGATGGGCCCAGTCCCCGGTGCGCGAACGGGCCCGGAGTGTCCAAGGGGAGCTGGCCTGGTGCTTCGATCCGGAGTACGGCGGCCGTGGCTACGCCACCGAGTCCCTTCAGGCACTCATCCGAGTGTGTTTCGGTCCGCTCGGGCTTCGGCGAGTCAGCGCCGGCTGCTTTGCGGACAATCGGGCTTCCTGGCAGCTGATGGAACGGCTCGGTATGCGCCGGGAGGAGACGTCGATCGGCGACTCGCTGCACCACTCCGGCCAATGGCTGGACGGCTACCGCTATGCGCTGCTTGCCGACGAGTGGCGCCGTACGGAAGCCGGTCGGAGGCTACCGGGGTCGATCGCTCAGTGACCGGTCGGCAAGAATGGGTGCCATGAGCCAGCAGCCGTTCTCTCGTCCCGGTGCCGTCGACCTGTCCGGCCTGCAGCAGCCCGCTGGGGGTGCCTCGCAGACCAGTGGCGCGTACGTCGTCGATGTGGGTGAGGCGAACTTCCAGCAGATCCTCGAGAGCTCGATGAACGCGCCGGTGTTGCTGGTGTTCTACTCGCCCAGCCGTTCGCCCGAGAGCGTCCAGCTGGCCACCGACCTGCAGACGCTGTCGAACGAGTTCGAGGGCCGGTTCCTACTCGGCCGAGTGGACATCGACGCCGTTCCGCAGATCGCGCAGGCGATGAAGATCCCGTCGGTGCCGCTGGTGGTGCTGGTCGCCCAGGGCAGGCCGATGCCGTTGCTGCAGCAGTCGGCGCCGATCGACGAACTTCGCACGGTGATCACCCAGCTCCTGCAGCAGCTGACCACCGGGGGGTTCACCGGCCGGCACCAGCCGAGCGCAGCCGGCGGTGTCGATGAGGAAACCGGGGAGGAAGTGCTCGACCCGCGGTATGCCCCCGCCCAGGATGCGCTCGAGCGGGGCGACATCGACGGCGCGGTTGCTGAGTACCAGAAGCTTGTCGACGCCAACCCGGCGGACGTTGAGGCGGCGGCCGGACTGGCCACGGCCAGCCTGCTCAAACGGACCCAGGGCGTCGACCTGAATGCCGCGCGCACAGCAGCAGCAGCTTCGCCGGACGATGTCGACGCGCAGACGATGGTGGCCGACCTCGACCTGGTCGGCGGACACGTCGAGGATGCGTTCAACCGGCTGATCGGCCTGGTTCGTCGTACGAGCGAAGGCGAGCGCGACCAAGCCCGCACCCACCTGATCGGGCTCTTCGGGGCGGTGGGCAACGACGACCCACGGGTGCAGCGCGCTCGGCGAGACCTCGCCTCCGCGCTGTTCTGAGCCCAGCGTCAAGGCGCGCGCGGACTTCGGCTGGGAGCCGTTTCGTCGAGCTGACGCCCCGTGGGACTCGTCCAGACATAGCTGCCGTCATCGAGCCGCTTGTAGTCCCAAAGTCCGTGCGTCTTGGCGCGATGGTGCCCGCGACACAGGGGAGCAAGGTTGTCCGGCCTGGTCTGACCCGGTGGTCCGCCTTCGGTGAGGGCGACATACTCCGTGA
>JALZBH010000144.1 GCA_030947625.1 Actinomycetota bacterium
GATGTAGAGCACCGGGGAGATCTTGCCCTTCAGATCGCTGCCCAAGGCCGCGCGCAGCCGCGGCCCGGTTCGAGGCACTCGCATCATGGCTGTCTGCAGCACGAAGTAGGCCAACGCGGCCCCGAGGAAGTTCACGCCGTATGCCACGGCCGGAATCCGCGACAGATGGGACTCCGCCAGCCACGCCGTGGTGAAGGGATACAGCGACAACCAGAACAACAGGTGCAGGTTGGCCCAAAGCACCATGCCGCTCACGTCCGTGCCTACCAGGAACATGTGGTGGTGGTTGTTCCAGTAGATCCCGATGCTGACGAAGCTGAGCAGGTAGGTCAGCAGGCCCAGCCCGCTCGTGTGCACCAGCGCCGCAACTGTGTGCTCGTGGGGAACCTTCAGCCCCAGCACCATGATCGTGATGATGATCGCCAGGACACCGTCGCTGAATGCCTCGAGTCGGCCGCTCTTCATGGGTGCCCAGGTTAGAGGTCGAAGCCGTCGAACATGTCGCCGACGCCGTCAAACATCCCGCCGATGCCGTCACCGATCGAGCCGATGCCGTCACCCAGACCGTCACCGAGTCCGTCGAGGCCGCCGCCGAACCCGCCGAAGAGCATCCCCATGAACATCATGTCCATCATCGGGCTGGCGCCGAAGTACCCCGCGGCGTACGGCTGGTAAGCCCGGCCACCCTGCCAGTAAGGCACCCGCTGGGACCCCACCATCACCTTGCGGATGTCGGGCTCGGCTCCGGCGCGTACTCGCTCGGCGTCGAGCGCACAGGCGGGTACGTCGCGCTCGGTCCCACCTGGCGGGGCATAGCGAACGTCCTCGACCGAGGGCCCGTGACGCGGGTCGAAGAAGCACGGCGGCCGCCGTGTCGGCAGCGGCTTCCCATCGGCCCGGGCCCGCACACAGGCCATCGAATAACGGCCGTCCTCGAGGATCTCGGTGACGTGCCTGACCTCGTCCGGCTGGCTGATCTTGTCGACAGCCGACTTCGCGGACTCATAGCTGTCCAGTGCTCGCTGGTAGTCCGCTCGCTCACCCGCATCTAGCGGGCGCCCCGCCAGATCCACGTCGAGCGCCGACAGCTCCTCCCCCAGCGCCGTCACGTCCTCGAAGGCAAGCTGCCGCACCGGGGCCAGCTCGGCTTCCTTGCGGGCCATCTCGCGTCGCTGGTTTGCCCGCACCAGCGTCACCACCACAGCGCCCGCGACGAGCAGCAGGCCCAGGAAGAACACGAACTTCATGGGTCTATCCTACGGAGTCCCGGCAATGCCACGACCGGTCCCCGCGCGCGTCATCCGGGGCCCGAGCTCGGCGAGCAGCTCGCGTAGCTCGGGCGGGCCGAGCACCTCGATCTCGAGGCCCATCGTGCAAAGATGGAAGGCCAGCACCGGCAGCCCACCGGCTCCCGCTTCGAGCAGGCAGCTGTCCTCATCGAGTCGACTCAGGTGGCCAACGGTCGGAGCGACCTGCTCCCGGGCCACGTCGTACGGAGCCAGCACCCGCACCTGCGCCATCACAGGGTACGGCGAGGTGACGGACCGGCCGACGAACTCGACCGGGTCCGGATGGTCACGCAGCGGGAACCGCCACGTCGTCGCAGCGACCTGACGCATCCGGTCCAGCCGGAAGGTCCGCCAGTCCTCACGATCGAGGTCGAACGCCATCAGGTACCACCGCCGACCTGTCGCGACCAGCCGCACCGGCTCCACCCGGCGCTCGGTCTCGCTGCCGTCGTGGGCGACGTACCCGAATCGGGCGCGCGCCCGGTCCCGGCAGGCCCTGGCCAGCACCAGCAGCGCCTCCCCGTCGACCTGTGCCGAGGGGCCACCCAGGGTGTCGGTGGCCGCCTGGATGGCGGCTACCTCCGAGCGCAGCCGAGCCGGGAGCACCTGGTCGAGCTTGGTCAGCGCCCGCAACGCCGCCTCACTGGCACCGGCGACCGTGCCTCCAGCGGCCAGCCGGAGGGAGACCGCCATCGCCACGGCTTCCTCGTCGTCGAGCAACAGTGGCGGCAGCGCCCGCCCGGCACCGAGCCGGTAGCCACCGGTCACACCCTGGACTGCGTTCACCGGGTAGCCGAGTCTGCGCAGGCGTTCGACGTCACGCCGGATCGTCCGCGTGGTGACGTCCAGCCGCCTGGCCAGCTCGGGCCCGGTCCAAGTCGCACTCGTCTGCAACAGCCCGAGCAGACGTAGCACCCGTTCGGTGGTTTCGGCCATGGCTCCAGGTTGCCATCGATAGCGGACAGAAACAGTCCTGTTGGTGGTGCAGGCTGGACTCATGAACCTCACCGAGCACCTCATCGACCAGGTGGACTGGCACTGGCGCGAGCAGCTACACCCCCGGCTGGCCGGCCTCACAGACGACGAGTACTTCTGGGAGCCGGTACCGGCATGGAACATCCGCGAGATCCCTGGCGACAGCTCGGGAGCGCTCACCGTGGACTTCGCCTTCCCCGAGCCCGAGCCGGTGCCGTTCACCACGATCGCCTGGCGGCTGGCGCACGTGATCGTCGGCGTGCTCGCCATGCGCACCGCCGCCCACTTCGGCCGGGCGCCGGCGGACTACCGGACCTGGGAGTACGCCGGCAGTGCCTCCACAGCCCTGGCCCAGGTGGACGAGGAGTACGCCCGCTGGGTCGAGGGTGTGCGCTCCCTCGGAGACGAAGGGCTGAGCCGTCCGTGCGGCCCGGCAGAGGGCCCGTTCGCCGACGAGCCGCTCGAGGTCCTCGTGCTGCACATCAACCGTGAGCTGATCCACCACCTTGCCGAGGTCTGCCTGTTGCGCGACCTCTACTTCCACACCCACCGAGAGGACAACTGATGCCGTTCCACGTCTCCCCCGTCAACAATGAGGCCGAGGCCTTGGCCGCATTTCTGGCCCAGCAGCAAGACGCGTTTCGCTCGCTGGCCTACGGTCTCAGCGAGCAGCAAGCCGGACTGACCCCCACTGCCGGCGCCCTCAGCATCGGTGGCCTGGTCAAGCACCTGACCCAGGTGCAGGAGAGCTGGCTTGCGGCGGCGGACGCTGCCCCGGAGCCGCGGGAGCCCGCCTCGCGCCCTACCGGGGAGCGGGCCGCCGACCATCACGCTGGCTTCGTGTTCGAACCCACGGATACACTCGCCGAGTTGTTCTCGGCGTACGACGAGGTCAGCGCTCGGGTGGTCAAGGCGGTCGGGTCCCTCGACCTCGAGACGCCCGTCCCCGTGCCGCCCGCGCCGTGGTTCCCCAAGGACGTCGAGGCCTGGTCGGTGCGTTGGGTGTGGTTCCACCTGCTGGAGGAGATCGCCCGGCATGCCGGTCACGGCGACGTCATCCGCGAGTCCATCGACGGCGCCAAGATGTACGAGCTGGTGGCCGGCCGCGAGAACCTGCCGGCTACCCCGTGGCTGACACCCTGGCGTCCCAGTCAGACAGTGGAGTAGTCCCGGAAGCCGCGCTTGGTCTTGCGGCCGAGGTAGCCAGCTGTGACCAGGTGCTCGAGCAACGGGGCGGGCGCGAAGCCCGGCTCCCGGAACTCCAGGTACAGCTCGCGCTGGATGGCCAAGGACACGTCGTTGCCGACCACGTCGAGCAGCTCGAAGGGCCCCATCGGCAGGGCACAGCCGAGCTTCATCGCGGTGTCGATGTCGTCGGAGGTCGCGTAGTGGGCCTCGAGCATCTTGATCGCGTCGTTGAGGTAGGGAAACAGCAGCGCGTTGACGATGAACCCGGCCCGGTCACCACACGAGACCGGCACCTTTCCGGCCGTTTGGCACAACGCCCGGACGTCGTCGGCGACCTCCTCGCTCGTCGAGACGGTGGACACGACCTCGACCAGCTTCATGATCGGGGCCGGGTTGAAGAAATGCATCCCGATCACGTCCTGCGGCCGGGCGGTGGCCTGAGCACACTCGATCACCGGCAAGGAGGACGTCGTGGTGGCTAGGACCGCGCCCGGCTTGCAGATCTCGTCGAGGTTGGCGAACAGCGTCGTCTTGACCCGGAGATCCTCCGCGACCGCCTCCACCACGATGTCGACGCCGGAGAGGGAGTCGAGCGAGGTGGTGCCGGTGAGCCGGTCGAGTACGTCGGCCCTGGCGCTCTCCTCGAGCTTGCCACGCTGGATTGCCTTGTCCAACGAACGTTCGACCGCCGTCCGCACAGCGGCAACCCTGCCCTCCGCCCGGCCGACGTACACCACATCGTGACCGGCCTTGGCGAAGACCTCCACGATGCCGGTCGCCATCGTGCCCGTGCCCACGACGCCGACGGTCTGGAACCTCTGGCCCAGCTGGGACCGCTCCTCTTCCCCCGGGGTGTTGGCATCGGCTACCACCACCGGCGAGTCGGCGTCCTCGTAAGTGTAGAAGCCTCGCCCGGTCTTACGGCCGAGCATCCCGGCCGTAACCATCTGCTTGAGGATCGGCACGGGCGCGTGCAGGCGGTCTCTGCCTTGGCGGTACATCGTCTCGAGGATCTGGTACGCCGTGTCCAGACCGATCAGGTCCAACAGCGCCAATGGACCCATCGGGTAACCGCAGCCGTACCGCATGGCCGCGTCGATGTCCTCGCGAGAGGCGAACCTGTTCTCATACATCGACGCTGCGTGGTTGAGATAGCCGAACAACAACGTGTTGGCGATGAAGCCGGCTTTGTCGCCACACACCACCGGGCTCTTGCCGATCGTCTGCATCAGCTGCGCCACGTCGGCCAGCACGGTGTCGTCGGTGACCACGGTTCGGACGATCTCGACGAGGTTCTGCACCGGCGCGGGGTTGAAGAAATGGATGCCCACCACCCGGCCGGGCAGAGAGTTCGCCGTGCTGATCTCGGTGACCGATAGCGAGGACGTGTTCGTGGCAAGTACGGCGTCGTCGCCGACCACGTCGTCGAGCTTGGCGAACAGCTCCTTCTTGAGGGCAACGGACTCCACCACCGCCTCCACGACGAGGTCGCAGCCCTTGAGGTCGGCGATATCAGTGGTCAACGTGATCCGGTCCAGAAGCCGGCCGGCCCCGTCCTCACTCATCTTGCCCCGGGAGACCGCGCGCCCGGTCGAGCTGGTCAGGTGGGCGCGGCCACGCTCGAGGGTCTGCTCGTTCACCTCGACGCCCACAACGGCGTACCCCTCCCTGGCGAACACCTCGGCGATGCCGGCACCCATGGTGCCCAGCCCGATCACGCCGATCGTCTTGAACTCACGTCCACCTTGGGTCATGGCGGGAATCTTGCCATGCAGGACCTTGGGGGGCAGTTGCGCGGGTCACCCGTGGCAGCCGACGGGCGACGCGGCTCGGCATTGTTCGAATGACCACGGGTGCAGGCGCTGCAGGAAGAATGCTCTCACCCGCGGCGGGTAGATTGCCGCCTCGTGAGACTTGTCGTCGCCCGCTGCCAGGTCGACTACTCCGGCCGGCTCACTGCGCATCTGCCGATGGCCATCCGGGTGCTCATGCTCAAGGCAGACGGATCGGTGCTGGTGCACTCCGACGGCGGCTCCTACAAGCCGCTGAACTGGATGAGCCCGCCCTGCACCTTTCGCGAGGGACTCACCGAGGACGGCCGGGCCGAGTGGACGGTGAGCAGCCCCAAGAGCGACGACACGTTGCGGATCCTCATCGAGGAGGTGGTGCACGACACCAGCCACGAGCTGGGCACCGACCCCGGCCTGCGCAAGGACGGGGTCGAGAAGCATCTGCAGGAGCTGCTCGCCGGACGCCCCGCAACGCTTGCTCCGGGCCTGCGCCTGGTACGCCGGGAGTACCCGACGGCAATCGGACCGGTCGACCTGATGTGCCGCGACCCCCAAGGCGCCGGCGTCGCTGTGGAGATCAAGCGCAAGGCCAACATCGAAGCCGTGGAGCAGCTGACCCGCTATCTGGAGCTGCTCAACCGCGACCCGTTGCTCAAACCGGTCCGGGGAGTCCTCGCCGCCCAGTCGATCGTTCCTCAGGCCCGCACGCTCGCCGAAGACCGGGGCATCACCTGCGCGGTCGTCGACTACAACGCGCTGCGTGGTCTCGACGACCACGAGGAGAGGCTGTTCTAGGTGCCGGACGGTGGCGTCAGGGGTAGCCGCACCCGGAAGGTCGCACCCGGGACCTCCCGCTTGATGACGCCGATCGAGCCGCGGTGCGCCTCGATGATCGCGCGTGCGATCGGCAGACCAAGCCCGGCCCCGGGTATCTGCCTTTCGACGGCATCCGAGGCCCGATAGAGCCGTTCGAACAGCCGCTCTGCGTCGGCCTCCC
>JALZBH010000145.1 GCA_030947625.1 Actinomycetota bacterium
AGATGTCCCGACCGGTCACCGGTTCGACACCCATCGGGTGGTGCCACGACATGCCGCCGAACGAGCCGATCGGCGCCAACGTGCCGTACTGGGTGTCGATGAGGCTCGAGTGGAACTCGTTCGGCGGCCCACCGGTCACCCTCACAATCAGCGGAGCCAAGATCGCCACCATGACGAGCAGCAGCAAGAACGCCGCGCCCACCATGGCGACCCGGTCGCGCCGCAGCCTCCGCCAGGCGATCTGCCACAACGAGCGGCCCTGGATGTCCAGACCGGCAGCGAACCCCTCGGGGGTGGCCACATCGGCGCGCGGGTCGACCTCCATCGCGCTCGTGAGACCACCTCCCTGCTCCGCCGGTCGTCTGCGCCCACACCGAGAGCCGGGCAACCCTCCCAACGTCGTACCGCTGCCAAGCGCGGTCAAGATGCCATGCCCTGTGTTGGCCGAATCGTGACCCGCGAACCTCAGCGCCGGGTGACCACAACCCGGGCGCCGTGCTTCGGCACGCTGGTGATGTTACGCACCTTGGGTACGTCGTGAGACCCGGCCGGGATCGCCACGTCGTACGCGGTCAGCACCTCTCGCAGCACCGCAACGCCCTCCATCAAGGAGAAGCCCGCCCCGATGCAGCGGCGTACTCCCCCGCCGAACGGGATCCAGGTGTTGGGCGCCACCTCGCCCTCGATGAACCGGTCCGGGCGGAAGCGGACATGGTCCGCGTGGCTGGCTTCGGACTCGTGCGCCAAGATGATCGAGGCCGCCACGTTCGCACCGCGGGGCAGGTCCACGCCACCGATCCTCGCCGGCGCCATCAGGTGCCGCACCACCATCGGGATCACCGGATGGAGCCGCATGGCCTCCTTGAGCACCGCCTCGAGATAGTCGGTGTCACCGCTGGTCGCTGCCGCCCGGGCCCGACGCTCCTGCACCGGGTCCTGGCCGAGCTCGTACAGCGCCCAGGCGAGCGCGGTGGCGGTGGTCTCGTGCCCGGCCAGAAGCAGAGTCACCAGCTGGTCGCGCAGCTCGTCGTCGGACAACCCCGCACCGGTCTCGTCGTCGCGCACCAGCAGCAGCCGGGAGAGTACGTCGGACCTGGCGACGAGGTCGGCTGCGTTACGACGCTCGGCGATCTCGGCATAGATCACCCGGTCGAGCTCGATCTGGTTCTCGACCGTTCGTCGCCAGGGCCGCATCTGCTGCAGCCTGGGAAACCCCCAGCCAAGGAACACGATCGGACTGATGTTCACGGTCTTGTTGACCAGGGGCCGGAGCTCGGCCAGCCGATGCTCGTCGGTGACCCCGAAGACCACCCGCAGGATCACCTCCAAGGTGAGGGCGTTCATCCGGTCCAGCGACCTGAACGGCGCTCCCGGCCGCCAGGAGTCGACCTCGGTCTTGGCCAGCCCGGTGACGACCGACTCGTACCCGCGCAGCGAGGCGCCGTTGAAGGCAGGCATCAGCATCTTGCGGGCGCGCTTGTGCCGGCTGGAGTCGACGAGCAGCAGTGAGTGCTCCCCCATCACCGGACCGAGGATCGCGTTGCCCTTGCCGGCATGGAAGATCTCCGGGTCGCCGGCAAAGATCTCCTTGACATGCTCGGGCCGGTTGAACACCACCAGCCACCTGCCTTCGGGGAGGATCCGGATCGAGAACACCTCGCCGTACCGGCGGTGGAGTGCCGGGACGAACTGGTGCCGGAACCGCAACAGTCCGATGCTCTGCAGCAGACCCGGCAGCCACCGCGGCCCCGGCGGAAGATCCTGTGCCGCAGTGCTGGACAGCGGCCGCGTGGTCAGCGGCCGCATCTTGGCGAAGCGTTTTTCGGTCACCGACATGGCGCCCATAGTAGGAGTCCGCCGAGAGCGCCGGCGGGTCAGCCGAGCAGCCCTCTGCGGCGGGCGATCGCGGCCGCCTCGGTGCGGCCGGCCGCGCCGAGCTTGGCCAAGATGTTGGAGACATGGACGCTGACCGTCTTGGTCGAGATGAAGAGCAGCCTGGCGATCTCCCCGTTGCTGCGGCCGTCGGCGACGAGCGCGAGGATCTCCACCTCTCGCGGGGTCAGCGCCTCGTCCGGACCAGTGGCGCGGGACCGCGTGGCCGCCCTGGCCACCCCACGGAGCTCATCGAGCAGCGGGCCGGCTCCGAGTCTGCGTGCAGCTGCGCGGGCGGCATCGGCGTACGGTCGCGCCTCGAGGGTCTCCCCCGCTGCCTGGAGTACGCCGGCCAGCCGGGCCGCCGACCTGGCGGTCTCGTAGACATGGCCCATCTCCTCGAACCCCGCCAGGTCTGCCCGCCAGGCGTCGAGCAGCTCGGCCTCCCCAGGAGGGTCGATCCCGGTAAGCCACCGGAACCTCAGCGCCTCGGCGTGCAGCCGGTTCGCCCAGGCGCGGCCCTCGGCACCCCATGGCGTCCCGACCTCCCGCTGCAGCTGGATGGTGCGCTGGCCGCCTTCGAAGACGCGGGCGAAGGGTTCGGCGAGTCGGCCCCGCTCCTCGGCGCTGAGATGCTCAACCCCGTGGGCAAGAGCGCCGATCGTGGTCGCTGCCAGCCGGACCCGGGCGTGGAACGACTCTCGCCACAGCTTCGAGATGGTCGCGACGACGTCATCATGCGTTGCCAGCACCGCGTCGCGGTCCCCGGCCAGTGCGTGCAGCTCGATCGCTGCCGGACCTGCGGTGATTGCGATGAACCCGTCCTTCTCCCACGTGGAACGCAACGCGGGCAGCTGCGCGATCTGGGCCTGCTCACCCCGCGCTGCCTGCACGGTAAGGCGGCCGGCGGCGAGAACGGCCTCGGGGATCGGCGGTGGCGCCTGGTCGGTGACCTCGGCAAGTGCGAGCGCCGCGTCCCAGTCACCCCGCACGACCGCCACCATCAGCGCGGAGATTCGGGCGTCGAAGGCGTACGGCGCCCACGGCAGCCCGACCTCCTCACCGCGGTGGACGGCACGTTGGAAAGCCTCCCCTGCCTCTACGAACTCCGCCCGGTCCCAGTGCCAGCGGCCGAGCAGCCACAGTGCCCGCAGCTCGGCAGTGGTCGCCCCGGTCGAAGCGGCCAGCGCCGCGACCTGCTCCAGGGTCGCCCGTACGTCGTTGCCTTCGTCGCTGTCGATGGTGGCCAGCGTGGCCATCACGTCGCTGGCCAGCCGAGGCAGGTCGAGCGTCTCAGCCATCGACAGCGCCTCGAGTGCCTCGGCCCGAGCCTCGTCGTGCTGCTCGGCGTTCAGCAAGGCGCGGGCGTGCAGGTGCAGCAGCCGAGCCCGCAGCGCCGAGGGCTCCTCGGGGACCAGCTGCAACGCCTGGACCGTCACTTCCAGCGGGTCCAGCGTGGTCTCGGCGACCATCACCGTGGCTGCCATGGAGGCCAGCAGCCGGCCGCGCCATTCGGGCGGGGCGTCGTCGGGCAGCTCCGACAGCAGCCGGCGACCCAGCGCCAGTGCACGCGGCGGGTCGCCGGAGGCAACCAGCGCCTCGGCCGTGCGTGCGCCCAGCGACGCGACGTCGATGGCGAGCACGCGGAGCAGCGCAGGGTCGGCAAGCAGCTCGAGGGCGCTCTCGTAGTGACGCGCGGCCTCGTCGGGGCCGCCGACCGACATGGCCTCGTCGCCGGCGCGGATGCTCGCCGTCACCGCCGTAGGCAGATCATGGGCAGCGCGCGCATGCCGGGCGAGCTCGGCCGCGGTGCCGACGGCGCGGCCCTCGTCCAGTGCCCTGGCGAACGCCGCGTGGAAGCGAGCCCGTTCGCCGGGCAGCAGGTCGTCATACACCGCCTCGGCGAGGAGGGCGTGGCGAAAGGCATAGGCGTCCCCACGGGCAGGCACCAGTACGTTTCGCTCGACAGCGTCGCGCAGTGCGGGTTCGAGATCGGGTTCGAACACACCGGCCGTCGCCGCCAGCAGATCGTGGCCTACACGGCGGCCCGAGACCGAGGCGGCGCGGACCACCTGCTGGGCGGTCTCGGAGAGGTGGTCGAGCCGCACCAGAAGAAGTTCGGCGAGGTCGTCCGGGATGCCGCGCCCTGCCAGGGCTGCGGCTCCCACCAGCTCCTCGACGAAGAACGCGTTGCCTTCGGCGCGGTCCACGATCCGGGCCACGTCGGCCTCGGGCATCGGCAGCGGATGCAAGGTGCGTACGAGAGTGCGCACGTCGGGTGGCTTCAGCGGGTTCAGCTGCATCCGTCCAACCCCGGGGACGCGGGCCCACTCGGCGGCCGCCCGCCTCAGTGGATGCCGCCGATGCAGGTCGTCGCTGCGGTACGACGCCACGATCGCCACTCGGCTGGTGTAGGGCCGCGAGAAGAGATAGCTGAGCATCTCCCGGGTGGAACGGTCGGCCCAGTGCACGTCCTCGACCACGAGCAGCAGCGGAGCCGGTTGGGCGCCCTCTTCGAGCAAGGCATGGACGGCGTCGAAGAGGTCGCCCCGCTCCAGGGCGCCACCCTCGGTCAGCTCGGACTCGGAGAGCAGCCGACGGCCCGGGCGCAGCCGGCTCAGGGCCGGACGCTGCTCGGTCACCGCCTCGACGAGCTCGGGCGCATGGGACACCAGCCGTCCGAGGATCTCCGAGAACGGCAGATAAGGAAGGGCGCTGTCACCGAAGTCCAGGCAGTGACCCGCCACCACCTGCCAGCCTTCGGCGAAGGCGAGGTCGCGCAGCTCGGTAAGCAGCCGGGTCTTGCCGACGCCGGCGTCGCCGCCCAGCAGGACCGCAGTCTCGACCGGGAGTCCCGGCTGCGGGACCACTCCGAGGAGGCCGGCCAGGCTGGCGAGCTCGGCGTCTCGGCCGACGAACGCTCTCTCGGCGTACGGCACAGAAGATCCGGACAGGGGCACGTCCACCATCATGGTGGTCGCGGAGTGGCCGTCAGGCAGCCGGGTTGGACTTGCCGCGCCGAGCCAGTCGGGGCAGGTGGTGCCTCCGGCGATCCGGGCGCCATGCGCGGGTCAGCTGCTCGCGCCGGTAGTCGTTCTCGCTCTTGACAAAGAACTCGTTTGTGCTGAACATCTCGGTCTCCTCACTCGTGCTTCGATGAGTCGACTCTGACGCTCTGAGGTAGGAGCGAACATCGGGAGGATGCCTTATCCGCCGGGCTTGGCTACCTCAGATGTGATCTCCAACAGCTCGTAGCGGGGCACCGGGCTGTCGACCTGGGCACTGCAGGTGAGCCGGGCCGGCGGGTCCAGCCGCAGCCGCAGCCGTACGTCGTAGCCCCGGCCGGCCACCTCGAGCCGAACCAGGTCGCCCTCGTACCGCACCAGACTGACGGCGTCGACCCGGTCCTCACTGAGGTGGCGGCGCAGGGCCAGCTCCGCGGCCTGGATCGAGGTGGCCCAGCCGCTCCGGCCGCGGAGCTGGCGCAGGTCGAGCCGGCCGGACCGGTGCAGTGCGGCGATCCGCACAGCGTCATCAGGTGCGACCCGGCCGTAGTAGAGCCCATCGGGCAGCACGACCAGGTTCGCGGCGAAGCGGTCACCGCCGATGTGGGAGGTCTCCCAGGTAGGCCCGGGGTCCGCCGCGGCGAGGGCGCCTACGGCCGGCCGGCCACGCTCGGCACAGCAGGCGTCGTGTCGACCGTGGGTACAGACCAGGAACACCGGCTCCGGGCTCTCCGTGAGGCCGGCCGAGCGCCGACGGCGCAGCCTGTCGAGGTCCAGGTCGAGCAGCTCCTCGGGCCCGTCCAGCAGCGTGGTCTCCAGGCGAGGAGCCACCGGGTCGGCGTATGCCGCGAAGACGCGCAGCCCGGTGTGGGGAGGCGGACGACCGTGCCGGCGGATCAGCAGTACCCGTACGCCGGCAGCTGCTGCGCGGGCGGCCAGCTCTCGGCGGACGACGAGCCGGCTGTCCCGCAGTGCGACTTGCCCCCACGGGCCGGCCTGCTCCACCAGCAGGAACGCACGCACCGTCGAGGCCGTTCCGCCCATCTCGTCGCCGCGCTCTAGCGACTCGCGCGAGCATCTGCTGGGCGGGTCCTCCAGGGAGCTCAGGGAACAGCCTCCAGTAGCCCCTCACGGACCAGCCGCCGGCACAGCACCAGGCGGCCGCTCTCGTCGAGGAGGTCAGCAAGGTCAGCGGGCCTCAGCGTCCCTCGGCTGCGGATCCGCGCCAGCGCGGGTTCGAGACGGCCGGGGACGTCCAGCT
>JALZBH010000146.1 GCA_030947625.1 Actinomycetota bacterium
GGCCCGACCCTAGCCCACAGCGCCTGGGAACAGCTCGACAACCTGGTCCCAGACCACGTGCGCGAGCTCGGTCTTGGAGCCTCGAGGCACCCGCACTGCCGCCCCGACGCGAGAGAGTACGACGGCCTCGTTGTCGAGCTCGCCGAACACCCGTCCCCCGCTCACGTCGTTGACCACGAGCAGGTCGCAACCCTTGCGGGCCAGCTTGGCGCGGGCATGCTCGAGCACCGACCCGTGGTCGTCGCCGGTCTCGGCCGCGAAGCCGACCACGACCATGGTCCGTTGCCCGTCGGCCGCGAGCTCGGCGAGGATGTCCGGGTTCTGGACCAGCTCGATCGGGGCGGCCGTGCCGTCCTCGGACTTCTTGAGCTTCGTCTCCGAGCGCCGGCTCGGCGCGAAGTCGGCGGGGGCAGCGGCCATGACGACGGCGTCGGCCGACGTACTCGCCTCGAGCACGGCCTCACGCAGCTGCGCCGTGGTCTCCACGCGTACCACCTTGACGCCGGCCGGATCGGCCAGCTGAGTGTTCGCCGCCACCAGCGTCACCTCCGCGCCGCGGACGGCCGCCGCTCTGGCGAGCGCGTACCCCTGCAGACCTGAGGATCGGTTGCCGAGAAACCTCACTGGGTCCAGATACTCCCGGGTGCCGCCCGCGCTGACCACGACCCGACGGCCGGCCAGGTCGTGCTCGACCACTCCCCTGGCGAGCAGCGCGGTGGCGACCGAGAAGATCTCGGCCGGGTCCGGCAGCCGGCCCTTGCCACTGTCGGCGCCGGTCAGTCGGCCCTCCGCAGGCTCGACCACCAGCGCCCCACGCGCCCGCAGGATGGCGAGGTTTGCCTGCGTTGCCGGGTGCTCCCACATCTCGGTATGCATGGCCGGCGCGAACACCACCGGGCACCGGGCGGTGAGCAGCGTGCTGGTCAGCAGGTCGTCGGCCAGTCCGTGGGCAGCCTTGGCGAGCAGGTCGGCCGTGGCCGGGGCAACCACGACCAGGTCGGCCTCCTGGCCGATCCGCACGTGGGGCACCTGGTGGACCTCGTCCCACACCGAAGCGGTGACCGGCTTGCCCGAGAGTGCCGCCCAGGTGGCGGCGCCGACGAACCGCAGTGCGGACTCGGTCGGTACGACGCTCACGTCGTGACCGGACTCGGTGAACCTACGCAGCAGCTCGGCCGCCTTGTACGCAGCAATCCCGCCGCCGACGCCGAGGACTACGCGGGGACGGGACTGCTCGCTGGTCACGGCGCGCCCGCTCAGGTCACTCGGACAGAGTCTCGGCGGAGAAGTCGGGAAGCGCCTGGGCCGAGTCCGCGACCGCAGCCTGCTCGGCGGCGAGCTCCTCGGGGTCGACGTCCTCGCAGGTGAGCAGGTCGCCGTTGATCTCGCGTAACGCGATCGAGAGTGGCTTCTCCTGAACATGGGTGTCGACGAGCGGACCGACGTACTCCAGCAGGCCCTCGCCGAGCTGGGAGTAGTAGGCGTTGATCTGACGCGCACGCTTCGCGCTGTAGAGCACCAGCTTGTACTTGGAGTCGGTCTTGGTCAGCAGTTCGTCGATCGGGGGGTTGGTGATCCCCTCGGCGACGGGCTGGGCGGACACGCTCATGAAGCCTCACAGACGTTGGGTGAATGACGATCGGTCCCAAAGCGCTCAGGACCTCATCAACTCTACCAATTCCCGCGCCGCAGCGGGAATCGAGGCGTTCACGATAGTGGCGTCGAACTCCTGCTCGGCAGCCAGCTCTGCCCTGGCGGTGGCCAGCCGGCGTTGCTGTTCCTGCCGGCCCTCGGTGCCTCTGCCGACAAGGCGGCGGACCAGCTCCTCCCAGCTGGGCGGCGCCAGGAACACGAACCGCGCCTGGGGAAGCCTCTCCCGCACCTGGCGGGCGCCCTGGAGGTCGATCTCCAGCAACGCCAGGAGGCCGTCGTCGAGTGCCTCCTCCACGGGCCGGCGCGGAGTGCCGTACCTGGCCTGGCCGTGCACGACGGCCCACTCCAGAAGCTCGTCGGCGGCGATCATCGCGTCGAACTGCTCCTCGGAGAGGAACCGGTAGTGCACCCCTTCGAGCTCCTCCGGCCGGCGAGCCCGCGTGGTGACGGAGACCGAGAGCCACACTTCGGGATGGTGCTCGCGCACCCAGGCGGTGATCGTTCCCTTGCCGACCGCTGTGGGACCGGCGAGCACGGTCAACCGCGAGGGCGTGCGGTCAGCCACTGCCGCCGAACTCGGCCATCAGCGCGGCCAGCTGCTTCGCGCCGAGGCCGCGTACGCGCCTGGTGTCGGAGATCTGCAGCCGCTCCATCACCTGCCGGGCGCGGACCTTGCCCAGCCCGGGCATCGACTGCAGGAGCTCGAAGACCCGCATCTTGCCGATCACCTCGTTGTGCTGGCCCTCAGCGAGTACGTCGGCGATCGAGGCCCCGGAGTGCTTGAGCCGGTTCTTGAGCTCCGCCCGCTCTCGGCGGGACGCGGCTGCCTTGTCGAGGGCGGCGTGACGCTGTTCGGCAGTGAGGGGTGGCAATGCCACGAGTTGGTCCTCGGCTTTCCGTCATCGTGTGGGCGGCGACCGTTGGGGCGGGAGTCTTCGTTGCAGTGCAATCTAGCCACGCACGATCGGGGCCTGCAATCCGAGAGGGCAACCCAGTTCGGCGGGCTTGCTCACATCCCGAGGTTGATCTGGCAGACGTCGCGAGCTTCTTGGTCGATACCGTCGGCGGCCTGTACCACCTGCGGCGAGGAGAGCGTGTCGGCCGCGGCCTTGATGGCCTGGCGCCGACTCGATGGCAAACCGGCGGGGGGCCGGCCGTCGTGGAACTGCTCCGGTCTCAGCCCAGCTGCATGCAGGGCGTCACGCAGCCCGACGATGGCGCCAAGGAACGTCTGCCACTCGTCGGTGAGGTCCTCGGGGGCGCTGGCGCCGAGCGACTGAAGCATCGGCAGGTTCGAGATCAGCGCATTCGGCGAGGGCTGGGCAAGCATGTTGGCGATCGCCGTACGGTCCGCGTTCAGCGCTGAGCAGTACTTCTTGACGGGGTCGCCGCACGAGCTCAGGGAGCAGACCAGGAGCAGTGCGGCGACGGCGCCGAGAATCCTCCGGGAGCTCGTCATCGCAGGGCGGCGAATGTGTCGGTGGCCTCGGTTGCGGCCGCCCGGAGCCGCACCGGGTCCGGACCTGCGGCAAGGATCTCGCGCGAGCTCGAGGGCAGCACCAGGTCGAGGACGCCGGCGAAGGTCCGGCGTACGTCGGCCACGGTGCCGCCCTGCGCACCGATCCCGGGTACGAGCAGCGGGCCGTTGATGGCCAGGTCCTCCTCGGTGTCCCCGATGGTCGCGCCGACCACGGCGCCGAACGAACCCATCGGCTCGGCGCCGGCGTTGGCCAACGCCAACGCCGCCAGCACGGTGCCGCCCACGGTGCTGCCGGTGCTGGTTCGGGCGTGCTGCACCTGCGGCCCTTCGGGGTTGGAGGTCAGGGCGACCACGAACACGCCTCGGCCGTTGGCCGCTGCGGCGTCAAGCATCGGCGTGAGACTACCGAACCCGAGGTACGGCGATGCGGTGATTGCGTCGACCGCCAACGGGGAGCCCGACTGGAGATAGGCATCGGCGTACGCCCGGGCCGTCGAGCCGACGTCCCCTCGTTTCGCGTCGAGCAGAACCAATGCCCCGGCCGCCTGCCCGGTAGCCACCACCTGCTCGAGCACGGCGACGCCGCGGGAGCCGAACCGCTCGAAGAACGCCGACTGTGGTTTGATGACCGCCACCTGCGCGGCCATGGCCTCCGTTGCCGTCATGGCGAAGCGCTCGAGGCCGTCGACCGAGTCGGGCAGCCCCCATGCGGCGAGCAGGTGTGGGTGGGGGTCGATCCCGACGCACATCGGTCCGCGAGCCTGCATCGCGTCGCGCAACCGCTCTCCGAACGTCAAGGTCATCGGCCGCCACTTTCCGCCGGCAGCGGCTCCTTCGCCAGCGCGGCGTTCAGCCGGCTGGGCCACAGCGGACCCTCGTAGACGAAACCGGTGTAGCCCTGGAGCAGGTCGGCTCCGGCCACAAGTCTCTCGCGGGCGTCCTCGACGCTGGCGATCCCGCCGACTCCGACGAGCGTCATCTCCGGGTCGACACAGGAGCGAAGCAGCCGCAGCACGTGTAGCGCCCGTTGGCGCAGCGGCTGACCCGACAAGCCGCCTTCGCCCGCGGCCTCCACATGCTCCGCCGGAGAGCGCAGCCCGGCACGCGAGAGGGTGGTGTTCGTGGCAACGATCCCGTCCAGCCGGAGCGAGGTGGCCAGCTCGGCGACGTCGCGGATGTCGTCGTCGGGCAGGTCCGGTGCGATCTTGACCAGCAGCGGAACGTGGCGGTGGCTGACGTCGAGAGCACACCGGCGTACTGCTCGAAGCAGGGGCTCGAGAAGGTCTACCGACTGTAGGCCGCGCAGCCCGGGGGTGTTCGGAGAGGAGACGTTGACGACCAGATAGTCGGCGTACGGTGCCAGCAGCCTAGTGCTCTTCTCGTAGTCCGCGACCGCCTGCTCCGGTGGCACCACCTTGCTCTTGCCGATGTTGACCCCCACAAGCACCCCTCCGCCGACCCGGCGCTTACGTGCGCCGAGATCGCGCCGACCCGGCTCTTGCGTGCGCCGAAGCCGCTCCTGACGCTCCGCCAGCCGCCGCGCGACCACCTCGGCTCCGTCGTTGTTGAACCCCATCCGGTTCACCACCGCCCGGTCGGCCGGCAGTCGCGCCAGCCGCGGACGCGGGTTGCCGGGCTGCGGCTCGGCCGTCACCGTGCCCACCTCGACGAAGCCGAAGCCCAGCGCCGCGAGAGCGTCGATGCCGACCGCGTTCTTGTCGAAGCCGGCGGCCAGACCAAGCACGCCCGGAAACTCCAGCCCCATCGCCTGCACGTTCGCGCCGGGTCGAGATGCTTTTGCTGCACGTACGAGCCGGGTCAGCGGATGGGCGGACCGGATTGCGCGGAATGCGTGTTGGTGAACCCGCTCGGCGTCGATGTGAGCCAGCACCCGGTCGAAGAGCAGCTGGTACGCCGTCACGCCCGGCCCTGGTCCGGTACGCCGACGGTGCCCCGCGCCCAGTCCTGGAGCGAACGGACCCCGATGTCCCCGCGCCGCATCGCCTCGATCCCCTGGACGGCGGCCCCGAGCCCTTGGACGGTGGTGATGCACGGGATGTTCGTGATGATCGCAGCGGTGCGGATCTCGTAGCCGTCCACCCGAGGCGACCCGCCACGGGTGGTGCCGTGTGGCGTGTTGACGACCAGGTCCACCTCTCCGGCGAGGATCCGGCCGACGATCGTCGGCTCACCGTCCTCGGCGGCACCCTCGCTGTGCTTGCGTACGACGCTCGCCGCTACCCCGTTGCGCCGCAGCACCTCCGCGGTCCCCTTCGTGGCCAAGATCTCATAACCTAGGTCGGCGAGCCGCTTGACCGGGAAGATCATCGTCCGCTTGTCCCGGTTGGCCATCGAGACGAACACCCGTCCGTGCAGCGGCAAGGAGCCGAAGGCAGCCGTCTGGGCCTTCGCGAACGCCGTACCGAACTCGGCGTCGAAGCCCATCACCTCGCCGGTCGAGCGCATCTCCGGGCCGAGCACTGCGTCGACGGTCTTGCCGTCGGGAGTCTGGAACCGGCTGAACGGCATCACCGCCTCCTTGACGGCAATGGGTGCACCGGGCGGCAGGTCACCGCCGTCGCCGGTCGCCTTGAGCAGCCCCTCCTCCCGAAGCTTCTTGATGGGCTCGCCGAGCATCACCCGCGCTGCCGCCTTGGCGAGCGGGACCGCCGTCGCCTTGGAGACGAACGGCACCGTCCGGCTCGCCCTCGGGTTCGCCTCCAGCACGTAGAGCACGTCGGCGCCCAGTGCGAACTGGATGTTGATCAGCCCGCGTACGCCGATGCCCCGCGCGATCGCCTCGGTGGCCGACCGGATCCGGTCGATCTCCTCCGCCCCCAGCGTGATCGGCGGCAGCGCACAGCTGGAGTCACCGGAGTGGATGCCGGCCTCTTCGATGTGCTCCATCACCCCGCCCAGATAGAGCTCGGTGCCGTCGAAGATCGCGTCGACGTCGATCTCGACAGCGTCGTCGATGAACC
>JALZBH010000147.1 GCA_030947625.1 Actinomycetota bacterium
GGGCGGGTGCTGGTGCCGATCAACTTCCGGCTCTCACCCGACGAGGTGGGCTACATCGTCGAGCACTCCGGCGCCCGCGTGCTGTACGTCGACCCGGAGCTGGAGGAGGTGCTGTCCGGCATCAAGTGCGAGCACAAGTTCATCCTCGGCAACGACGACGACCTCTACTGTCCCGGTGACCCGCAACCCTGGGAGCCGGACGAGAACGCCACCGCGACGATCAACTACACGTCGGGCACGACCGCCCGGCCGAAGGGTGTCCAGATCACCCATCGCAACATCTGGACCAACGCAGTCACATTTGCACTGCACACCGCGGTCACCGACCGCGACGTCTACCTGCACACGCTGCCGATGTTCCACGCCAACGGCTGGGGGATGCCGTTCGCGATGACCGGACAGGGTGTCAAGCAGATCGCGCTGCGCAAGGTCGACGGGGCCGAGATCCTGCGCCGGGTCGACAAGTACGGCGTCACTGTGATGTGTGCCGCACCGGCGGTGGTGAACGCCGTACTCGATGCCGCAGCTGACTGGGACGGTGAGATCCCAGGACGTGACCGAGTGCGGATCATCGTGGCCGGCGCGCCGCCTCCGACGAAGACGATCGCCCGTGTGGAGGCCGAGCTCGGCTGGGAGTTCATCCAGATCTACGGCCTGACCGAGACCTCCCCGCTGTTGACGATCAACCGGACCCGCGCCGAATGGGACGAGCTGTCCGAGGACGACCGGGCCACGAACCTGGTGCGGGCCGGCCAACCGGCCATCGGGGTCACCTTGAAGATCGGTGACGGCGGCGAGGTGCTGGCCCGGTCGAACGTCGTACTCCAGGGGTACTGGGAGCAGCCCGAGGAGACCGAGGCGGCGCTTGCGGAGGGCTGGTTCCACACCGGAGACGGAGGCTCGATCGGCGAGGACGGCTACCTGAGCATCAGCGACCGCAAGAAGGACGTGATCATCACCGGCGGCGAGAACGTCTCCTCGATCGAGGTCGAGGACGTGATCTTCTCCCATCCCGATGTCGCCGAGGTTGCCGTGATCGGCGTACCGGACGACAGGTGGGGCGAGACGATCAAGGCGCTGGTGGTCAAGAACGAGGACTCCGAGCTGACCGAGGAGGAGCTGATCAAGTTCTGCAAGTCCAAGGCCGCCGGCTACAAGGCGCCGACCTCGGTGGAGTTCCGCGATGTCCTCGCCCGCACCGCCACGGGCAAGCTGCAGAAGTTCAAGCTGCGGGCGCAGTACTGGGACGGCCGCGACCGGCAGGTCAACTAGCGTGGCCGTGGCGACGCTTGCCGAGGTCGTCACCCTGATCGACCGGTGGTACCCGCCACAGAACGCCGAGACTTGGGACGTTGTCGGACTGGTCTGCGGCGACCCTCGAGCCGAGGTACGTCGCATCCTGCTTGCCGTCGACCCGGTGGCGGCCGTGGCTGAGGAGGCGATCACAGGCGAGGCCGACCTGCTGGTCGCACACCATCCGCTGTTCTTCAAGCCGGTCAGCAGCGTCGCCGCTGGCTCGTCGAAAGGGCGGGTCGTCCACCAGCTGATCGGCAACGGCTGCGCACTGTTCACCGCGCATACCAACGCAGACGTGCCCGTCGACGGGGTCTCGGAGGCGTTGGCGCTCGCCCTCGGGCTGACCGGGCTCCGGCCACTGGCGGCTCAGCGGGCCGACGCTCAGGACAAGATCGTCGTGTTTGCTCCGGCGCAGGCCGCCGAAAGCGTTCGAGGGGCCCTGGCGGACGCAGGCGCCGGGGCGTTGGGCAACTACGACTCGTGCAGCTTCTCGGCTCCTGGTGAGGGGCGGTTCCGGCCGATGAAGGGAGCCCAGCCGGCGATTGGCTCACTCGGCTCGCTCGAAACCGTGGACGAGGTGCGGGTCGAGGTGCTGTGTGCCCGGAACCTGCGCGAGGCAGCGCTGGCTGCGATGCTCTCGGTCCATCCCTACGAGGAGCCGGCGTACGACGTGATCGAGCTCGCAGCGCTCGACGACCCCGACCGGGGCACCGGACGGGTCGGGACGCTGGCGGGACCGACGACGCTTCAAGATTTCGCGGAGACCGTCGCCCGGGCGTTGCCCGAGACGGCTCACGGCGTGCGGGTGTCGGGGGATCCGGGCCGCCGAGTCGAGACGGTCGCACTGGTCGGCGGCGCGGGCGACGGCTGGCTCGACGACGCTCGAGCCTCGGGTGCGGACGTATACCTGACCTCGGATCTGCGCCACCATCCCGCCAGCGAGTTTCGTGAGTACGACGGACCAGCCCTGGTCGACGTCGCGCACTGGGCGGCGGAGTGGTCCTGGCTGCCGGTGCTCGCTCGCAAGTTGGAACGTGCGCTGGGCGATACGGTGGAGGTGCGCGTGAGCACGACCAACACCGACCCGTGGACGTTCCGGACCTGAGCCTGATCTGGACTCCCGTGCTGCCGACCCAAGAGGAGCACCCCTGAAAGCCGATCCGTTCGCCCAGCTGAAGCTGCTCGACGTGCAAGATCTCGACTCGCGGATCGACTCGCTGCGCCACCAGCTCGAGCACATCCCCGAGGTGGCGGCGCTGCGCGAGCTGTCGGAACGGCGTACCCAGGTGCACAACGCGGTCCGCGACCTGCGCGTCGAGATCGACGACCTGACCGCCGAGCAGAGGAAGGCCGATCGCGATGTCGAACAGGTCAAGGCTCGCCAGACCCGTGACCAGGGGATGATCGACGCCGGCTCGGTTGCCGATCCCAAGGCTCTCGAGCGGATGCTCGGCGAGGTGGAGTCGCTGCACCGCCGGGTCAGCGCGCTGGAGGACATCGAGATCGAGGTGATGGAGCGGCTCGAGACTGCCGAGAACGCACTGGCCGAACGCACCACGGAGCTGACCACCATCGAGGCTCAAGGGCTCGAGCTGCAGGCCTTCGTGCAGCGCAAGAGTACGCAGCTGCGAGGCGCACTCGACGAGGTCACCGAAGAGCGGAAGCTCACCGCGGACGGCGTACCAGGGGAGCTGCTGGCGCTGTACGAGAGGCTCCGGGCAAGCAAGGACGGCGTGGGAGCGGCGGCGCTGCGAGCGCGGCAATGCGGGGGTTGTCGGCTGCGGCTGGACGCCTCCATCCTGGCCGAGATCGCCCGCCAGCCGACCGATGACGTGGTGCGCTGTGAGGAGTGCAGTCGGATCCTCGTACGGACCGGGGAGTCCGGGTTGTGACCGATCCGGCAGCGGTGGTGGTCGAGGCGGACGGCGGCTCACGCGGCAATCCGGGGCGGGCGGCGTATGGTGCCGTCCTCAAGGATGCTACGACGGGAGTGGTGCTGGCCGAGGTCGGCGAGACGATCGGCGTGGCGACCAACAACGTTGCGGAGTACCGCGGTCTGATCGCCGGTCTGGAGCTGGCTCGCGAGCACGCTCCCGACGCCGAGATCGAGGTCCGGATGGACTCCAAGCTCGTCGTCGAGCAGATGTCGGGCAACTGGAGGGTCAAGCATCCCTCGATGCGCCCGCTTGCGGTCGAGGCGAACCGGCTGGCGCCGATCGGTACGACGTTCATCTGGATCCCGCGCGAGCAGAACAAGCACGCCGACCGGCTGGTCAACGCCGCGCTGGACGGCATTCCGATCCGTTCTGCCGAGCCGGTGGCGTCGCCGCGCGAGCACCAGTCGTCGGCGGGATACCGCGGCTGGGCGGCCCCGACAACGCCGCCGACCACGCTGATCCTGGTCCGCCACGGCGTGACCGACCACACCGACCGCAAGCTGTTCTCCGGCGGGACCGCCGGCACCAACCCGCCGCTGAACGAGGAGGGTCGCGCTCAGGCGCGGGCCACCGGCGAGTGGCTGACGTCGATGGCTGCCGAGCTCGATGCGCTGGTGAGCTCGCCGGTGCGCCGTGCTCTCGAGACCGCGGAGGTGCTCGCCGAGTTCCTGGACCTCGACGTGGAGATCGAGGACGGCATCGCCGAGATGGAGTTCGGGACCTGGGAGGAGCTGACGTTCTCGGAGGTGCACGAGCAGTATCCCGACGACGTGGCCGGCTGGCTGGGCAACCTCGAGTACGCGCCGGGGGGTGGAGAGTCGTTCCGTACCGTCGAGCAGCGGGTGCTGGCCGGTCGAGACCGCATCGTCGCGTCGTACGCCGGAAAGACCGTCGTTGCGGTCAGTCATGTCACGCCGATCAAGACGCTGGTTGCCGACGCGCTGAGGGCGCCGTTGGAGTCGGTCTACCGGATGGAGCTCTCACCCGCGTCGGTGTCGGTGATCTCGTACTTCGACGGCGGCCCCGATGGCGACCAGCCGATGGCAAACTTGCGGCTGTTCAACGCCCGGCCGACCGAGCGCCCGTACGCCTAGGTCGCGTCCGTCCCAGGCCCTCATCGGGCATGCATAGGGTGGGCTGATAGTCGCCTCTCGGCGAGCTCGAGGAGAGGAGTTGTGGTGGCTGATCGGGTTCTGCGGGTGAGCGAGAGCGAGAACGACGAGCTGCGTCAAGGGATTGCGAAGATCCAGGCCGAGCAGCATCTGGACACCGAGTTTCCTTCGGAGGTCGAGGAGGCCGCAGAACATGCCGCCGCTAGGCCCACAATGCCGGAGCTGGACCGCACCGACATCGAGCTGGTGACGATCGACCCTGCTTCGGCGATGGACCTCGACCAGGCGATGCACATCGAGCGCGACGGTGACGGGTACGTCGTGCACTATGCGATCGCCGACCTGGCAGCGTTTGTCGAGCCGGGTGACCCGGTCGATGTCGAGGCCAACCGGCGCGGGGTGACGTTGTACGGCGCGGACACCAAGCTGCCGCTGCACCCCAAGGTGCTCTCCGAAGGCGCCGCCTCGTTGCTGCCGGACGAGGATCGACCGAGCCTGTTGTGGACGATCCGGCTCGACAAGGACGGGGAGGGCACCGACGTCAAGCTCGAGCGGGCCCGGGTGAGGTCGCGGGCGAAGCTCGACTACGAGGGGGTTCAGAAGCAGCTCGACGGCGGGGCGGCCGGCGATATCGGCGTACTCCTGAAGGCGGTCGGGGAGCTCCGGTTGGCCAAGGAGGCCGAGCGTGGCGGGGTGTCGCTGCCGATGCCCGAGCAGGAGGTCGACGTCGAGAACGACGTCTGGAAGCTGGAGTTCCGACAGATGCTGCCGGTGGAGAGCTGGAACGCACAGATCTCGTTGCTCACCGGTTTCGCCGCTGCGTCGATGATGGTCTATGCCCGGGTCGGCATCCTGCGGACACTGCCACCGCCCGCGCCCGACGCGGTGAAGCGGCTGCACCGCGCGGCGAAGGCGTTGCACATCGACTGGCCGGCAGAGGAGCTGTATCCGGACTTCGTCCGATCGTTGGACGCCAGCAAGCCCAACCATGCAGCGATGATCTCGGCGTGCACGTCGCTGCTTCGTGGAGCCGGGTACGTCGGTTTCGACGGCGCCGTGCCGGCGCAGCCCGAGCATGCGGCGCTGGCTTCGGAGTACGCCCACGTGACCGCGCCGCTTCGGCGGCTCGTCGACCGGTATGGCCTCGAGGTGTGCGTGGCACTGTCTGCGGGGACCTCGGTGCCTTCGTGGGTGCTGGAGAAGCTGGACGAGCTGCCCAAGACGATGCAGCAGGCCGATCGTCGTTCGCATCAGTACGAGAACGCCGTGCTCGACCTCGTGGAGGCCGAGACGCTGAAGGCCCGGGTGGGGGAGCGGTTCGCCGGCGTCGTACTCGAGCTCGCTGCGGACGACCCACACGAGGGTCGGGTGATGATCTCTGAGCCGGCCGTCGAAGCCAACGTTGCCGGCGCCGAGCCTCTCCCCGTCGGCGAGGAGGTCGACCTCACCCTGGCCGAGGCAGACCCTGCCACCCGCGTTGTCCGGTTCACCCTCTAACGCCGACCCGGCTCTTGCGTGCAGGTTTTCATCGCCGACCCGGCTCGTGCGCGCTGTTTGGCCTATCCTTGTTGGGCGGATGGGCTGGCCGGGCGATCGCGGCGGGGTATGTCCCGTCGAGGAAGGTCCGGGCTCCACAGGGCAAGGTGGTGGGTAACACCCACCCGGGGCGACCCGCGGGACAGTGCCACAGAGAAAAGACCGCCTCACGCAAGCGAGGTAAGGGTGAAACGGTGGTGCA
>JALZBH010000041.1 GCA_030947625.1 Actinomycetota bacterium
TCGCCACCGGTGATGAACGTCTTCTCGCCGTTGATCACCCAGTCGTCGCCGTCGCGAACCGCCGAGGTCCGGATCGCGCGGGCGTCCGAGCCGGCCCCCGGTTCGGTGATCGCGAAGCAGCTGCGCCGGTCCCCGTTGATCGTCGGTACGAGGTACAGCTGCTTCTGCTCCTCGTTGGCGTGGAAGAGGATGTTGTCGGCATCGCCGCCAAAGCGGAACTGGACGAACGACCGGCCCAGCTCGATCTCGATCAGTGCGTTCATCACCGCGCCCAGTCCCATGCCGCCGTACTCCTCGGGGGTCTGGACGCCGAAGAACCCCGAGACTTTCGCCTTGTCCTGAAGGGCTCTGACCTCCTCGGGCAGGATCCCACGCTCGTGCCGCCGCTCCCGTTCCAGGACAGTCGCTTCCAAGGGCATGATCTCCTTGGAGACAAACGCGCGCACCCAGTCGCGGATGCTCCGCTCCTCCTCACTCAGGCTCAGGTCCATCAACGCTGTACCAGTACTGCCACCAGCAGCGCCACTGCGACGACCGCGACGCCGCCCGAGACGAACGGCGCCAGCGCCGTGATGGTCAGGTCCTCGCCGCGACGCAGGGCTGCCTCCGCGCCACGCCATCGAAAGAACGACCCGAGCGCCAGCGCCGCGCCGATCGCCATCAGCAGGGAGGCCACGGTGACCCGCAGCCACGCTGGGATCGCGTGCCGGGCGAACGTCTCGATCCCCAGGCCGCCTGCGACCAGGGCCAGCGAGGTGCGGACCCACGCGAGGAAGGTGCGCTCGTTGGCCAACGTGAAGCGGGGGTCGGGCGATCGGCCCTCCTGCATCAGCCGTTCTCGCCACCGCACGTGGAACAGTGTGGCGGCCAGCCGGGTGCAGGGCCAGTGGCAATACAACGGCTGTCACCCGATTTAGGCGTTCTGCTCCCTTCCAAGGCTTCTCGTGCCAACCTGGTGGCTTCCCGAGCGCTCGGAGCGATCATGCGCACTCCTCGTCCACGCAGGTTCGCCTGCGCGCTCGCCATCGCCTGTGGCCTTCTCGGCGTCGCCCAGGGGTGGGCGGGCGCCTCTCCGGGCAGCGACCGGTTCATGTCCTCGGCCGTCTACCACGGAGACTTCCCCGATCCTTCGATCATCCGGGTCGGCAGCACCTACTACGCCTTCTCCACGAACATGGGTCACCTGAACCTGCCGGAGATGACCTCCACCGACCTCGTCACCTGGCGGGCTCATCGGTCCAACGCTGCCAGCTGCCCGACCGACCGCGACGGACACTGTCGGTACCAGAACGAGGCCATGCCGACCGTCGCCGGGTGGGCAGTGCATCCAGCGCCCGGGTCGACGTGGGCACCCGGGGTTGCGCACATCGGGACCGGTTATGTGGCGACGTACGTCGTCCGCCGTACCCAGACCAAACAGTGCCTCACGGTGGCCACCGCCGCCTCCCCGCTGGGCCCGTTGGTCGACCGCAGCGCCGGACCGCTGGTGTGCCCGTCGAACCAGGGCGCAACGGACCCGAGCATCTACACCGCCCCAGACGGGGTGTCCTGGCTGCTGTGGAAGACCGAGGGCCGACCGGGAGTCGAGGCCACCAAGCTCTACTCCCGCCGGCTCGACGCCTCGGGCACGGCCTTCGGCACCGGCTCAGTGACACACCTGTTGTCGCAGACCTCCCAGAAGTGGGAGGGGTACGTGGTGGAGAATCCCTCGATGATCGCCTACGGCGGCAGGTACTACCTGTTCTACAGCGCCAACGAGTGGACGACCGCCGCCTACGCGATCGGCTACGCCGTCTGCTCAGGCCCTCAGGGGCCGTGCACGAAACCACAGGCCACCCCTCTGCTGAGGTCGACGTCGTCGATTGCCGGGCCGGGTGGACCGACCCCGATCGTGGGCGGCACCGGCCACCTACGGCTGGGCTATGCCGCCTGGGACGCGGGGCGGGTCGGCTACCCCTCCCCGGGCCAGGCAGCCGCCTGCTTCGACCATCCCGGCGGCTGCAACCAACGCAAGCTCCACGTCGCGACGCTCTCGGTCACTGGCGACGGCCTCCTGGCCGTCAGCAGCATGGGGTGAATGGGCTGAATGGGTCGGAGCCGCCTGTCGGAGTCGAACCGACGACCTATTCATTACGAGTGAATCGCTCTACCGACTGAGCTAAGGCGGCGCAGCGCCCGCCCACCGGCCGGCACGCCGCACGAGTATAGGGCCCGGAGCCGGAGGTCCCCCTAATCGGGACACTAGGCTCGCGAACATGCCGATCCTCGCCCCCGAAACGGTGGTCGCGGCCAGCAACGCCTGGCTGTGGATCCCGCCGGAAGCGGAACGACATGAGACCGACGACTACCTGCTGGTCAGGTTCCCGGAGTACTTCCTGACCCCCGCCGAGGTGATCCGCACAGTCTCCGAAAGGCCGGCGGCCGAACTGGTCCGCGAGGTGATCGCAGAGGTACGACGCCTCGGCCTGCCGAGCTTCATCTGGTGGATCAAGCTCGACACCACCCCTGAGGACCTCGAGGGCGAGCTCGTCGCTCAGGGCGCCCAGCTGGACCAGACCCTGACGGTCCTGGCCCGCGACCTCGCCGAAGGCGCCCCCGGTCTGGACCCACCCGTCGATGCAGTGGTCCGCGCCGTGGCCGACCGCGCCGGCCTCGAGGAGGCGTGGGCTCTCGACGCAGCGGTGTTCGGCGGCGAGGTCCCGCCGCCCGGGGATGCCGAAAGGCTGGTGGCTCGCACCGTTGCCGCCAAAGCCGCTGGGACCGACGTACGCATGGTCGCCTATCTCAACGGCGTGCCGGTCGGGTCCGGCGGACTGGCATTCGCCGACGGCGTGCTCCGGTTGTGGGGTGGCGCAGTGGTGGAGGCAGCGCGTGGGCGTGGTGCCTACCGCGCCCTGCTGGATGCACGGCTGCGGTGGGGTGTCGAGCACGGCGCCACGATGGCGTTGGTCAAGGGCCGAACTCAGACGAGTGGGCCGATCCTGCGCCGCGCGGGGTTCACGGCGTACGGCGAGGAGCGGAGCTATCTCCTCATGCTTTGACAGCTAGCAGGCCAGTCCGTCCTTGGGAACGACGCCGCGGGTCAGGTAGTCGACGACCGCGTTGTCGACACAGGCATTCCCTTCGTTGAAGCCGGTGTGACCGTCACCGTTGCGGGTGACCAGCACTCCGGAGTCGAGCTCGTGGGCCAGTGCCTTGGCCCACGCGACCGGGGTCGCCGGGTCTCGGGTCGTGCCGACCACCACGATGGGCGGAGCTCCCTTCGCATGCAGCGCATGCGTGCTCCGGTGGGTCTTGACCGGCCAGGTCGAGCAGGTGGACAGGCCATAGGCGAAGTCCGTGCCGAAGGTCGGCGACGCCTTGAGGAACTCCTGGTAGTGGGAGCGAACGTTGCTGCTGGCGATGTAGTCATCGTGGTCGAGACAGTTGACGGCGTACAGAGCCTCGAGGGAGTTGTCGGTGTAGCCCTTGGGACCACGCGAGGCGTACTGGTCGGCCAGCGACATCAGCGTCGAGCCATTCTGGTCATGCATGGCCTGGCGTAGTCCGTCGCTCAGCCGCGGCCAGTAGCTCTTCACATACAGCGGCAGCCAGACGCCGAGTACGGCCCAGCCGGACGTGAGCTGGCGGCCGGTGTCCGTGGGTAGCGGCTTCTTCACCGTGCTGTCCAGGAACTGATGGATCCGGTTGATGCCCGCATCGACGGTGTTGCCGAGGAAGCAGCCGCCAGCCTGCACGCAGTTGGCGACGTAGGACCGCAGCGCCACCTCGAAGCCGTGGCCCTGCGCGAGCGAGAGCTGCTGGTTCGACAGTGCCGGGTCGATGGCGCCGTCGAGCACCATCCGGTTGACGCGGTGCGGGAACAGGTTCGCGTAGGTCGCCCCGAGGAAAGTGCCGTAAGACGCCCCGAAGTACGTCAGCTTCTTCTCGCCGAGCGCGGCCCGCAGGATGTCCATGTCCTTGGCTGCCTCGACGGTCGACATGTGCTTGGCCAGATCGCCGGACCTCTTCAGGCAACCCACCCCGAAGGCGTGCACGAGAGCGTCCATCTGGTGCCGTTCGGCAGTCGTGCTCGGAGCCGGGTTGAAGCCGACCAGCTGGTCCAGCTGGGCGGTGCTGGCACACCTCAGCGGCGTGCTGCGGCCCACCCCGCGCGGGTCGAAGCCGATCAGGTCGAATGCCTTGGGCAGCCTTGGTCCGAACGCCAGGGATCCAGCGGCTGCGTAGTCCACCCCTGAACCACCGGGTCCTCCGGGGTTGACCACCAGCGCGCCGACCTTGTGCGCCTGGTCCTGTGCGGGCACCTTGAGGACGGCGATGCTGATCTTTCTTGCGGCCGGTTTCGCGTAGTCCAGCGGCACTCGGAGCGTGGCGCACTGGGCGGTGCCGCATCCCTTCCAGTCCAGCTTCTGGCGGTAGTACGCCGCCAGCGAGCCTCCCGCTGCTGGAGAAGGACTGTTGGAGGGAGTCCGCGGCGACGAGACCGGAGGGCTAGCGGACGTCGGTCTCTTGGACCGTGGCTGCGAGTGCGAGGATGAGCAGCCAACCGCGCCCAAGGCGACGACGAGTACGCCGACCAGCACCCTCTTGCTCGGCACCGAGCTCAACGACAGCCTGGACGACATGGGCACAGCGTAGGCAGCGGAACCCAACACGGGTCGGGTTCTCCACATGTCAGAGCCGTAGACCGACCATCAGCGACTCGAGCGCGAGCATCGGGGGCACGTTGAACTCGAGCATCTGATCGCGGGCTTCGAAGACGGCCTCGATGCGCCTCAGGGTCTGCTCGGGGGCGCAACCCCTCGCGAGCGCGCCGAGCTCGCCGCGCAGTTCCTCGTTGACCAGCTCGGCGTCACTGCCCAGCTGGAGCACGAGCGCGTCCCGGTAGACCGAGACGAGGTCGCTCAGGCCACGGTCGACGACGTCGAGATGGCGGCGCTTGGCCCGGGTCTTCTGGGAGCGCTCCATCTCCCGCAGAGCCGGCGCGTACTCCCGGGGGCGCCGACCCCTCTCGACCACGCCGTAGGTCTGGTCGAGATCGACCTTGTCACGGGCGTCGGTGACCGAGGTGATCGCGTCCGCCTCCTCCTTGGCGAGGTCATGAAGGTTCGCGGCGGCGTTCATGCAGGCGCCGAGTGAGTTCAGCCGAGCAGGGATGGCCACCACCTCGCGGCGCCGCCGGCGGGTGTCGTCGTCGCGCGCCAGAGCGCGAGCCCGGCCGATGTGCCCCTGGCTGGTGCGGGCGGCGTACGCCGCGGTCTCGATGGGCACGCCCTCACTGCGGACCAGGAACTCGGTCACCTCCTCCGACCCGGGGGTGGAGAGTACGACGAGCCTGGTGCGTGACCTGATCGTCGCGAGCACGTCCTCGACCGTGGGGGCACACAGCAACCAAACCGTGCGTGGGGTTGGCTCCTCGATCGCCTTGAGCAACGCATTCGCGGCCTGCTCGGTCAACCTGTCGGCGTCCTCGATGACCATCACCTGCCACGGGCTGGCGGCTGGTGCGAGCGCCGCGCTGCGGACCAGCTCGCGGACCTCCTCGACGCCGATGGAGAGCTTCTCGGTGCGGGTGACACGCACGTCGGGATGGGAGCCGACCGACACCTGGTGACAGGAGCTGCACACCCCGCAACCACCGTCCCCGCACTGCAACCCGGCTGCGAACGCAATCGCTGCCGTCGACCGCCCCGAACCGGGCGGACCGGTGAACAGCCAGGCGTGCGTCATGTCTCCGGCTATCGCGCCCTGCAGCCGCGCAACAACATGTCGCTGGCCGACCAGCCGTTCCCAGACGGTCACGACGCCGGCTGACGTGGCAAGCCTGGCGAGCCAGGGACGTTGGCCGAGCCGAGCTGGTGCACAATCCGCGCGCGCACCGTGGCGGCGATCTCCTCGGCAGGCAGTCCGGCATCCACGATGAGGTAGTGCTCGGGCTTGACGGCGGCCAGCCGCAGGAACCCCGCGCGTACCCGCCGATGGAAGTCCAGCGACTCCCCCTCGATGCGGTCACGCTGCTCGAAACGGCTGAAGGCGTTGACCGGGTCCACGTCGAGCAAGACGGTCAGGTGTGGCCTGAGGTCGCCGGTGGCCCAGCGCGCAACGCGTTCGAGCTCGGAGAGGGGGATCGCCCTTCCCGCGCCCTGGTAGGCCAGCGTCGAGTCGACGTACCGGTCGGTGATCACCACCGCCCCGCGGCGCAGCGCTGGGATGACGATGCGCTCGACGTGCTCGGCCTTGTCCGCGGCGTACAGCAACGCCTCGGTGCGGTCGGCCAGGGACCCGGTGGCCGGGTCTAGCACGATCCGCCGCACCAGCCGCCCGACGTCGGTGTCGCCGGGCTCGTGGGTGAGCACGACCTCGTAGCCCTGCTCGTGAGCCCAGCCTTGCAGCAAGCGCGCCTGGGTCGATTTGCCCGCGCCCTCACCGCCTTCGAACGCGACAAAGATGCCGGTCGCGGAGTACACCCCCGGCAAGCCGGTGAACGCGTGCCGCAGATCGCTCAACAGCGAGATTCCTCTCCGGTCGTCCATCTGACGATAGGCGACCACACCGACAGTGGTCATCACGGTGCTCGCCGCCAGGAACGTGATCGCCGCGCCGTTGATGTACAGCACATTGTCCGAGTGCGGGATGTGCACCCCGTGCCGCCCGATCACCCCGGCCAACAACGGTCCTGCTGCCAGTACGACGGCCAGGGCGAGCCGGATGCTTGACCCGACGAAGGCGAACGTGCGCCCCCGCCACTGGTCGGGTACGACGAGCCCCAGCATGGTGTTTCCGGTCACCCAGGCGACCCCAGCGAACGAGCCGAGCACGATCGTGAGCAGCTGCACGACGACGAGGTTCTGGATCAGCGCAATGGGCAGCAGCATCGCTCCTGCCCCGGTCAGCGTCAGCCCGAACAGGCGCCGGCGAGACAGCCCTTGAAGCAATCGCGGACCCCGCCACATGCCGATCCCGAGGCCGAGGAACACACAGGCGAACAGCAGGCCATAGCCCGGGTCGCCACCGTGCAGGTCGGCGACGAACGTACGCGCCAGACCGATCACCACCCCACCGGCCGCGAACGCTCCGATGATCCCGAAGACCAGGCCTCGGATCAGCGGCGTACCGGTGACGTAGTGCCAACCGCCCACGATCACCGAAAGCGCGCTCTCCGGCTCGACCGAGGCCGGCCCGCGCGGGATCGTGCGCAGTCGCGCGATCACGATCCCGGAGGCCAGAAAGGACAACGCGTTGAAGTACAGCGCCACGTCGATCGGGCTGCGGGCGAACCAGCCGAAGGACCAATGCACCCCCTTGGTCGCCAGGGTCAGTGCGGTGAAGAGCAGCGCCGCAGGCAACGCCGAGCCGTACGTCGTCGCGAGGCTGAGCTGGTTCGCCGCCTCGAGCCGATGGGGTGGCACCAGGTTCGGCACGGTGGCATCCTTTGCCGGACCCCAGACGAGGCTGACCGACTCGATCAGCATGGTAGCCAGGAAGACCCACCACAGCCGATCGACCAACGGCATCGAGAAGAACAGTGCCGCCCTGATGAAGTCGCCCAGGATCAGCGTCAGGCGGCGGTCCAGGCGGTCGGCGACGTACCCGGCGATCGGGGTCATCACGAGCGCCGGGATCACCCGCAGGAACAGCACCCCGGAGATCGCGAAATTGTGCAGCTGGTAGCTGTTCGCACCACCGAGTACGCCGGAGAGCTGACCGGCCTGCTGGTTGGCAAAGGCGGTGATCGCCAGCAGCCCGAGCCAGTCACCCAGGCTCGACCCGGACAGACCGAGCCACAGGTTGCGGAAGTCGCGGATCCGCAGCACCGCCAACAACGAATGTGTGGGCGCGTGATCGAGATCGGGAACGCCGATGGCTTCGCTCACCAGGTCACCCTATGGCGGTTGCGCTCAGGTCCTCTTGGCGGCGGCGTTGCCTGCCGCGCTCTTCTTGGTCGTCTTCTTCTTGGCCGACTTCTTGGAGGCGCTTTTGCGGGCCGACTTCTTGGCCCCTTTGGCCGGCCCTTTGGCCCGACGCTCGGCCAGCAGCTCGGAAGCCCGTTGCAACGTGAGCGCCTCGACCGAGTCGTCCTTGCGCAGGGTGGCGTTGTAGTCACCGTCAGTGACGTACTCCCCGAACCGCCCGGCCTTGGCCACGACTGGCTGGCCGGAGACCGGGTCGTTGCCCAGCTCCTTCAGCGGCGCTGTCTCCGTCCGCCCCCGGGCCTTCGGCTGGGCATAGATCGCCAATGCCTGCTCGAGGTTGATCTCGAAGAGCTGCTCCTCGCTCTCCAGGGAGCGCGAGTCGGTGCCCTTCTTCAGGTACGGCCCGTAACGACCGTTCTGGGCGGTGATCTGGACGCCTTCGCTGTCCGCGCCAACCACCCGCGGCAACGACAGCAGTCTCAGGGCGGTGGTCAGGTCGATGGTCTCCAAGCTCATCGACTTGAACAACGAACTGGTGCGCGGCTTGGCCTTCTTGGGCGCGTCCTCGGGCAGCAGCTCGGTGACGTACGGTCCGTAGCGCCCGTTCTTGGCGACGACCACGAGGCCGCTGTCCGGGTCGGTGCCGAGCTCGGTCTCCTCGCCGGCCGGGTTGGCCAGCAGCTCCTTGGCCAAGGCGGCCGTGAGCTCGTCAGGTGGCAGGTCCTCGGGGACGTTGGCCCGCTTGGCTCCCGGGGTGCCGTCGTCTCCGGGACCCTCGAGATAAGGGCCGTACTTGCCGACGCGAAGGTCGATCCCGTCGCCGATCGCGAACGTGGCCAGCTCCTTGGCGTCGATCTCACCGAGCTCGGTGACCAGCTTCTTCAGACCCTCCACGTTGCCGCTGCCGAAGTAGAACTCGGCCAGCTCCTGGACCCGGTCCTTGCGCCCGGCAGCGATCTCGTCGAGCACGTCCTCGAGACGGGCGGTGAACTCGTACGACACCAGCCGGGTGAAGTGCTCCTCCAGTAGTCGTACGACGGAGAAGGCCAGCCAGGCGGGCACGAGTGCGGTGCCCTTCTTGTAGACGTAGCCGCGGTTGAGGATCGTGCCGATGATCGCGGCGTAGGTCGAGGGCCGGCCGATCTCGCGCTCTTCGAGCTCCTTGACCAGCGACGCCTCGGTGTACCTGGCCGGCGGCTGGGTCTGGTGGCCCACTGCTCGCAGCGATGCGGCGCTCACCGGGTCGCCAAGTGAGAGGTCCGGCAGCCGGGTCTCCTGGTCGTCCGCGGTGGCATCGACGTCGTCGGAGCCTTCCACGTACGCCTTGAGGAACCCGTGGAAGGTGATCACTCGCCCGTTCGCGGAGAACACCACGTCCTCACCGGTGGCGGCGGCGGCGCCCAGCCGGATCGTGACGGAGCGACCGGTGGCGTCCTTCATCTGCGAGGCGATCGTGCGCATCCAGATCAGCTCGTAGAGCCGGAACTCGTCGCCGGTCAGGCCGGTCCGTGCCGGCGTACGGAAGGAGTCGCCGGCCGGCCGGATCGCCTCGTGCGCCTCCTGCGCGTTCTTCACCTTCGAGGCATAGGTACGTGGGGCGTCGGGAAGGTACTCCGCGCCGAACAGCTGCCGGGCCTGCGACCGCGCCGCCGAGACCGCGGTCCGGGACAGCGTGGTGGAGTCGGTGCGCATGTAGGTGATGAAACCGTTCTCGTACAGCCGCTGCGCCACCGACATCGTGCGGGCCGCTCCGTAGCCCAGTTTGCGGCTCGCCTCCTGCTGCAAGGTCGTGGTGCGGAACGGTGCGTACGGCGAGCGCCGGTAGGGCCTTGCCTCCACCGAGCGCACCGCGAACGCAGCGTCGTGCAGGGCAGCAACCAGCGCCTCGGCTCTGGACCGTTCCAGATGGACCAGGTCCTTCCCCGGACCAAGGAGACCGTCCGCGCCGAAGTCCGCTCCTCGAGCCACCCGCACGGCGTCGATACTGTGCAGCTTCGCCGGGAACATCCGCTGCTCCTGCACGGCGCCGGCGTCGAAAGTCCCCTCGAGGTCCCAGTACGACGCAGGCTGGAACCTCATCCGCTCGCGTTCGCGGTCCACGACGAGACGGGTGGCCACCGACTGCACTCGCCCCGCCGAGAGGCCCGACATCACCTTGCGCCACAGCACCGGGCTGACCTCGTAGCCGTAGAGCCGGTCCAGGATGCGCCGTGCCTCCTGAGCCTCCACCAGGTCCATGTCGATCTCGCGAGGGCTCTCCACCGCGGCAGCGATCGCCTGCGGCGTGATCTCGTGGAAGACCATCCGGTGCACCGGCACCTTGGGCTTGAGCTCGTCCAGCAGGTGCCAGGCGATGGCCTCGCCCTCCCGGTCCTCGTCGGTGGCCAGGTAAAGCTCGTCGGCGTCCTTGAGCAGGCCCTTCAGCCTGGTCATGTGCGAGCGCTTGTCGCGGCTGACGACGTACACCGGCTCGAAGTCGTGGTCCACATCGACGCCGAGCCGGGCCCAGGGCTCGGCCTTGAGCCTCGCCGGGATGTCGGCGGCGCTCTGCGGTAGGTCCCGGATGTGACCAATGGAGGACTCCACGACGTAGCCCCGGCCGAGGTAGCCCTCGATGGTGCGGGCCTTGGCCGGTGACTCGACGATGACGAGCTTGTGTGTCACTTCTGGTCTGGGTTCCTCACGGTCGGGGGCCACGCTCGGCCCGGTCAGCCCCGTCAAGGTAGCGCGAGGACCCCACCGAGGCACCAGCGAAGTCCACTCAACCGGTCAATGGCCAGATCCCGCCGCGGCGGGGTGAGTCAGTGCACGCGGAAGGAGAAGAGCGTGCCCGAGCCGTACGAGAACGCCAACCGAAGGTTGCGGGTGCGCAGGTGCCCCAACCTCACGCCGCGCCACCTGATCACGGCGTTCCCCCGATCGCCCATCACTACCGTCGAGCGCGATGCGTCGAACCCTGGGATCGCCTGGTCGGTCGACCCGTAGAGCACGGCCACCCGGAGCCGGCGGCCACTCTTGAGTGCGACGTTGACGTGCAGGTCGCGCGCGTAGCCGGTGCTGGGAATCCGAAACTCCCGAGTCACTACCGAACCCATCCGTGCCGAGGTGACCACCTTGAGCCCGACGAACCCGTCCGGTCGCCAGGTCACGGCCCCCACCCGGGCCCTGCGGCCTGGCGCTTGGAGATGGGTGCCGTCCCAGCCGCTGTAGTACAGCATCATCTTGCCGCCTACAGTGACCAGACCCGCCTGTCCGAAGATCATGCCGTCGTCCCACGCCCCTGCGCTACCGCGCTGGATGAGCGATGGACGCGCCCGGCGGCCGCCGACCCTGGCAGCGGCCTCCGCCCGCCTCCACGGCACCGACGCGACGTTCGGAGTGCTGGCGATCTGGGTGTCGACCGGTCCGTCGGTGATGCCCGCCCGCTCGTTGCCGGTCGTGCGGGTGATCCGGAAGATCCATGGAAAGCCGATGAACTGGTCGCCGTACCGCATGAACGGCATGCCGTAGAGCTGCGCCGGACGCGTCGTCCCCGAGACGCTGGGGACGCTGAGCTCGTCGATGCAGTCGGCGGAGACCGCCCGCGGCAGGTTGCGCCAACTGCGGGCAGATGAGGGGTGGTCGTCCCTCGACGGGGTGCTGGAGGCGTTCACCCCGAAGGTCCGGCCCCCGCTGAGCGTCCGGGGGGACCGTCGACACAGCCTGCCATAGGTGCCCTTCTGTTTCGCGATCGCGTAGATCGTCCTGGTCACCGGGTCAGCGGTTGCGTTGATCACATCACCCGACAGCTGAGCCAGCAGCCCCGCGAAGTCGCTGGTGGGAGTGAAGTGGATCCCGTCGGAGGAGATGAACTCGACGTAGTGCTCCTTCTTCTTGTTCCACCCCAGTAGGTAGTAGCTGCCGGTTCGCGGGTCCTTGACGACCTTGGCTCCGATCACGTCCGGGACGACGATGACCGAGTCCGGGTCGTGGATGTGCCAGTGCAGCCCGTCAGTGCTTTCGCGATAGCCGGTGCTGGATCCCGACCGGAGCCACATCCGGTACAGGGGTTGGTGGTTGACCTGCTCCTCCATCACCGACGACACGCCCAGCAAGGATGACGAGTCGACATCCTTGTCACCGTCGGCAGCGTCGGCAGCGGGGTCGCTGCCCTGGTAGCTCAGCACGGGATCCACCGCCACCTGGCCGAGTGGACGGTCGTCGACCTGGACCTTCGTCCCGGTCAGGTAGGTGCGGCGGACGTTGCGAAGCCTGGCTACCCGGTGGAGGTCGACGAAGAGCACGGTACCGGTGCCCAGAACAGGTGCCGGGCTCGTTCGATGTGCTGAACGGACACCACCGTCCGCGGATGCCGGATAAGTCAGGGCACCGCACAGGGCCAGCAGGACACCCGTGGTAACGACCGTCTTCCAGCGCATGGAGCTCTCCCGAAGGTCGCGCCAAACATTCGCGTGACCTCCCACACGCAGGAAAGCCAAAGTACGACCGACGCGCACGGTGTGAGAGCCGTTTGCAGCCAGATGGGCGGCCGGACGCGATCCAGGTCTAGTCCAGAGGAGAGCTACCTGGTGGCCGGTCGTCCGAGCGCAGCTCCTCCGGCGTCTCGACCCGCATCGTCGCTGCCGCGTCGCTGCCAGGCTGCACCGGCTCGGCCGCTTGACCGGTGAGCCGGCCAGGCGGCTGTTCGGTGACGGGCCGGGCCGGTGCCGAGGGAGCAGCCGGGGGGAAGTCGTCGTCGCCACCGATCGCTACCGGGCGCTGCTTGGAGATGTAGACGGACGTGGCGATGATCGTGACCGCGACCAGGGCGATCAGCAGGCGCAACCCGTCGTGCTGGTGCTTGCCGATGCTCATCGACACCACCGCACTGGCGATCAGCAGCGAGACCAGGTTCATCACCTTGATCAGCGGGTTGATCGCTGGACCGGCGGTGTCCTTGAACGGGTCGCCGACGGTGTCGCCGATGATGGTTGCCTCGTGAGCGGGCGATCCCTTGCCGCCGTGGTGGCCGTCCTCGACCAGCTTCTTGGCGTTGTCCCAGGCACCCCCGGAGTTCGCCAGGAAGACTGCCATGAGCGTGCCGGTGCCGATGGCGCCGGCCAGGAAGCCGGCCAATGCCCCCACCCCGAGACCGAATCCGACGGCGACAGGGGCGAGCACGGCGAGCAGTCCGGGCGTCACCAGCTCACGCAGCGAGTCCTTGGTGACGATGTCGACGACCTTGCCGTACTCGGGACGGCCGGTTCCCTCCATGATCCCCGGGATCTCGCGGAACTGGCGGCGTACCTCGAAGACGACCGCACCGGCAGCGCGACCGACAGCGTTAATGGCCAAGCCGGAGAACAAGAACACCACGGCCGCTCCGAGCAGGATGCCGACCAGGATGCCCGGGTTGAACACTTGGAAGCTCAGCCGGGAGAGCTCATCGCGCGACGGGCTGGCCTTGATGACGGCCTCGGTGACCGAGGTGGAGTACGAGCCGAACAGCGCTGTCGCCGCGAGCACAGCGGTCGCGATCGCGATGCCCTTGGTGATCGCCTTCGTGGTGTTGCCGACCGCGTCGAGCTCGGTCAGGATCCTCGCGCCCTCCGGGCTCACGTCCCCCGACATCTCGGCGATGCCCTGGGCGTTGTCCGAGACCGGACCGAAGGTGTCCATTGCGACGATCACGCCGACGGTGGTGAGCAGGCCGCAGCCGGCCAGAGCAACCGCGAACAGCGAGACGGTCAAGGTGGCACCGCCGAGCAGGTACGCACCGAAAACGGCGGCGCCAATGACCAGTGTCGTGTAGACCGCGGACTCGAACCCGACCGAGAGACCCGAGAGGATCACGGTTGCGGCTCCGGTGAGCGAGGTCTTGCCGACGTCCTTGACCGGGCGGTGCTCGGTGCCGGTGAAGTAACCCGTCAAAGCCAAGATGCCGGCGGCCATCACGATGCCGATCACGACCGCCGCCGAGGCGACGATCCGTGGGTTGCCGCTAGCCCCGGCCATGTCCAGGCCGGTCACGTTGTGGAAGGACGCGAAACTGCCCGGCAGGTAGATGAACGACAACAAGACACAGGCCACGGCCGCGATCGCGGCGGAGATGTAGAAGGCCCGGTTGATCGTGGTCAGGCCGCCTTCGCCGGCCCGCGGCCTGCACAGATAAACCCCGGCTACCGCTGTCAGGGCGCCTATCCCGGGAATGAGCAGCGGGAAGACCAGTCCCTTGTCGCCGAACGCCTGCGAGCCGAGGATCAGCGCAGCCACCAGCGTGACGGCGTACGACTCGAAGAGGTCGGCAGCCATGCCGGCACAGTCGCCCACGTTGTCGCCCACGTTGTCCGCGATCGTTGCCGCATTGCGCGGGTCGTCCTCGGGGATGTTGTTCTCGACCTTGCCCACCAGGTCCGCACCGACGTCGGCGGCCTTGGTGAAGATGCCGCCGCCAACCCGCATGAACATGGCCAGGAGCGCCGCCCCGAAGCCAAAGCCCTCCAAAACGTGCGGTGCGTGGTCCTTGAAGATCAGTACCACGACGCTGGCGCCGAGGAGGCCCAGGCCGACAGTCAGCATGCCGACCATGGCACCGGTCCGGAAGCCCACCCGCATCGCCGGGTCG
>JALZBH010000148.1 GCA_030947625.1 Actinomycetota bacterium
AAGCGTCGGCAGGACCGGTTGCCTCGGCGGCCGGCGGCCCGTTGTCGGCGGCCAAGGTCGCCGCGGCCGTGTCGCCGTACGTCCACGGTGGTGCCCTCGGCACGCACGTCGGCGTACTGGTCGGCGGCCTGTCCAGCGGCGGAGTAGTCGTCTACCGGCTCGGCCACGGCGCGTTCAGACCGGCGTCGGTGATGAAGCTGCTGACCACGACCGCTGCGCTGGCCGCGCTGGGCCCCGAGGCCCGGTTCAGTACGACGGTCCGGCGGGTGGGGAGCTCCCGGACGATAGTGCTCGTCGGCGGCGGGGATCCGTTGCTGGCGAGCTCGGCGGCCAAAGCACGGCGGCTCTACCCGCGGCGGGCGGATATGGCCACCCTCGCCGAGGCGACTGTCAGACGGCTCAACGCGCTCGGGATCAACCAGGTGCGGCTGTCGTACGACGACTCGTTGTTCACCGGCCCGAAGGTCAACCCGCGCTGGCCGGCGACGTACGTCTCGGAGGGGGTCGTGCCACCGATCGACGCACTTTGGGTCGATGAGGGCCAAGCGCCCGGAAAGCCGGGGTACGCGGCCGACCCCGCCGGGCGGGCGGCCAAGGTCTTCGCCGCTGCGCTCGCCAGAGACGGTGTCGTCGTCCAAGGCAGGATCGGACGGCGGGTCAGCGGGGCCGGCGACACCCTGCTGGCCCGGGTGCAGAGTCCGAGGCTGGGCGACATCGTCCACCTTGTCCTGGGGTTCAGCGACAACAACGCGGCCGAGGTGATCGGCCACCAGCTAGGGATCGCCGAGCGGGTGGGTGGGTCGTTCGCCGGAGGGGTCCGAGCGGTCAGGACGGTGCTCCGCCGGCTGGGTGTGCCCACCGGAATGGACCGCATCTACGACGCCAGTGGGCTCTCCCGCGACAACCGGCTCACCCCGCGGACCCTGGTCGACGTACTCCGCGCGGCCGCCTCACCGGCGCATCCCTCGCTTCGTGACGTGATCACCGGTCTGCCCGTTGCCGGCTTCAGCGGCTCGCTGAAGTTCCGCTTCGACACCGGACTGACCGCGGGGCGTGGCCGGGTACGCGCGAAGACCGGGACGCTTACCGGGGTGAGTGCGCTCGCCGGGATAGCCACCGACGTGCAGGGTGACCCGATGGCCTTCGCAGTGATGGCCGACCAGGTGCCGGCCACCGAGACGCTCAACGCAAGAGCTGCGCTGGACCGGCTCACCGCCGCACTGGGCGGCTGCCGGTGCCGTTGAGTGGGCAGCCCGGCGTACCCCGGCCCCGCGTAGGGTCGAATGCATGAGTGCTGACGATCCCGGACGGATGATCGACTGGGACCTTGCCGTCCGAGTCGGTTCCCAGCTCGCTGGCGAGGGTCCCGGGGTCAGCCGCGACGAGGCCGCGGCGACCGTAGCGGAGCTGCGCAGTGGCGCCGAGAGGTCGACGCCGCTGGTGCGCGAGTTCACCGGCCTGGTCGCCCAGGACCGGACGGCGCCGGTGCTCGTCGTCGACCGGCCCGGCTGGGTCCAGGCCAATGCCGACGGCTTCAAGACGGTTGCCGCCCCGTTGCTCGAAAGGCTGCAGGAACGGAAGGGACCGCCGTCGCCGATGACTCAGGCGCTCGGGTCGCGCATCACCGGCGCAGAGCTGGGCGCCATGCTCGGGTTCTTGGGGAGCAAGGTGCTCGGCCAGTTCGATCCCTTCTACGAGGCCGAGGGGGCTGGCGGCCGGCTGTTGCTGGTAGCCCCGAACATCGTCCAGGTCGAGCGCGAGCTACGCGTCGACCCGCACGACTTCCGCCTCTGGGTGTGCCTGCACGAGGAGACCCACCGGGTCCAGTTCACCGCCGTACCGTGGATGCGCAAGCATCTGCAGGAGCTGATGGGCCGGATCGTCGACGGCGTGGAGACTGACCCGGCCAAGATGCTCGGCGACGCAGTCAAGCGGGTCGCCGACGTGGTATCCGGCCACTCCGACGCCAGCCTGCTTGATCTCTTCTCCTCCGCCGAGCAGAAGGTGCTCATCGAGGAGACGACCGGCCTGATGAGCCTGCTCGAGGGCCACGCGGACGTGGTGATGGACGGCATCGGACCCGAGGTGATCCCGTCCGTGATGACGATCCGCGACAAGTTCACCCAGCGCCGTCAAGGGCTCGGCACTCTCGACCGGCTGTTGCGCCGGTTGCTGGGCCTGGAGCAGAAGATGGCGCAGTACCGGGACGGCGCCGCCTTCGTCCGTGGGGTCATCGACAAGGTAGGCATGGACGGTTTCAACGCAGTGTGGGCCGCGCCGGCGAACCTGCCCAGCAAGGCCGAGATCCATGACCCTGGGTCGTGGGTACGCCGCGTCCACGGCTGATGGGCCTGCATCCGGCGGTCGCGGCGGTCCGCCTCGCCGTACGCCGATCGCTGGCGGATCTCCGCGAGGATCCCGTGCTGGTGGCCTGTTCTGGGGGTGCCGACTCGCTTGCGCTGCTGACCGCCGCGATCTTCGAGGCACGACCGGCCGGCCGGCCGGTCGTCGGAGTCTGTGTCGACCACGGGCTGCAGGACGGGTCGGCCGCCCACACCGAACGGGTGCTGGCCCAGATGGCACTGTTGGGAGCCGGTCAGACGGTCGCGGTCAGCGTCAGCGTCGACCCGCGAGGCCGGGGGATCGAGGCGGCGGCCCGCGAAGCGAGGTACGTCGCCCTGAGGCAGCAGGCGGAATGCTTCGGATCCGAGGTTGTCCTGCTCGGCCACACCCTCGACGACCAGGCCGAGACCGTGCTGCAGGGACTCGTCCGAGGGTCGGGCGGCCGGTCCCTCACCGGGATGCGTGCCGGGTTGCACCGGTTCCGCCGGCCGTTCCTGGCCATCACCCGGGCGCAGACCGAAGCCGCATGCCGGGCACTCGGCGTCGAGTTCTGGGAGGACCCGCAGAACGCCGACCCGCGGTTCCTGCGGTCCCGCGTCCGGCATCGGGTCATGCCTGTGCTGGAACGCGAGCTGGGGCCCGGCATTGCCGCCGCCCTGGCGCGCACAGGCGAGATGCTGCTCGCGGACATGGACGCCTTGGACGCCGAAGCCAGCACGTTCCTCGAAGGACATCTCGAATCGCCGGGGCTCCCAGTGGCGGAGCTCGCGAAGCTCCCCGACGCGGTCCGGCTCCGGGTGCTCAGGTCGGCCGTGCTGGCGACCGGCTGCCCCCCCGGTGATCTCTTCCGCCGGCACATCCTCGCCGTGGACGCGCTGGTCGGCCGCTACCACGGCCAACAGCGCATCGAGCTGCCCGGAAACCTCGCCGCCGTCCGGTGCCAAGACGGCATCGTGTTCCAGCGGACCGACGGGCCGGCCGGGCGTGCTCCTGTGGCAGGCTGACGCCATGGATGCGGGTGACCTCGACGCAGAGATCAGCGAGGTCATGTTCACCGAGGATCAGATCCAGGAGCGGGTAGCCGCGCTGGCCAAGCAGATCGAGAGCGACTACGAGGGTCGCGAGATCCTGATCGTCGGCATCCTTCGCGGCGCGGTGATGGTGATGGCCGATCTGGCTCGCTGCTTCACCCGCCATATCGAGATGGACTGGATGGCGATCTCGTCCTACGGCTCGGGCACCAAGAGCTCGGGCGTCGTACGCATCCTCAAGGATCTCGACACGGACATCTCCGGCCGTGATGTGGTCATCGTCGACGAGATCATCGACACCGGTCTGACGCTCTCCTGGCTCACCTCCAACCTCAGCTCCCGGCGCCCGGCGTCGGTGGAGATCTGCACGCTGCTACGCAAGCCGGACGCGCAGCGGATGCCGGTGAACGTCAAGTATGTCGGTTGGGACATCCCGAACGAGTTCGTGGTCGGCTACGGACTGGACTACCGAGAGCGCTACCGCAACCTGCGCAGCATCGGCACGCTCGCTCCGCACGTGTACAGCTGACCGGTCACCTGGCTGGTCGGTTCCGTTGGCCCTGCATGAACATCCCGATCAGCGCGAGCGCACCGGCAGCGCCCTCGGCGACCGCGCTCAGGGTCTTCTGGAAGAACCAGATCGGCTCGTAGGTCGACGGGATCGGCCCGAAGGCCGGCAGGTTGACGTAGCGCGAGACCACGACGGCCGCCAGCGCGCTCAGGGCCACCAGTGCCGCCAGGCCGTAGGCGGCCCGGCTAGGCCGCAGCAGCAGGTAGGCAGCGACCAGCAATGCGACCACCGCCTCGATCCGGAAGAGGTTCCCTTCCCCGATCCCACCCGGCTGCGCGAGCTGGTAACCCCCCGCGAGCCGTAGGTGGATGACGGCGTCGACGACCAGTCCGGCAGCGATGAGCAACCGCAGGATCAGCGAACCCGCCGAACCGCCAGGCACCGCCATGATCAGCCGACCTTGAAGGTCGCGTGCATGTTCGAGTGGAACATGCAGTGGTAGGCGTAGCTGCCGGGCTTGGTCGGGGCGGTGAACGTGACAGTCGCTCCGGGGTTGACCTTGATATCGAAGAGACCGCTCTGGTCCGAGGTCACGGTGTGCGCCTCCGGGTCGTTGTTCGTCACCGACACCTTCGCGCCGGCGGGGATCGTGGCCGGGCCTTTGAAGGCGAAGCCCTTGATCGTGATCATGGCCGCCGCCTTGCTGCTGCCGCCGCCGCTGCCCGAGGCTGAGGACGAGCTCGACGGCGAGCTCGAGGGCGAAGAGCCGGCGCCCGCACTTGGCGTGGAGCTGCTGGCCGAGCTACCGCAGGCGCTCAGGGTCAGTGCGGCCGTCGCGGCGAGTACGCCCAGCTTGATGATCGGTTTCATTGGTTGCTCCCTAGGTGGTGCGCTGTCCCGCCGGCGGAAGTTCGCCGACGGATAAGAATGAGTGCCGCCAGGCCCGCCATCAACGCTTCGGAGGCCATGGCCGGGTAGCCGAGCGGGTCGGTCCAGTTCCCCATTTCGTCACCGAGCTGCGGGAGGCCGACGGTCCGCGATACCAGGAAAGCGACGAGTGCGGCGAGGGCTACCGAACCGCTCGCCAGCCAGGCGACCGAGGTGTCGACGAGAACCAGGGCCACGGCGAGTGTGAGGCATACCACCACGAAGGCGATGAAGAGCCAGCCGACGTACGGCGCTTCCTTGAGATGCGCGGGGACCAGTGGCAGGTGGACTAGCGCCGCCACCACGAGAAGTGCCGCCGCGCCCCAGCGAGCCGGTGAGCGATGTGCAGTCATGTGCTGCCTCCGAAGTGGGTGCGGTCAGATCCGGTCAGGCTCTTGGTCGGCCCGACACCTTGGTCAGGTGGGCGAAGACCACCTCGTTGCCCAGGTGATGGTGGATCGAGGTGTTGAAGTCGCTGCAGGTGATCAGCCGGAGCTCGGGGACACCCACTCGAGATGCGCCGTACACCAGGTTCGTGGGGAAGCGGCTCTTGAGGTAGTCCCGTACTCCGTCGACGGTGAACACAAGCTTGGTGCCGTCTGCCCTGCTGACCAGGACCCGGTTACCTGGCCGGATGGCGCCGAGCTTGAAGAAGACCGAGACGCCCTGGACGCTGTCGACATGTCCTTCGATCACCGACGGGCCGGGCTGACCCGGGGTGGGGGAGTTCTTGAACCAGGCCGCGTGGTTCAGGTGCGGTCCAGGCTGGGGAACCGCCAGGGTTCCGTCAGCGGCGAGGCCGATCGGGAAGACCGGCGTACGCACCCCGATAGCAGGAATGGAGAGCGACACCGGCTGCGACGGACCCAACGGGCCCGGTCGGGTGTGAGCCGCCCGACCGGGCGTCGTGGGGGTCACCGTTGGGCTGACCTGAGGGTTGATGCGCCCCACCGCATGCGGTGGCTTGGGGGCGCTCACCTGTGCGCGGATCGCGACGATGAGCACTACCGCGCCTGCGACCACGGCTGCCAGGGCGAGCATCCATTGCGCGCCCCGGCGGCCGATGGTCATTGACGAGCGCATCTTGAAGCGCTCAGGCCTTCGCGCCCTGGCGACGGCGGACGGTGTAGACCGCCATGCCGGCACCTACTGCCAGTAGAGCACCGCCGACTCCGAAGAGACCGCTGTCCTCGATCCCCGACGTCGAGCCGGTTC
>JALZBH010000149.1 GCA_030947625.1 Actinomycetota bacterium
CGGCCGGTGGTCGCCTCCGGCGGGATCAGTGAGCTCGGCGACCTGGCTGCGCTGATGGACCTCGTCGCCGAAGGGGTGGAGGGTGCGATCATCGGGACCGCCTTGTACGAAGGTCGGTTCACGCTCGAGGAGGCCCTCGACCTGACCTGGCCCGGTCGCGGCCGATGAGTCTTGCGGTCCGCGTCATCCCGTGTCTCGACGTCGATGCGGGGCGGGTGGTCAAGGGCGTCCGGTTCCAGCGACTGCGCGACGCGGGCGACCCGGTCGCCCTCGCCGCGGCGTATGACGCCGAGGGTGCCGACGAGCTGACGTTCCTCGACATCTCGGCCTCCCACGAGGGCCGGGCGACAACGCTGGCGGTCGTCTCCCAGACGGCCTCGCAGGTGTTCATCCCGCTGACTGTCGGTGGCGGGGTCTCGTCGGTCGGGGATGTGGACCGGCTGCTACGGGCGGGTGCCGACAAGGTCGCGGTCAACACCGCGGCTCTGCGTCGACCAGAGCTGGTCGGTGACATCGCCGACCGTTTCGGCAACCAGGTGCTGGTGCTTTCGGTCGACGCCCGCCGGGCACCCAGTACCGACAGCGGTTTCGAGGTGACCACTCATGGTGGCCGGCGCTCGACCGGGGTCGACGCCGTGCAGTGGGCGGTCCGAGCGGCCGGGCTCGGCGCAGGAGAGATCCTGCTCAATGCGATGGACGCCGACGGCACCCAGGCGGGCTTTGACCTCGAGCTCATCCGGCTCGTGAGGGCGGCGGTCGACATACCTCTGGTTGCCAGTGGTGGAGCCGGCCTGGCCGAGCACTTCCCGCCCGCAGTGGCGGCGGGGGCCGACGCCGTCTTAGCAGCTAGCGTGTTCCACTTCGGCACGCTGCGGATCGGCGAGGTCAAACAGGCCTTGGCCGACGCCGACTATCCCGTCCGTCAGGCCCCGGGCAGCCAGCAGAGGCCGTAGCGGCGGCCGGCGTGCCACTGCGTCCGGGTCGGCCACTCGAAGCTCCAGGTGTACTTCAGGGCACCATTCGCCCGTGTCGCCGCAACCGCCTTGCATCGGTCGTCGGCCACGGTTCCGGCGGCGGGGCCGAGGTACCTCGCCCCCGGGTCCAGCGGGACCACCTCGACCGCCCGCCAGGTGTGCCTCTGGGAGCACATCACCCTTTGGAAGTGGGCACTGCCCGGCGCCGACGTACCGCAGGTCCCGAACCTGGTCAGTGCCACCGGACTGTTGAGTACGCCGTGCAACCGGGCGGGCAGCAGGGCCAGATGTCCGGCACGCCTCAGCGCCACCGCGTCGCAGCGAAACCACTGCGCCCCTCGTCGGCCCTGCTCGGGAGTGGGGCTGAACCCCACGACCTGGAAGGCACTCAGCCGGCGGGTGGTCCGGCTGCCGCCGAGGAACCCGCCCAGCCTTCTCGGGCAGGTCCGGAGGATCTGGCGTTGTGCCTGCGCGGACTCCACTGCGAAAGGGTGTCCGTCCGAGCCTAGGCCGAACGTGCCGACGTAGATCGTCAGTGCCGAATGGACCTCGGAGCACGGCACCGCGGCCGAGGAGTCGGTTGGCTGCGTAGCCGCGGTGAAAGTGAGCCGATGGCAGGAGCCGGCCACCGGAGCGGCGGGAACTGGGGGTGGTGTCGGGGACGCCGTCTTCGACGGGCTCGGCATGCTGGCCGGCTGCCCCTGCGCTGACTGGGTTGAGCCGGCTGAGCTGGCACATCCGTTCAGCATCAGGAGCGCGGCCGCGGCCGCCGCCGGACGACGGACCAGGCTCATCGACTGGTCCTGGCCCAGCAGATCGAGCGCCGGTTACCGGCCTGCCACTGCGCCTTGCGGAACCAGGTGTAGCCGAAGGTGTAGTCGGGGGGGTAGTGCGACCAGGCGCCGACCGAGTCCGAGCAGTAGTTGCGAGAGCGCACCTGCACCAGGCGGTCACCCGGGAAGGGGTCCTTGGGCTGACCCAGCTTGATCGTCGTCACGGCCCGCCAGTCGTGCGGCTGGGTGCACGCCACCTGCACGGACTTGGGGACGCTCGGCCCGCGAGCGCAGGTGAGCCAGGTGTCCGAGGGCGGTCCCTGGAACAGCCCCCGCGTCTTCGTCGGCAGGTTGCGGTACCCCGTCGCGTTGGCCGGCCCGCCCACCACGTCGCAGCGGTACCACCTCGCACCTTTGTCCCAGCCGGCACTCGATGGACGGAACCATGCCCAGCTCAGCTGGGTTCGCATCGCCACGCTCTGGTCCGCGCCGACGAATCGCATGAACGCCGCTCCACAGTGACGGAAGATCCAGCCACCGTGCCGGGGGTCGTCGTACGACGAACCGGTGGCGGCCGGCAGCGTGCCGATCGCGAACGTCTGCGCCGTATGGGGATTCGTGCACGGAACCTGCGCCGAGGTGTTGCTGGGCGCGGTCACATCCGTGGGTTTGAGCACTCGGCAGGCGCCGAGTCGGGGTGGGGTCAGCCGGTCGGCCTCGGTCTGCGGGTGTGCGCCTGTCTTCGAGCAGCCGGCGGCAAGGAGGGCGACCAGGACGACTGCCGAGCCACGAGCAGTACGGCGCACAACGAGACCTCGGCATTAGTCGGTGAAGCAACGCCTGAGATCGTACCCGCCTAGCCGCGACAAAGTTCCCGCCGAGCCGGGACATGAGGTGCAGTTCGGCGACGATGGCGAGCAGGGGTAGGCTATTGCTGATGATGCGCCAGCTGCTTCTTCGCTGCCGCAGCGAGGACTCGAGCTAGAGCCGGACCCCCTCGCTGCGGAGTGTCCGTGCACCCGGCACCTGCCCTTCAGCGACGAGGACATCATGGCTCCCCAGCACTCCGGATTCGCCAACACCCAGGCACCCAGCGGGATGCCGGTGCACCGCTACCGTGCCTTCCCGCCCGTCGACCTTCCCGACCGCACTTGGCCGGCGAACCCGATCACCCATTCCCCGCGCTGGCTCTCCACCGACCTGCGGGACGGCAACCAGGCGCTGATCGACCCGATGAGCCCGGCCCGCAAGCTGAAGATGTTCGAGCTGCTCGTGCGCATGGGCTACAAGGAGATCGAGGTCGGCTTCCCGGCGGCCAGCGAGACCGACTTTGCCTTCGTGCGTCAGCTGGTCGAGCGCGACCTGGTGCCGCAGGACGTGACGATCTCGGTGCTGACTCAGGCGCGCGAGGACCTGATCGAGCGGACGATCACCTCCTTGGTCGGCGTACACCATGCGAACGTGCACCTCTACAACGCACTTGCGCCCTTGTTTCGCCGGGTCGTCTTCCATGCCAGCAAGGACGAGGTCAAGGACATCGCAGTGCGTGGGACCGAGCTCGTGATGAAGCACAGCGAGAGCTACCTCGACAAGACGATCGTGGGATACGAGTACTCGCCGGAGATCTTCACCGGCACCGAGCTGCCGTTTTCGGTCGAGGTCTGCGAGGCGGTCTCGGACGTCTGGCAGCCCGATGACGGCCGCGAGATCATCCTCAACCTGCCGGCGACCGTCGAGATGGCCACCCCCAACGTCTACGCCGACCAGATCGAGTGGTTCTCGCGGCAGCTGACCCGGCGTGAGCACACCACAGTCAGCCTGCACCCACACAACGACCGGGGTACGGCGGTTGCCGCAACCGAGCTGGCGATGATGGCCGGGGCCGACCGAGTCGAGGGATGCCTGTTCGGCCACGGCGAACGCACCGGCAATGTCTGCCTGGTCACGCTGGGGATGAACCTGTTCAGCCAGGGGATCGACCCGCAGATCGACTTCTCCGACATCGATGAGATCCGCCGGACCGTCGAGTACTGCACGCAGCTGCCGGTCCATCCGCGGCATCCCTACGCGGGCGACCTCGTCTACACCGCTTTCTCGGGCAGTCACCAGGACGCCATCAAGAAGGGTCTCGAAGCACTCGAGGAGGACGCCCGAGCGGCCGGTCATCCGGTGGCGGATCACGTCTGGGAGGCGCCGTACCTGCCCATCGACCCCAAGGACGTGGGTCGCACCTACGAAGCGGTGATCCGGGTCAACAGCCAGTCGGGCAAGGGGGGCGTGGCCTACATCATGAAGGCCGAGCACAAGCTCGACCTGCCGCGCCGGCTGCAGATCGAGTTCAGCCGGGCGGTGCAGCACCGAACCGACGGCGAGGGTGGCGAGATGTCCGCCAGCGCGATCTGGACAGCCTTCCAAAACGAGTACCTGACCAGGTCGGCACCCCTACAGCTGAGCTCGGTGCACACCTCCTCGGCGGCCGGTGAGAAGGACGCGCTCAGCGTCAGCGTGTACGTCGACGGCGAGCTGCGCAGTCTTCAGGGCAGGGGCAACGGGCCGATCGAGGCGTTCGTGAACGCCGTCAACGGCCTGCCTGAGGGTTATGACGTGCGGGTGCTCGACTACGCCGAACATGCGTTGTCCAGTGGTGGCGACGCGACCGCGGCGGCGTACGTCGAATGCGCGGTGGGCGAGGAGATCTTGTGGGGTGTCGGCTTGGACCCGAACATCGTCACCGCCTCCCTCAAGGCCGTCATCTCCGCAGTCAACCGCGGCCGCCGGACCCCGAGATAATGCCAGTCAGGCAGCTCTACAGCGGGTCGGCAGCCGGATCGTGAAGGTCGTTCCGCTGCCCTCGACGCTGGTGACGCCGATCGTGCCCTCATGTGCGGTCACGATCGTCTCGGCGATCGAGAGCCCGAGGCCGGTGCCCTGGATCGCCTCGTTCTGAGCGTTTGTCGAACGGAAGAACCGTTGGAACACACTCTTGATCTCGGCCTCGGGAATCCCGATCCCGGTATCGGTCACCAGAAGTAGCGCCTGCTCGTTGTCGCACCGGACCTGCACGGTTATCGACCCACCGTCGGGTGTGAACTTCACTGCGTTGCTCAGCAGGTTCACCAGGACCCGCTCGAGATACGCCGCGTCGCCCTCGACCAGCACGGGCGACTCGGGAAGCTCGAGGGCCAGGTCAAGCCGACGACGGCGCAGGATTGAAGCGACCGCTTCGTCGCTTCGTCGTACGATCGCGCACAGGTCCAGCGGGTCCGAGTGCAATACGGTGATGCCTGCGTCGAAGCCGGAAAGCACGAGCAGGTCGTCGGCCAGCGTGCCAAGACGTTGGCCGTTGCGGACGATGGCGTCGATGACGCGGAGCTGTTCGGGCGCGAGCCGTCCAACCATGCCGTCCTGCAGCATCTCCGCGTACCCCACGATGCTGGACATTGGAGTACGAAGCTCGTGGCTGACCGTGGAGATGAAGCTGTTCTTGGCATGGTCGAGCCCGCGCAGCCGGTCGCTGGCCTCTCGCTCCCGATCCAGCGCGCGCACCAAGGTGTCCTTGCTGAGCCGTTCGCCGGTGACGTCCTGGCCCACGAAGAGGTAGCCGATCGGCTTCCCGAAGCTGTTGGTGACCGGCTGGCTGGTCATCGAGACGATGGCTGTCTGGCCGCTCCGCCCGACCCAGGTCCAGTCCCGGGTCTCGGGGACACCGTCTCGCCCGATCCGGGCGACCAACGACTCGAAGCCGGGCTCGTAGCCGGTCGACTCCGCGTACGCCGCCATCTCGTCGTCGACCAGGAACTTCTCGAAGCACATCTGCCGTGCCGAGTCCCTGTCGTACCCCAAGATCATCTCGGCGCCCCTGTTGAAGATCGTCACACCTCCCTGTAGGTCGGTGCCGACGATTGCGGTCGTGGCGGCGGCATCCAACAGGTGCACCATCAGCCCCGCGGCGTCTCGCTCAGCGGTGACGTCGACGCCGATCATGACCAGGTGACTCGGCTCGCCGTCGTCGTCGAGCACCGCGCCGCTACGCATGATCACCTGTCGTTGGCCGCCGTCCGCAGTCGGCACCTCCAGCAGCACGCCGGCCCCGCCATCCATGCCGTCCCCGCCTCCAAGGCCGCCCGCGTCGCCACCGTCGCCGCCGTCGCCGATGCCGAGGGTCCGGTTTCGCAGCTGGACGAACCGCTCCTGGGAGACGGCCAGCCGTGGGGTGGGGGAGAACCGCTCCCACAGAATCCGCCCGACGAGCTCGTCCTCGGTCCAGCCGGTGATCTCG
>JALZBH010000042.1 GCA_030947625.1 Actinomycetota bacterium
TCGCGTTGCTCAGTGCCATCAGGACGTTCCGGGACCGATGAGACGCACGGCCGCGACCGTCTGTTACCGGAACCACATGTGGGGAGGAGCTGACGCTCAGTCCGACGACGCAGTCAGACTCGACCACCAGTTCTACGCCCGCTACACCCTGGCCTGCCCCCACCACCCCGACCAGAGCGAGACCGGAGCTGGGACAAGGCATGAGTGGTGGGAACCGTTGCTTCCCACCACCGCCAACAGGCGCACCGGGTTCAACCGCACCGAGTACCTACGCATCACTCCCACCACCACGACCCACCATGCGCGCTTGTACGGGATGCGCCAAGACTCCGAATCGCTGAACAACCAGCTCGAGCGCGCCTTCTACGGCCGACGCCTTCCCGCCTGGGGCGTCCACAACCAGACCAGCATCGTGCTCCTCGCCGCCGTCGCCGAAAACGCCTGGGCACGTCATGTCTTCCACACCGAGGCACACCGCCAACACGAGTACGACCCACCAGACGCCGCCTAACTAGCGAACGACAGACTCAAACACCACTCAGGACGCTGCCCGGCGCAGTCCTCGACACCCTCCGTCGACCAAAAGCCCCTGGACGGGCACGCCACAAGTCTCCCGAAGGCCGGAACCCCTAGAATCCATCACGCATTCACGCACGACACGTGCACCCGCTGGGTTTTCCACAATCAAGTCCGCACGTCCCGCCCCAGTAGCTCAGTGGATAGAGCAGCCGCCTCCTAAGCGAAAGGTCGCCAGTTCGACTCTGGCCTGGGGCACGTTCATCATCGATTGCGCCGGCCACGGACGGATGCTAGGTTCCTTAGGCAAGCCTTACCTACTTGCCCTAGCCGCCGTGGAGAGATGTGCTCGCCAACTACCTGATCGGCCTGCGAGAGGGCCTCGAAGCCAGCCTCGTCGTGGTGATCCTGATCGCCTACCTGGTCAAGTCCGACCGCCGCCGCCTGCTCCCCCGCATCTGGGCCGGAGTCTCCGCGGCAGTCGTCATCTCACTCGCTTTCGGCGCACTGCTCACCTGGGGCCCGCGGCAGCTCAGCGACTCGGCACAGGAAGGCATCGGCGGCACCCTGTCGATCATCGCGGTCGGGCTGGTCACCTGGATGGTGTTCTGGATGGCCAGGCATGCTCGTGGACTGTCCGGTCAGCTACGCGGTCGAATCGACACGGCCGCCGTCACCGGAGGCGTCAGCCTGGCTTTGGTCGCTCTCTTCGCGGTCGGCCGCGAGGGGCTCGAGACCGCACTTTTCCTCTGGGCGGCCACGCAGGCAGCCACCGGCATCGGTGGAAACACCACCCGTCCGCTGATCGGGGCGCTCCTCGGTCTGCTCACCGCGGTCGCCCTCGGCTACGGCTTCTACAAGGGCGTGCTCAAGATCAACCTGTCGAAGTTCTTCGCCTGGACCGGGGTGATCCTGATCGTGGTGGCCGCCGGCGTGCTTGCTTACGGCGTCCACGACCTGCAGCAGGCCGGTATACTCCCCGGCGCGAATAGCATCGCCTTCGACATCAGCAGGCAGATCCCGCCCACGTCGTGGCTCGGCACGCTGCTCAAGGGCATCTTCAACTTCTCGCCGGTCACTACCTGGCTGCAGGCCGTCGTCTGGGTGGCGTACGTCGTACCCACGTTGGTGATCTTCCTGCGCCGGATCAACACCAAGCTCACGACGCCGCAGCCGGTCGTCCGGTCCGACGCGTCCGTACCGGGACCGGCGCACTAGCCGCTGCTCAGCACACCTCGAAGGTGAGTCCCGCCGCCCGCAGCCGGGCCAGCAGCTGCTCGCCCATCGCCACAGCCGTGGTCACCTGGCCGGCCGTCGACGGGTTGTCGTCGTACGCCAGGCAGAGCGCGGACTCGGCGAGCATCTTCGCTGTCTCGGTGTACCCGGGGTCGCCACCGGCGACTCGCGTGTGCACCTCCCGCTCGCCCGCCTGGCCGATGAAGTCGACGCTGAACCACGACTTCGCCCGTCTGGCCTCTGACGGCCCGCCGCCCGCTTTCACCTTGCCCATCAGGAACTTCCGTGCCGGTGGCACCTGGGCTGCGAGCACCATGCCGGTCGCGCCGAGCGCGCCACCGACGGTGTAGCGCAGCGTCTTCAGCCCGGCGTAGTGGGAGTACCTGAAGTCCGGTCCGTACGACACCAGCGCCGCTCCCGAGCGGGCCACCACCAACGGGTCGATCGTGGGCAACGGCAAGAGGTAAAGCCCGAGCTCGGAGTCGCGGCCAGGCCTGCCGGCCACCGCCCGGGACCGCCGCCCCGTTGGCCGCGGCTCCATCTTCCGCCGGGCGGTCATTGCCGCCTTCATCTGCCCCCCGCGCGAGAACGCGGTCATTGCGGAATGGAACGTGCCCCCGGAGAACTGCCCGGCCGACCGGACCACACCCCGCAGCGTGATCGGCACGTCGTCGGGGAGCTGCTGGACGGTGAACATCGCGCCGAGGTCGTGCGGAATCGAGTCGAAGCCGCAGCTGTGCACCAGGCGGGCTCCGGTGCGGACCGCGGTGTCGTGGTGTTCGAGGTACATCCGGTCGACGAACTCGGGCTCCCCGGTGAGGTCGACGTAGTCCGTGCCCGCCTCGGCGCAGGCGGCAACCAGCGGTTCGCCGTACAGCAGGTACGGCCCGACGGTAGTGATCACGACCCGCGCCGACTCGGCTATGCGGGTCAGCGACTGCCGGTCCGTCACATCGGCAGACAGCAGCGCCAGATCGGCCAGTGCTGGCTGGGTGCCGGCGAGCTTGGCGCGCACCGCTCCCAGCTTCGCGGTGTTCCGGCCGGCCAGCGCCCAGCGACAACCCGTCGGAGCATGCTCGGCCAGGTACGCCGCGGCGAGCTCTCCGGTGAATCCGGTCGCTCCGAAGAGCACGATATCGAACTCACGGTCGTCAGGCATGCGGCTCCTCGGCTCAGCGGACTGGGGCGCCCCAGTCTCGCGTGGAACCTACCCCGGCCGGCCCACGTCTCATCCAGATGACGAGCAGCATCAGGCGCCGGGCCGTTTCGACGCTGGCCACTCTGCTGTTGGGCACCGGGCTAGCCGGCACCGGGCTAGTCGGCACCGGACTTTTCGTCGCTGCTGGTGGACGGGACTCGACACCGACACCACGACCGACGGCATACGCCGGCGCGCTGCGGGTGGCCGCCTCGTGCAGCTCGTTGCTCGAGTCGTACGTCGCCGGATCGATCGGCAAGGTGGGCCCGTACGGCTGGAACCCGCCACCGATCTATGCAGTCAGGATGGCCGGCTCGCCCGGCGGGCGGATGCCTGGCGCCCCGTCGGCACCGGGGGCAACAGCTGGGACGGCCTCGGGCCAGGCGGCCAGCGCAACCGGCACGAACACCCAGGAGTCCAGCGTCGACGAGCCCGATGTCGCCAAGACAGACGGCCGCTTGGTCGTCCGCCTGGTCGGCGGCCAACGGCTGGTGCTCACCGATGTGACCGGAGCTCAGCCGCAGGACGTGGGCTCCTTCAGGCTGCCCGTCGAGCTCATCGGGGCACAGCTGTTGCTGGTCGGACATCACGTGGTGCTGGTCGCGCAAACCGGGATCCCGATGCTGCGGACGCTGGGCGCCCCCCGGTCGATGCCACCGTCGATGCCGGCCTTGGACGGCGGCAGCCTTGGCAACACGCGTCTGGTCGACCTCGACATCTCCGATCCAGCGCGTCCGCGGGTGGTCGCCGATGCGACGTACTCCGGTACCGACGTGTCGGTGCGGCAGTACGGCGACGTAGTACGGGTGGTGACCTCCACCGGCCGACCGCAGCTGAGCTTCGTGTCCCCCGGCGGTCCCCACCAGCTGAGCCTGAGGGCAGCCACGCGGCGTAACCAATGGGTGGTCCGACACACCAGGATCGGCGACTGGCTGCCGTCGCTCACCGACAACTTGACCGGAAGGCGCAGCCCGCTGGTCGGCTGCGGGCACGTCTACCGGCCTTCCGCAACGGAGTCGGGTGAGCAGACCGTAGCAGTCTCCGGCTTCTCCATCGCCAACCCCACAAGGCGTTCCAGCGTCGCCGTGATCGCTGCTGGCGAGAACGTCTACTCGTCTGCTGACCGCCTCTACGTGACCAGCACGGCGTACCACGACCAGCTGGCCACGGTGCCCTACGGCCGCCCGACCGCCCAGCCGACCATGCCGCAGCCACCGATGCCGCGGCCCTTCGGAGCCCCGACGACGCGGATCCATGCGTTTGCGCTGGACGGCACCTCGGCGTCGTACGTCGGCTCAGGGTCAGTCCGCGGGACGGTCAAGGACCGCTGGTCGCTGGACGAGTACGCCGGCACGCTGCGCGTTGCGGTGACCCGGCAGCAGTCGTTCGATCGGCCCGTTGACAACGCGATCGTCGTACTCGCCGAGCGGAACGGCCGACTGCTGCAGATCGGCCGCGCAGCCGGGCTCGGACGCAACGAGAGCCTGCAGTCCGTGCGCTGGCTGGGCAGCTTGGCCGTGCTGGTGACCTACCGGCAGGTGGACCCGCTCTACGCCGTCGACCTCACCGATCCGGCGCATCCACGCGAGCTGGGAGAGCTGAAGGTGACCGGCTTCTCCGGCTACCTGCACCCGATCGGCGGCCACCGGATTCTGGCGCTGGGCATCCGGGGCGACAAGGCCGGTGCGAACCTCGGTGCCCAGGCTGCGGTGTACGACGTCGGCGACGCGACCCACCCCAGGCGTGTCTCGACCGCGACCTTCGGCGCACAGACCGACTTCGCGGCATTGCAGGACCCGCACCAGTTCGCCTGGCTGCCCGGTGCGAGCGCCGCGGTCACCTCGATGAGCACCTGGTCTGACAACGTGCTTCGATTCCGGATGGTGCTCCTTCGAGTCGGACCCAGCGGCATGCTCACCGTGCGGGACCTGCCGTCGCCCGGTGGCGAGCAGGTCCGGGCGCTGCCGCTGGGCGGAGGCCGGGTGGCGTTGGTAGGCAGCACCGTGAGGTTGGTCCCAGTCGGCTGAACGGTCGGCTGAACGGCCGGCTGAGCGGTCCGCTGCCCGGCGTACGCTCGGAACATGTGTCGCAATATCCGCACCCTGCACAACTTCGCTCCCCCTGCCTCAGCGGAGGAGGTCCAAGCCGCCGCCGTCCAGTACGTGCGCAAGATCAGCGGCTCGACGCGACCGTCGCAGGCGAACCAGGCGGCCTTCGACCGGGCGGTTGCCGAGGTCACCGCGGCCACCAGCCGGCTCCTCGACGGGCTCACCACCGCCGCTCCGCCAAAGGACCGCGACGCCGAGGCGGCCAAGGCGCGGGCACGCGCCGAGCTGCGCTATGCCCGATGACCTGGTAACCGGGGCAGCCCGTGCGGCTCTGAGCCGGCTGGCCAGCAGCTCGTTCGTTGCCCTGACGGGGGCGGGAGTCTCGACCGACTCGGGCATCCCGGACTATCGAGGAGCCGGGCACAGGGTCCGGATGCCGATGACCTACCAGGAGTTCGTCTCCGGCCCGGAGAGCCGGCAGCGGTACTGGGCCCGCGCGCATGTCGGCTGGTCGCGGATGCGCGACGCCGTCCCCAACGCCGGCCACCAGGCGCTGGCCCGGCTCGGCCACGGACCGCTGCGGATGCTGCTCACCCAGAACGTCGACGGCCTCCACGAGCGGGCCGGCCAGCCGAACCTGGTCGCCCTGCACGGCCGAGTCGGTGAGGTGGTCTGCCTGGACTGTCACTCGCTCACCCCCGGTCCGGTGGTGCAGGCGCAGATGGCCCGGCTCAACCCCGGGTACGCCGGCCGGCAGGCTGGTCTGGTTGCCCGGCCGGACGGCGATGTCGAGCTCGAGGACACCAGCCGGTTCGTCGTACCCGGATGCGCACAGTGCGGTGGCCGGCTCAAGCCGCATGTGGTGTTTTTCGGCGAGAACGTCCCCATGGACCGCGTCGAGCGGGCTCAGGCTGCTCTCGAGGAGAGCGAGGCCCTGCTCGTGGCCGGCTCGACGCTGACGGTGATGTCCGGCTTCCGGTTCGTCAGGCAGGCGGCGCGCCAGGGCATCCCGGTGGTGATCGTGAACCGCGGGCCGACGCGTGGCGACGACCTGGCGACGTGCAAGATCGACGCCGGGTGCAGCGAGCTCCTCGGTGAGCTCGCCCGCGAAGCGGCCGCGCTCAGACCCGCTTGACGAAGATGTGCTCCGCCGCCTCCGGAAGGATCTCGGCGGTCTCACCCGAGCTGCCCACCAGCACCCCGACCTCGGTCGGTGACACCGAGACCACCTCGCCCGGCGTCGCACCCGCGCGACGCAGGGCGCCCATCAGCGACTCGTCCTTCTGCATCTCCTCGGAGATCCGCCGCACCCGCACCCGCACCCGGTCGCTCTCGCGCGCCACCACCACGCTGAGTGGCTCGACCCCCGCCATGAAGTCCTCGCCCGAGCCACTCTCCCCCAGCTCGGCCAGACCCGGGATCGGGTTGCCGTACGGCGACTCGGTGGGATGTCCGAGCAGCTCGAGCAGCCGTCGCTCGACGCTCTCGCTCATTACGTGCTCCCAGCGACACGCCTCCTCGTGCACCAGCTCCCAGTCCAGCCCGATCACGTCGGCCAGCAGCCGCTCCGCGAGCCGGTGCTTGCGCATCACCCGCGTCGCCAGGCTCATCCCCTCCTCGGTGAGCCGGAGCTGCCGGTCGTCCTCGACGATCACCAGACCGTCGCGCTCCATCCGTGAGACCGTCTGGCTGACCGTCGGGCCGCTCTGGTGCAGCCGCTCCGCGATCCGCGCCCGCAGCGGCACGATGCCCTCTTCGACCAGCTCGTAGATCGTCCGTAGGTACATCTCGGTGGTGTCGATCAGGTCGCTCACGCACTCAGTCTGGACCATGGCTTGGACGTAAGCGAAGGGCCGGCTCCCGAGGAGGCCGGCCCTTCACAGTGACGTGGGTGGAGCTCAGCTCTAGTTGACGAACACGCCGTCCGGCTCGAAGTTGTACGTCTTGGTGCCGATGCCGGTGACGTCGTACTCCAGCTTGTCGACCGCTCCGGAGAACGCGTTGTCGCGGCCCTTGGTGATCTGGACGCTGATCAGCGTGGCGTCCGGCACCTTGGCCTTCGCGTCCGCAAAGGTGCAGTACGTCACCTGGTTGCAGCTGGTGTCTTGACCGAGGCCGCCGGTGAAGTACCACCGCGGAGTCGTCGTGGAGCCGTCCTGGACCATCCAAGCGCCGGGCGTGGTGTCGGCAGTCGGCACGTAGACCAGGGTCGAGTAGGTGCGGGCGGTGTGCGGGTTGATCTCGAACGCCAGGCTCGGCAGGTTGGTGGGACTGATGCCGAGATCTTCTCCACTGGCATACACGGAGTAATGCGGGTTGGTGATGTCGCTCAACTTCTGGCCCGCGACGGTGGTCTGGTTTCCGAAGGCCGCCTTGTCGGTCCCCGAACCGGTGCGGATGCCCAGGCTGCCGACCCCCATTGGTACGCCGGGCGTCGGGCCGAAGCGCAGGTAGGCGTCGCCGTTGCCGATCACGTTACGGTCGATCACGCCCCAGTTGGGGTCCGCGGTCATCTTGTTGGCGTTGGCGTTGATCTTTGCGGCCAGCGGCGCGGAGAGGTCCTTCTCGATGATCGAACCGTTGTGGATGTTCAGCGACGTGACCGTGTCGTTGGCGATGTCAACGCCGCGGATCGTGTGGTCTTTGATCTGCTCGGAGGTGATCTGCGACGCGGCGATGGCGCCGGTGCCACCGATGAGCACGAACACTGCGGCACCGGCAGCGACGGCGGCGGTGCGGCTTCGGGGGACAGGAGGCAGATGCATGGTGTGCCTTTCGGTTCAAGGACTCTCGTAGCGGTAAGCGCGACGACGAACCCACCCGCACCCCCACTTAGGGAAAACATACAAATCCAACATATGGGATGAATGCCGCATGCGTCGGTAATCGCCAATTCCGGGTTTCGCCCTCGCTCATGGCAGCGGGGCGGTTTGCTCCGCGCCGGCGATCAAGGGGAGGCTGGCCCCGTGAACGAACACCTGGTCATCCCCCGCCGCTACTGCGGGCCGCCCGGGTCCGGCAACGGAGGGTACGTCGCCGGCAGCCTGGCGCACCATCTCGTCGGGGCCGCGCCGGCTGCCCGCGCCGTCACCGTGTCGCTGCGCCAGCCGACGCCGCTGGACGCCTCGATGCAGGTTGCCGAGCACGGCGAGCGGGTCCAGCTGAGCTTCGGCGGAGCGGTGATCGCCGAGGCAACGGTCGTCACCGCGGAGATCGATCCGGTCGAGCCGGTCTCGTACGCCGAGGCACAGACGGCGAGTGCGGCGTACCCGGGATTCTCGTTCCATCCCTTTCCCACCTGCTTCGCCTGCGGAACCGACCGCCCCGACGGGCTCCGGATCTTCCCGGGCCCAGTGGGACCAGCGCCCGTCGAGCCCGGTGACTCCCCCGACGCCGGCACCCGCGTCGCCGCACCCTGGACGCCAGACGAGTCGATCGCGGCCGATTATCACGAGTACGCCGATACCCCCCGCCGAGCCTGCCTGGCGGGCACCTGGTCGGCTCTGGACTGCGCCGGCGGCTGGGCCGGTGACTTCGGGGACCGGATGGTCGTACTTGCCCAGATGACCGCGGTCGTCGACGAGCTGCCGGTGATCGGCGAGCCGCACGTGGTGATGGGGCAGGTGCTGGGACGCGAGGGCCGCAAGACGATGGCCGCCACCACGCTGCACGACGCCGACGGGCGCATCGTCGGCCGCGCGAGGCAGGTGTGGGTCGCCGTCGAACCGGACCGCTTCAGCTCGCCGGTCGCCCGGTGAGTCCGGCGCCCTGGTGGCAAGAGGCGGTCTGCTACCAGATCTACGTCCGCAGCTTCGCCGACTCCGGAGCCGACGGCATCGGTGACCTGGCCGGGATCACCTCTCGGCTGCCGGACCTGGTCGAGCTCGGTGTCGACGCAATCTGGATCACCCCGTTCTACCCCTCCCCTCAGCACGACCACGGGTACGACGTGGCCGACTACCGGTCGGTCGACCCGGCGTACGGCGACCTCGCCGGGTTCGACGCGATGCTTGTCCGGGCGCACGAGCTCGGCCTCAAGGTGATCATCGACATCGTCCCGAACCACACCTCCCAAGACCATCCGTGGTTCGTCGAGGCGCTGGCCGCCACGCCGGGCAGCGCCGCGAGAGCGCGGTACCTCTTCCGCGACGGCGGCAGGGACGACCGGCCGCCGAACAACTGGCTGTCGGTGTTCGGCGGCCCCGCCTGGACCCGGGTGCCGGACGGTCAGTGGTACCTCCACCTGTTCGACCGCTCCCAGCCCGACCTCGACTGGACCAACCCCGAGGTCGCCGCCGACTTCGACACGACGCTGAGATTCTGGCTCGACCGCGGGGTGGACGGCTTCCGAGTCGACGTTGCGCACGGGCTGCGCAAGGCGGCCGGCCTGCCCGATGCCGCGGATCCGACGCAGTGTGTCGGCGGGTCTGCGCCGGACTGCCCGATGTGGGACCAGCCCGAGGTGCACCAGATCTACCGGCACTGGCACCAGGTGCTGGCCGAGTACGACGGCGACCGGATGGCCGTCGCCGAAGCCTGGGCGCCGACCCCGGCCCGGACGATGGCCTACTGCCGCCCCGACGAGCTGCAACAGGCGTTCAACTTCCACTGGTTGGAGGCGCCGTGGTCGGCCGCGGCGTTCGCGGACGTGATCACGCTGACGCTGGCCTCGGTCGCCAGCGTGGATGCCTCGGCGACCTGGGTGCTGGCCAACCACGACGTGGTGCGGCCGCCGACCCGGTACGGCGGTGGGCCGACCGGCCTGGCCAGGGCCCGAGCGGCAACCTGCATGATGCTGGCGCTGCCCGGTTCGGCGTACATCTTCCAGGGCGAGGAGCTGGGTCTGGAGCAGGTCGACGTACCCAGGGCGCAGCGGCAGGATCCCGAGTTCCTCAACGGGCGAGGGCTGGGGCGGGACGGCTGTCGGGTGCCGATCCCGTGGTCGGGTACGGCCCCGCCGTACGGCAACGGGACGGGCACGCCCTGGCTGCCGCAGCCGGCCGGCTGGGGGGACCTCACTGTCGAGGCGGAGCGGGCGAACCCGGCGTCGACCTGGGCTTTCTACCGACACGCGCTGGCGCAGCGCCGGCTACTTCCTGAGGCGGACATCGAGATCGTCGACCTGGGCGCTGGGGTAGTGGCGTTTCGCCGCGGTGGGTTCTTGGTGGCGTTGAACTGCTCGACCGAGGCGGTGCCGATGCCAGTCGGCGACGTCGTGCTCAGCAGCGCAGCGGTGGACGCAGGGCTCCCCCCCGACACCGCGGTGTGGGTGGTCAACTGAGCGAGCGGTTGTAACGAGCCAGCAGGCCGACGAGCTCGTCGACCTCGGGAGTCGTCCAGTCCGAGAGCCGGTCCTCGAACCGGATGCGCCGTTGTTCGATCACCGCATGCATGCGTTGGAGGCCGACCTCGGTCAGTGAGAGCCGGGCAGCGCGCCCGTCGTCGGGATCCGGCGTACGTTCGATCAGGTCGAGGTCCTCGAGGATCTGAACCTGGCGGCTGACCGCGCCCTTGTCGATGGCGAACATGTCGGCCAGGTCCGTGGAGCGTTGGGAACCGACCTCGGCCAGAGCGTTCAGGATGGAGTACGACGTCGGGGTGAGCTCGGGGTGCACCAGCTTGGCCCGCTCGAACTTGGCCCGGTGGATGCGCCTGATCAGCACCTCCAGCTCATGTTCCAGGGAGCGAAGGGAGTCTGGACGCTTGTCTGGACGCTTGTCTGGGCGCCTGTCTGGGCGCCTGTCTGGGCGGTTCTCTGGGCCGGGCTGGCTCATGCGACCTCGGCTTCGTCAATGTCGGGGTTGCTGCGAGGTTACCCGAACGCAGCGACCCGCAGGCGCGGCTCAGAAACGAGCCAGACCGGGGGACGCACCGGATCGCCTGCGAGTCGGGTGACTGCGAGATTTTCGCCAACAACACCAGGCGCCTCCCGGCGCTCAGCCACTGCTGACTGGTGTGCTGCTAGCGCGCAGCCACCTCACGCGTCCTAGAAGAAATCATCTGCTGGACCACCTCCTTTCCCGTGTCCTCCAACCGTAGGCCTCAGCGACCTCCGCCTCAACCCATTTCGGGGACTGTCCTCAGGCGAGAACGGCCGTGGAATCGGCCGCTGCGAACTGGGTGTTGTAGAGCCGGGCATAGGCACCGTCGGCAGCGAGGAGGGACTCGTGGTTGCCCTGCTCGACGATCGAGCCGTGCTCCATCACCAGGATCAGGTCGGCGTCGCGGATGGTGGACAGCCGGTGCGCGATGACGAACGACGTACGTTCGGTGCGCAGGGCGGCCATCGCATGCTGGAGCAGCAGCTCGGTGCGGGTGTCCACCGACGACGTCGCCTCGTCAAGGATCAGCAGCTCGGGGTCGGCGAGGAAGGCCCGGGCGATCGTGACCAGCTGGCGCTCTCCGGCGGAGAGGTTCGAGCCTTCCTCGTCGATGACGGTGTCGTACCCCTGGGGTAGCGAGTGCACGAACCGGTCGACGAACGTCGCCTGCGCGGCGGTCAGGATCTCCGCCTCGGTCGCCCCGGGTCGGCCGTAGGCGATGTTGTCGCGGATCGTGCCGCCGAACAGCCACGTGTCCTGGAGCACCATTGCGATCTGGCCTCGCAGCACCGACCGTGGCATCGAGGCGATGGCCACGCCGTCGAGGGTGATCCGGCCGCTGTCGACCTCGTAGAAGCGCATGACCAGGTTGACCAGCGTCGTCTTGCCGGCGCCGGTCGGCCCGACGATCGCCACGGTCTGTCCCGGCTCGGCGCGCAGGGTCAGGTCCTCGATGAGCGGGTTGTCGGCATCGTATGAGAACGACACGTGCTCGAACCGAACCTCACCGTGCCGCTCGCCTGCCGGGGGTGCGGCCCCGGACTCCTCGGGGGTCTGCTCCTGAGCGTCGAGGAGCTCGAAGACGCGCTCGGCGGACGCGACACCAGACTGGAGCAGGTTCGCCATCGAGGCGACCTGAGTCAGCGGCTGGGCGAACTGCCGGGAGTACTGGATGAACGCCTGAACGTCGCCCAGGGAAATCGACCCGCTGGCCACGCGGAGTCCGCCGATGACCGCGATCACCACGTAGTTGAGGTTCCCGATGAACATCATCAACGGCATGATCAGCCCGCTGACGAACTGGGCCCCGAACGAGGCCTGGCAGAGCTCGTCGTTCTGCTCGGCGAAGACCCGCTCGACCTCGCGCTGCCGGCCGAAGACCTTGACCAGCGCGTGTCCGGAGAAGGTCTCCTCGATGTGGGCGTTGAGCTTGCCGGTGCGCCGCCACTGCTGGATGAACATTCCCTGCGAACGACCCATGATCGCCTTGGTCACCACAATCAACACCGGCACCGAGATCATCGCGACCAGCGCCAACAGCGGCGAGATCCAGAACATCATCGAGAGCACCGCTGCCACGGTCAGCAACGACGTGAGCAGCTGGCTCATCGTCTGTTGCAGGGTCTGGCTGATGTTGTCGATGTCGTTGGTCACCCTGCTGAGCAGCTCGCCGCGCGGCTGGGTGTCGAAGTAGCTCAAGGGCAGCCGGTTGACCTTGTCCTCGACGTCGCTGCGCATCCGCAGGACGGTGCCTTGGACGACGTCGTTGAGCAGGTAACCCTGCAACCACGCCAGCAGCGCGGCGACGACGTACACCCCGAGAACGAGAAGGAGCACGTTCGCGACTGCAGTGAAGTCGACTCCATGGCCGGGTACGACGTGGTGCATCGAGGCCAGCATGTCGGCCAACCGGCGCTGACCATCGGCCCGGAGCCCGGCCACGGCCCGCGCCTGGCTGGTGCCGGCCGGGATCTGCTTGCCGAACAGGCCCGCGAAGATCAGGTCGGTGGCCCGCCCGAGGATTCTGGGTCCGAGTGCGGTCAGCCCGACGCTGGCAAGGGCGAGTACGACGACCGCAATCGCCTTGCCCCGCTCCGGGCGCATCCGGGCCAGCATCCGCTTGGCCGAGGGACCGAACGCGGAGGCCTTCTGGCCCACCATCGCGCTGCCGAACGGGCCCCGGCCGGGGCCGGGACCTGCCTGGATCCGCTCGGTCTCCTTGAGCTGGCCGTTGCCCGACCCGCTGGCCGGTTGCTGTGCCGAGGTGGTCATGCCGCCTGCTGCGCGCTGAGCTGCGACTCGACGATCTCGCGGTAGGTCTCGCAGGTCTCGAGCAGCTCGTCATGAGTCCCGCGGCCGACGATCAGCCCGTCCTCCATCACCAGGATCTGGTTCGCATCCCGGATCGTGCTGACCCGCTGAGCCACGATCAGCACCGTTGAGTCTCTGGTCACCGGCCGCATCGCCCTACGCAGCTGGGCGTCGGTGGCCAGGTCGAGCGCGGAGAACGCGTCGTCGAACAGGTAGATCTCCGGCGCGCGGATCAGCGCCCTGGCGATCGCCAGTCGCTGTCGCTGGCCGCCGCTGAGGTTCGTGCCGCCCTGGGCGACGTGAGACTCGAGACGGTCGGGCATCGCCTCGACGAACTCACGGGCCTGGGCGACCTCCAGTGCGGCCCACATCTCAGCGTCGGTGGCGTCCTGCCTGCCGTAGCGCAGGTTGCTCGCGACGGTGCCACTGAAGAGGTAGGCGCGTTGCGGCACCAGGCCGATCGTGTTCCACAGCAGGTCCGGGTCGAGCCGGCGTACATCGACCCCGCCGACCATGACCTCGCCACCGGTGACGTCGAACAACCGCGAGACCAGGTTGACCAGCGTCGACTTGCCGGCGCCTGTCGAGCCGATCACGGCCACTGTCTGGCCGGGTAGGGCGGTGAAGCTCACGTCGCGAAGCACCGGCAGGTCCGCCCCGGGATAGGCGTACTCCACGGCGTCGAACTGGAGTACGCCGTGCTGGGAGATCGTGGTCACCGGGTCGGCAGGGGGTACGACGCTGGACGCGGTGTCGAGCACCTCCATGATCCGGTCGGCGCAGACAGCAGACCTCGGCACCATCATCAGCATGAAGGTCGCCATCATCACCGACATCAGGATCTGCACGAGGTAGGCCAGGAACGCGGTGAGCGCCCCGATGTGCATCTGGCCGTTCTCGACCCGGTGGCCGCCGAACCACAGCACCGCCACGCTGGAGACGTTGAGGATCAGCATCACCGTCGGGAACATCGTGGCCAGCCACCGGCCGGCCGTGACCGCGACGGAGGTCAGCTCGCCGTTGGCCCGGGCGAACCGCTCGGTCTCGTGCGGCTCGCGCACGAACGCGCGGACCACGCGGACGCCGGTGATCTGCTCGCGCAGCAACCGGTTGACCTCGTCGATGCGCTCCTGCATCAGCCGAAAGCTCGGCACCATGCGGGTCACGATGAAGCTCACCGAGACCAGTAGTGCCGGGACGGAGATCGCCAGCAGCCAGGACAGGCCGAGGTTCTCGCGCATCGCCATGATCACGCCGCCGACCATCATGATCGGCGCAGCCACCATCAGCGTGCACGACATCAGCACCAGCATCTGCACCTGTTGTACGTCGTT